>JAQUEY010000036.1 GCA_028684955.1 Eubacteriales bacterium
GTGACCTCGATTCTTGATGCCATAGATACAATTTCCTTATTCATGCTTCCAGTATATTTATTTCGCGCTCAAAAGTATGTGAGGCATGACTTCTGTTTCGCGCTCATTTTAAATAAGGTACGCCGGATGCTTGACAATGCCCTCTCCCTTTCACTATAATCTCCCTTGTTGCTGAGGCAAGGTGCCGCGCAAGGCAAATGGGCCATTAGCTCAGTTGGTCAGAGCAGCCGGCTCATAACCGGTCGGTCCGGGGTTCAAGTCCCTGATGGCCCACCACCTCGCATATTAGACTCACATGGGGGAATTCCCGAGCGGCCAAAGGGGGCAGACTGTAAATCTGTTGTCACCGACTTCGGTGGTTCGAATCCACCTTCCCCCACCAAAAAGAGAACCATCCAGCCGGATGGTTCTTTTTTCGTTCATTCAGATGTCAATTCGGTTCAATCCAGTCCGTTGACCAGATTTTTGAACAAGTTGCCCCGTTCTTCAAAATGGCGGAACTTGTCAAAGCTGGTCCCTGCCGGTGACAGGACGACAATCTCTCCTGGCTTTGCCAGTGAACGAGACAGAGCCACGGCTTCCTCGTAGGAATCAACCCGATGGATGACCAGGTTCTCCGGATCGACTTTCGCCATCGGCGCTTCCAGCATCAGATTATGAAGGATCAGGTCCGAATTATCCCCGCACAAGATGATCTTGCCGGACACTTTGGCAATCGCCTCGCCCAGGCCGGAGTAGTCACATTTCTTGTCCTTGCCACCGGTGATCAGGACAACCTTTTCCTTGCGGTCCCAAAGGGCCAGCAAGGCGGCCTTGGTCCGGGTCGGACTGGTATCGATCGAGCTGTTGTAATAGCGCACACCCTCCAGCTCGCGCACCAGCTCGAGCCGGTGCTCCACGCCGCCAAACCGGGTCGCCACCGCAGCTACGTGCGCTGGCTGGACATAGCCTTGGGTGGCCGCTGTGGCTGCCAGATAATTCTCGATGTTGTGCTTACCCGGGATCACGATGTCTTGAGTTGCAACAACGGCTGTGTCCGATCCGTCTTTCCGGATGCAGATCATGCCATCGACGACAACGACCCCAGCAGCCAGACCGGGGTTTTTCCGGGCAAACAGGATCGTCTCGCCGCGGGCTTCGGGAATCATTGACCGGGTGACGTAATTCTCATTGTTTAAAACCAGGCGCCCCATGAACGACTGGTACAGGTAGATGTTTTTCTTGGCATCGATGTATTCCTGGTAGTCTTTGTGGACATCGAGATGATTGGGGGTGACATTGGTCACAACCGCCACATCCGGGCTTTGACGCATGCTCGAAAGCTGGAAACTCGATAGTTCGAGCACGACCATGTCCATCGGCTGGACCTGGTCGATCCGGTCCAGGAGTGGTGTGCCAATGTTGCCACCCAGATGGACCGTGTAGCCGGCTTCTTTCAGGATCAGGCTGATCAGGGTCGTGGTGGTCGTTTTGCCATCCGAACCGGTGATCGCAAAGATCCGGGCGGGACAAAGCGCCATGAAAACCTCCATCTCAGAAGTGATGATGGCCCCCCGTTCGCGCTCGGCCAGAAGCTGGGGCACATCGGGACGCATCTTGGGCGTGCGGAACACCAGGTCAAAGCCAAAGAGCCGGTCGAGGTAATCCGGACCGAGGGACCAGTTCAGCTCGATGCCTTCGGCAGCAAAATCAGCCTGTGTCCGGCTCAGGACCGGATCGTCTTCCGCCAGCATGTCAAAAGCGGTGACGCGAGCGCCGAGCTGGTGAATGAAGCGGATCAAAGGGCGGTTGCTGATGCCGACCCCGAGGACGGCAACCTGCTTGCCACGGATCATCTGTTTGAATTGTTCCAGTTTCTGGTTCATTTTTGCCCTCCAAAAATAAGTGCTCTAAAATTATAAATCAGGACTTGCAATTTGACCATCGGCAGGTTATTATAATCAACGTCCCGCGGAGATGGCGGAATTGGCAGACGCGCTAGTTTCAGGTACTAGTGATCGAGAGGTCATGCAGGTTCAAGTCCTGTTCTCCGCACCATCAAGAACTGCATCGTTTCGTGTAACAGCACATTCGATGCAGTTTTTGTATTTTTTCGAAAAAAATCGAGCTCTGAAACACCTGTATGCTGTAGGAGGTGGCTGAAATGACTCTTGATTCTGATTCTGTCCATCTACCCCCTGCCTTGCCGGTTTTGCCGGTTGCCGTCCGGACTTTGGCTGAGGCTGTCCATCGCCAGGGCGGTCTGGGCGGCCCTTCCTATGCCTCCGTCAGTGGCGCAGAAGGGACGCGCCTGCACCAGAAATTGGTCCGTCATTACATCGAACGGCTGGGCAAGGATGCAGTTACAGCGGAGTATCGCCTCAGTGGCGAGGCGGCCTGCCAGACGGTCCTGCTCCAGGTCAGTGGCCGCTGTGACCTGGTTGTGCAGGAGGGTGGCGAGACGATCCTGATCGAAGCCAAAAGCTTTGCTGGTTCTGCACGTTTTTTACCGGAACAAGGGGATTCTGTCCACTGGGCGCAGGCCATGCTGTATGCCCATCTCTTCCTGCTTGGTTCTGGCCAGCCTGAAATCACCGTGGGCCTATGCTACATCAGCCAGGAGACATTCGAACTCATTGAGCATCGCCGCATAAAGTCCCGGCAGAACTTGCACGATTTTTTCCTGCAGACAGCTGAGCGCTTTGCCAGCCTGGCCAGCCAGATCCTGTCCGGACACAAGTTGCGCGATGAAAGTGCCAAGACCTGTCCCTTCCCTTTTCCTGCCCTCAGGCCGGGCCAGAAACGCCTGATGCAGGAAGTCATTGGCATCACCCGGCAAAAAGGCGTTCTCTTTGCCCAGGCGCCGACCGGAACAGGCAAGACCCTGTCTGTCCTCTTCCCCGCCATCCGGCTGCTATCCCATCATCAAATCGACCGGGTCTTCTACCTGACTGCCATGACGTCAACCCGCAAAGTGGCTGAGCAGGCCCTGCAGGATCTGCGGGCCCAGGGCCTGTTTCTGCGCAGTCTGACCCTGCGGGCCAAAGAGAAAAGCTGCCTCGCACCCGAGCTGTTCTGCAACGTCCGCCTATGCCCCTTTGCCATCGCCTACTACAAAAATCTGCCGGCCGCGCTGGCGGATCTCCTGAAAACAGGCGGCCACTGTCATCCTGAGCAGATCCGGTCCATTGCCCAGACCCACCAAGTCTGTCCTTTCGAATTGTCTCTGGATTATGCACTGTACTGTGATGTCATCATCGGCGACTATAACTATGTCTTTGACCCGCGGATCCAGCTGGACCGTTTCTTCAACAATTCAGACCAAACCCATCTGGTCCTGGTAGACGAAGCGCATAATCTGCCCGATCGATCCCGGGGCATGTACAGCGCCGATTTTGACTTCTCCCTCATCCAGGAAGCCTTGCCGGTGATCAAGGATCAACATCCATACCTGGCCCAGGCCCTGATGCGCCTGGACCAGTACCGAGAGCGTCTGGCTGCACAGATCCTGCCAGTTCCATCTGACGCGCAGTCGCCTGTGGTCACAGGCCAGTCCGGTTTTGCAGCTGTAGAACCAGACCAGACCGGACGATTGATGCAAAGTGACCAGTTCTTGGCCATGACGCAAAAACCGGTGCACCTTCTCAAGCTCCTGGGCCGGATCATTTTCTTATGCCGACAGTATCTGGAAGACCATGCCGACGACCCAGATGCGAAAAAAATTCTCGACCTGTTCCTGGCAGCACATTTTTTCAACAAAGTGGCGGAACTCTTCTATGGACCGGCCTACATCACGACCGCTTTCCAGGAGGAAAAGGCGACCAAAGTCCGTCTGATGTGTCTCGATGCATCGACTTTCCTGACCGATGTCTACCGGGATCGCCATCCCGTCGTCTTTTTTTCAGCCACACTGAATCCGCTGGACTACTACATCGGTCTGCTGGACAGTGATGGCAGCAGCAGTCCCCCGGAAAAGCTCAGCCTGACTTCGCCGTTCCCGCCGGAGAATTTCCTTGTCCTCCTGGAAACGCGCTTTTCGACCCGTTTCCAAGACCGCACCGCGACCATCGTACCTATTGTTGAGGAAATCCTGGCTGCGGCGCGCACACGAATCGGCAATTACCTGGTCTTCCTGCCCTCCTACGCTTACCTGGCCAAGGTGCGCCAGATCCTCAGGATGCAAAAAGATCGCTCCGACCTGGATTTCATCGTCCAGGTCCCCGGCATGGATGAAAAGCAAAAACAGGCTTTCCTCAACCGGTTCGAGCGCTACGGCAGCAAAACCCTGGTTGGTCTGGCCGTCCTGGGCAGTTTGTTCAATGAAGGTATTGATTTGACGGGCGAACGACTCAGTGGCGTGGTGATTGTAGGTGTTGGCTTGCCCCAGCTCAGCCCGGAGCGTGAGATCATGAGCCAGTATTTTGCCAGCCGTTTGGGCCGGGGTTTTGAATATGCCTACCAGTTTCCGGGCTTTAACAAAGTCCAACAGGCAGCTGGCCGGGTCATTCGCTCGGAATCAGACACGGGTTTTGTGCTTTTGATCGATGACCGTTACCAAAAACCGGAATACAGGGCTTTGTTCCCCCGGGACTGGCAGCCGGCCGAGATCACAGACCAGGAAACCATGGTCCGGATGCTCAGCGAATTCTGGTCCGATCACAGATCCTGAAGCAACGAAAGACGCTGATACTTCTTTTCCATGATGACGGTCAGATACTGTTCGGAAAACACACGGATTTCCTTTTGGACCGGGTCAGACACATTGAATGCAAACAAGCGTTCGACAGGACTCTGGAGGATATGTCTGAGACAAGCCAGTGCCGGTGCAGACAGCCTCAGCACAGCCTGGCCCTGGATGGGTCTGTAGTCTTTGGGACACACCAGGCCTTGTGATTGAAAGTCAAACCAGCCTTCAATGATCTGGGTGCTTTTGCATGACTGGCAGTAGGAAATTTGCGGGGTGAATCCTGAGACTGCCAAGGCCTTGAGCTGAGCCACATGCGTCACAAGGAGCGGATCTGGCTGGCTCGAGATGGCGTGGCAGGAATAGGCCCACAGGACATACATCCGGTCATCTGACAAGTCATCACGCACAAGATCGTGGAAAACTTCTGCCAGATGGGCGGCACAGACCAGGCGGTCGAGGTCTTCGCGCAAGCGCAGGAAGGGTTCGACCAGTTCGGCTGAATCGATGGTGGTGCGGCCTTTGTAGTTGAAAAGGGTGAAATCGCTCAGGGCAAAGATCTGCGTCGCAGCCAGCAAGGGACTCCTAACCCGCCGCGATCCCCGTGCCAGAGCCGTCACCAGGCCTTTCTGGGTTGTGAGGATTTCGATCAGCCGGTCGGCTTCACCGAGGGCGACCTCACGCAGGACAAAGCCACGGACGTGCTCATGAGACATCGGTGATCAGGAGTGGTAGCCCAAGTCATTGAGAATGTTCTGGCGATTGCGCCAGTCTTCCCTGACCCTGATGAACAGATCCAGATAGCACGGACAGTCCAGCATGGCTTCGATCTCCTTGCGGGCATCGGTTCCGATGGCTGTCAGCATGCTGCCGCGCTTGCCGATGATGATGCCTTTGTGGGTGTCCCGCTCGCACAGGATGGTCGCTTCGATGGTGACCCGGACGCGTTCACCCGCAGCATCGAAGTCTTCCTTGAACGATTCGATCGATACCGCAGTGCCGTGGGGAATTTCTTCGTGGGTTTTTTTCAGGATCTGCTCCCGGATCAGTTCCGCTGCGATCATGCGCTCGGTCTGGTCCGTCAGGCTGTCTTCCGGAAAATAGCGCGGCCCCGGCTGCAAATGCTTTTTGATTTCTCCGATCAGTACAGCCATTCCGTCGCCGGTCTTGGCACTGACCGGGATGATCGCCGTAAAGTCAAAAGCCTGGCTGAAAGCCGCGATCAAAGGCAGCAAGGCTTCCTTTTCGTTGACATCGACTTTGTTGATGACCAGGATGACGGGTTTTGCACTGCCTTTGAGCTGGTCAAGCACCCTTTTTTCCAAGTCCAGGACCCGGGGTGAAAATCCAGCCTCAATCAGAAGCAGGACAATGTCCGATTCAGCCAGGGCCATGCGGGCGGAATCAGCCATGTAGCGGCCCAGCTTGCTTTTTGGCTGGTGTAAGCCAGGCGTGTCGACAAAGACGATCTGGGCATCTTGCTCATCCAGGATGGCCCGGATGGTCGAACGGGTCGTTTGCGGCTTGGGCGACGTGATGGCCAGGCGCTGACCGGCCAGTTGGTTGAGCAACGTCGATTTGCCTACATTTGGCCGTCCGACGAGCGATACAAATCCGGAACGGAATTCAGTTGATTCGGTCATGAAAGATCTCCTTGTACGTCTCTTGTTGCTGTGTCGCGGTTCAAACCCAGTTTCAACAGGGCTGCCCGCTGCTGGCGCAGCATGTTTTTTTCCCTCGCGGGCGTGTCATGGTCATAGCCAAGCAAATGGAGAAAGCCATGGGCAGCCAGAAAGGCAATTTCTCGCTCAAACCGGTGACCCAGCTCATGGGCCTGCAGCTCGGCTTTTTCCAGGCAAATCAGGATGTCCCCGAGAAAAACAACCGGCTGGCCGGAGGAGCGATCGAGGTCAGAGGCCTGCAAAGGTGCTCGGAGCTTGCCGTCGCCAAGTTCAAGCATGGGAAAGGACAGGACATCGGTGACTTGGTCAATCCCGCGGGTTTCCGCGTTGATCCGGCGGATTTGTGTCTGACTGGCGAACGTGACAGCAAGAGCACAGGTGGTCCCTTTCTTTTCCATCTGGCGGCAAAAAGTCACCTGCGTCTCTAATTCACTCAGGATGGCTTCAACCAGGGCTCTGGCCTGTTCGGTGGGATATTTGCGCTGCTTATTGACGAACTGGATTTGCATCGGGGTATTTGACCCTTTCGTGGAAATGTCCGGCATAAACTTGCAGGAACGAGGCGATGATGGTTTCGATGTCCCTGAAGGACAGGCCGGAATGGACCAGCTGGTCTTGCTCATTCTTGATCTTGATGATCCGGCGGATCAGGCTCTCAGCGGCCTCGAGCTGGTGCGTGCTGGTCGATTTCATGGCGGCTTCGACTGAGTCTGACAGCATGACAATGGCAGATTCCCGGCTGGATGGGACCGGACATCGGTAGCGAAACAGGCTGGCATCGGGTTCTTCGGTCTCGTTTTCTTCTGCCAGTCGCTTGGCCTTCTGGTAGAAAAAAGCCTGCATGGTGGAGCCATGGTGTTCCTGGATGATGTTGATCAGGGGCGATGGCAGCCGGTAGCGGCGGGCGATTCTCACGCCGGCATCCGGATGGCCCAGGATGATCCGGGCACTTTCGGCCGGATCGAGAGCATCATGGGGGTTTTCACCAGACTGGTTTTCTGTGAACATCATCGGGGACTCCAGCTTGCCAATGTCATGGTAATACGCGCCGACCCGGGCCAGAAGCGGGTTGGCCCCAACGGCTTCGGCAGCAGCATCCGCCAGATTGGCCACCATCATGCTGTGCTGGGAAGTGCCCGGCGCTTCGATAAACAGGCGCCGCAACAGCGGATTGCCCGGCTGGGAGAGCTCGATCAGGCGCAGGGGTGAAACTGAATTGAAGATCATCTCAAACAACGGCATGATGCCAATGGCAGCAATGACTGATATTGTCCCGCTGAGTGATGTGATCGCGCAATTGAGGCTGATGGTAGGCCATTCTTCTTTTAAAAGGATGCCAAAGGCCAGGGTTGTGATGAAATTTGTGCTGGCGGTGGCAATGATGATGTAGGCATAATTGTCCCGGCGGGAAATCCCTTTGGTGAACAAGGCAGCGACACTGCTGCCGCTCAAGGCTACCACGGCAAACAGAGGATCGAAACCGGCCATGGGCAGGATGGCAATCGTCAGGAGCAGCGCCATCAGGCTGGAGGTGCGGAAACCGTAATAGGCGGCCAGCAGGACTGCTGTAAAATAGATGGGCGAAGCCAGCGGCTCGATCCTGGCCAGGGCGGCTGAAGCAACCAGTGGGATCAAAATGGCCACGATCAGGGCAATACGGTTGTTGCGCAAATGAATCGATTCGTTCTCGTATTTTTTCAGGTAGAACCAGGCAATGAACGCTAAGGGCAGCACCATCAGCAAGATCCCCATCAAGTAGCGGAAATCAAAGCCATCGGTCTCGATCAGGTCCAGCTCTTCCAGGAGTTCATACGTCTCGCTGGTGATGACATCACCCTGGGAGATGATCCGGGCTCCACGGTTGATCAGGACGGGATTGTTCTGAACCTTGTCGAAGGCAGCCTGGCGGGCGTTTTCCGTGGCGATGGAATCATAGGCAATGTTGGGTACCAGGATCAGCCCAAGGACATTGCCGATCAAGGACACATCTTCACGGTTGAAGTTGGTTGTGTCGCCAAGGGATTCGATCCGGTTGCTCAAGGCCGAATTCAAGGAATACGAATCGACCGGTTCACTCATGATCAGGGTGGCGATGGAACGGGCATGACCGCGCACACTCCTGAATCGCTCAGGATCCATGCGTAAAAAGATCTCGAGATCATCCGAGGAGACGACCAGGCCCATGTCCCGGTCAAAGTCGCGCACGAGTTCTGTCACCAGGTTGCGGATGGTCGCATCAGACGCCGCAGGCTGGTCAGGATCCGCATCACTGCCAGGCTCAGGGAACAGTTCTGTCCGCAGGGCAGCAATCTGGTCGAAAAACAGGTCAAAACGCCCCATGACTTCGGCCACGATCGCTTCGGAACGGACCACAACGATTTCGACATCCGCAGCTGCCTTGTTGGCCCGCTGGTCCGTCGCCGCCTTGTCCCGGATGCTGCGTGAAGCCGTGATGTCGTAGGGGCTGGTATCTCCGACCGTCAGAGGATATTTCTCTGGTATCGATCCGTAATAGATCGCCGCCACTGCAATGATCAGAAGCACAGGAACCAGAAGATACGTCAGGATCGTCTGGATCTTGGCAGGCAGTTTCATCCGTTAGCCCCCCTTCTGGTTTTCGTGTTCATAGGCCTTGATGATCCGCTGGACCAGGGCATTCCGGACCACATCACGCCGGGTCAGCTCCACAAAAGAAACGCCCTCGACCTCAGACAAAATCTTCCGGGCTTCCTTCAAACCGGATTTCCGGTCGCCTGGCAGATCAATCTGGGTGATGTCACCCGTGATGACCGCCCGGGAATTGAAACCCAGCCGGGTCAGGAACATTTTCATCTGCTCTGGGGTGGTGTTTTGCGCTTCATCGAGAATGATGAACGCCTCGTCCAAGGTACGGCCACGCATGTAGGCCAAGGGGGAGACCTCGATCAGGCCTTTTTCCAGGTTCTTCAGATACTGTTCCGGCCCCATGAGCTCGTGCAGGGCATCATAGAGCGGGCGCATGTAGGGATCGACCTTGTTTTGCAAGTCACCGGGCAAAAAGCCCAGCTTCTCGCCTGCTTCAACCGCCGGCCGAGTCAGGATGATCCGGGATACCTCATGGGAGCGGAAGGCATTGACCGCCATGGCTACAGCCAGGAAGGTCTTGCCTGTTCCTGCCGGACCAATGGCAAAGGTCACCTCGTGGTCCCGGATTGCCTGCACATACTGGCGCTGGCCATAAGTTTTGCTTTTGATTGGCCGCCCTTTGGCCGTGACAGCAATCGAATCAGGAGCATAGTGAATGACTTGCTCCAGGTTGCCATCCCGGGCGGTATCGGTCAGGTAGGTCACCAGCTGCAAATTGACGGGGTGACTTTGCCGGGCCAGTTCCAGCAACCGCTCGATCACAGCCACGGCCTTCTCCAGATCCAGGCCATCGCCGGTCACCACAAAGCCGCCGGAGACAAGCTCGATCCTGACTCCGAGCATTTTTTCGATCACATCAAAATGGCTGTTGAAACTGCCGGCCACTGCCTGGGCGATCTCCGGCCGGTCAACCATCACGTGTTTGTCCATCATCCGTTTGCCACACTCCGTTCCATCACTGCCCGGTGGTCTTTGGCATCAGCAAGTCAATTTTAAACGCCAGGCTGTCTTCGCTCAATGCTGGAATGAAAAGTTCCTTGACAGGCTGGAACAAGATCTCATACTGGTCGTTTCTCAGGGTTGCATCAGACAGGACGGATTTCTTGAGGGTTTCCAGATATGAAAGGATGTAGGCTTCTTTGCTGGGATCTGTGATTGCCCGGATGGCAAAGGTTCCCTGGCGGTTGTAGCCGTTGCCATTGATGATGATCGACGAAGCCGTGGCCCGGATTTCCGATGTTGCGACCAGGCGTTCATCGTTGACCGAAATGGCCTGGGCACCCAAGGCCCTCAGGTCATTGACAAATGTCCGGATCACACTGTCACGGATCAGGCTTTCCGGCGAACAGCTGATATCAATCTGGATGCCATAGTTCTTGACCTCGCGCAGACCGGCAAAAATGGCCAGGCGTTCTTTTTCCTTGATGATGGTTTCGATGCTGGCACTGCCCTGGGCATAATCATTTTCCAGCTGTGAGATGTATTGGTAAAGCTCAGCATTGCGGGTGTTCAATTCAGCATTCTTGTTCGCCGTATCGATCAGCTTGTACTGCAAATCTTCCAGTCTGTCAGCAGTCACTTTGTTTTCGTTGACATTTTTCATCTGCAGGGCGATCAGGATCCCGAGGACCATGCAAATCACAGTCATGGCTGTGTATTGGACCATCTTGGTTTTCATGCAGCCGGAACCTCCAGTTTGTCGATGTAAGGGCTGAGATCATCTGCACCGGCAAAGGCTGGGCAGGTCACTTCAGGGGATGTTTCGACCAAGACGACCAGGCCGATTTCCGGTGTCTGGCGCAAGCTGAGCATGGGGTCATTCTGGATGCTCATGGCCATGGTCTCCGGATCCTGGCCGACAGCCCGGATCACATAGGGTGGCGTCAGGCGCTGCATGTTGCACAGGATCGTCGGGCCGATGCAAAAGACATAGGAAGCATTGGTGATCCGCTGGTCGTTGACCGAAAGAGCCGCCGCTCCCGATGATTTGAGCAATTCAAGGACATGGCGGACGTCGCTGTCATGGACGATGGCATCCGCTGAATCACGGATGACATCAAACCCTGGCTTGTCATTCAGCGTCACAGAAAGACCCGGCCCAGTCACATCCGTCAGGCCAGCCAGCGCCTGCATGCGCTTGAGCTCGTCCATGAGCCCGGGCTGACCTTCCTGGCTCAGGACCTGTGCGATGGCAGCTTCTTTGAGCTCGAGCAGCCGGTCATTTTCCGCTGTCAGGCTCTCGTACTGGGCCAGGGCGGCATCCAGTTCCTCCTGGCGGGTTTTGTACAGGGCAGCCAAGTTGTTCTGCTCTCTGTTCTTGTTGACCAGGGTCACATGATTGGTCACGATCACGCCAAACAGGAACAGCAAGACAAACAGGAACAGACTCTGGCGTTTCTGTGGTGTTTGCCAGAACCCGGACCGGGCTTGTGACGGACGTTTCACCGGCACCGCTGGACCGCTTCCAGGAAAGACTGGGGCACGGGACTGTCGACCACAACGGGTTGTTGCGTCACAGGGTGGGTGAATGACAGTCTGGACGCGTGCAGAACTTGTCCGGACTGGCCGAACGTGTCCCGGCCCACGGCATAGACTGGATCACCAATGATCGGATGGCCAATGTACTGGCAGTGGACCCGGATCTGATGCGTCCGGCCTGTCTCGAGATTGACCTCCAGCCAAGTTGCCTTGGCCAGACGCTCCACAACTTTGAAATGGGTAATGGCGTTTTTGCCATCAGCAACGACAGCCATGCGTTGACGGTTTTTGGGATCACGACCGACCGGGGCCTTGATGGTCCCCTGGTCAACCGTCACCGTTCCATGGACCAAGGCCTGGTAAGTGCGCAAAACCTCGTGGTGGCGGATCCGTTCAGCAATCTCACGGTGGACGGAATTATCCTTGACGACGAGCAACAGTCCGGTCGTGTCCTTGTCAATCCGGTGGACAATACCCGGACGGATCACGCCGTTGAGGTCGGACAATTGTCCCTGGCAATAACTGAGCAGGGCATTGACCAAAGTCCCACCTGAATGGCCAGGTGCTGGATGGACGACCATGCCCTGCGGCTTGTCGATCACCAGGAGCCACTCATCTTCATACCGGATGTCCAGTGGGATCGCTTCCGGACGCACCGTGGAATCGACCGGATCTGGCAACTCGACGGCCACGATCTGGCCGTTTTTCGCCTTGTAGGAAGGTTTGACGGGTTTGCCGTCTACATGGACATGCCCCTGGTCAATCAGTTCTTTCAGGAAAGCCCGTGAATGCAACGGCATTTTTCCGGAAAGCCAGGCATCCAGACGGACAGTTGATTCATCTGGATTTTCAAATATCAATTCAAACAGTTCCATCAAACACCCTCATTCAGGATAGATAAGTTTGCTTTCTGGAGAACAGGCTGTCCTGGTCTTGATCAAAAAGGACAAACAGCGAAAGCAGTATCGTGCCGACGACCAGGCAAATGTCTGCCAGGTTGAAGGTCGGGAAAACATACGAGCCAAAATGGAAATCCAGGTAATCGATGACGCCGCCGTCCCGCACGCGGTCAATCAAATTGCCGATCGCCCCGGCCGCCATCAGGGATAGCACAGCCTGGTAGCGTTTTTTGCGGATGACAAGTGTCAGGACAACCAAGGCCAAGGATGCCAACGCCGAGAGAACCGAAAGCACGACGATCCCCCAGGACTGGTCAGCAAGAAAACTCCAGGCCGCGCCTGTATTGCGCCGGTTGACTAAATAGAAAAACGAATCGATGACCACATGGTAGGCGTCACCTGGCAACAGGCGGACAACCTGGCTTTTGATGAGCTGGTCAGCAGTGGCAAGGGCAGTAATGATCAAGATCCAGACCATATCCATAATTCCTCAATTCCAAGATAGGGCTCAGCAAGGGTTGGCTGGCATTGGCCGATGACCCGGTCGCCATAGGTGATCGCAGCTTCACCAAGCAGAATGCCACCGCTGGGGACTGTGATCGCCAGATCTGAGAGCACTTGGCGATACAGGCGGGAACTGGCATCGGCAGCAGCTTCATCCGCAGGCTGGCTGTAGCCAAGGTATTTGAAAAACGGCCACCCGGTTTCCAATGCGCTTAGACTCTCATCATAACGGTTAGCGCCGTCTTCCGGCAATCCCTCGTCAGCAGTCTGCTCCACAGGGACAGACCGTGCTAAATACCAGGATGGCTCAGCGGAAGCTGGTATCTCATCGGTCTGGAACGCCAGGGCATAGTCTCCCGAAACAAGTTGAGCTGCAAACTCAGCCTCAGGCAGGGGCACAACGACTACCGTCTGGCCGGCCTCGGCGAGCCAGTCTGCTGCTTGTTGTGCCATGTCCAGAAGCATGGTCTGGCGTTCCGGCAAGATGATGCGCAATTCCTCGCTGGTCTGTACCAGGAGACTATCTGGCTGCTGCTCCAGAGGGTCAGGTGCCACAGGTGGATGTGTGACCGCAAGACCATTTTGCGCCAGCACATCCGGCCAGACCTGTTCCAGATCCAGTGGCTGGCCATCGAAACAGGCGTGAAAGGCAGGAACCGGGATGTCACTGACCTGCCCGGGCCAGGCGAGACCGGTCTTTGTCCAGCGCAAAGCCCGGAGGAAATATTTATATCGCACCTGCTCGAGGGGATCCGAAATGGCCTGGCCAAAAGAAAAATACGTGTAGGATCGGCTGGCGAATCGGTCCAGGCGCAGACTGCTGCGCATCTGGTACTGGTACAAGGCTTCCGTTGGCAGGTAGGCCAGGTCAAGCTCATCGTCTTCCAGACCGCGCATGGCCTGGATCGCCGAAGCATAGGTTTTGATGAGAATCTGCTCGAGACGCTGCTCACCAGAGCTTGGTTCACCAGCAGGATTCGTCGCTGCGAGGTTTAAAACCAGCCCTTCGGCGGTCTGGTTGGACATCTGGTAGGTCCTGGTCCCCTGCCAGAGGCTGCCGTCAGGCAGGGCAACTTCGCTGGCCTTCAGGATCGGAAACGTCAAGGCATAAAGAAAAGCCGGATCCGGTCTGGACAACTGCAGGACCAGTGTTCTGGCATCAATCAGACGGCCGCTTGAGTACGAAGACAGCGCCTCTGCATACGGCGAAAATGATCCCAGACGCTGGATTTCGTTGAGTGTGGTCAGGACGTCACTGGCCGTCACAGGGCTGGAATCATGAAAAGTGATGTCTTGGCGCAAGGACACAGTCAGCTGAAGACGAGCTTCACTGTAGCCAAAATCCTGCACCAGTTCAGGCTGGGGCTGCCAGTTGGCGTCGAGCCGGAACAGTTGGCCGAAAACCAGGGAATACGCTGCTCTGGCGCTGGCACTGGATGCCAGCAGTGGGTTTTGCGGCACGGCAGAATCCCACCACAGGCGCAAGGTCCCGGATGGTCCCCTGTCAACCACCAGCGCTTTGGTGGTTTCAGCCGGCGTGATTTCGGTGGCCAGGCTGTCGGTCTGTGCCGGAATAGTCCGGACACAGCCTGCTGGAACAGTCATGAACAAAAGGATCGCCAGTACGACGAGCATCCTTGTCCTAAACGTGCGGATCATTCCCGGATCTGGATCCGCTCAATGGCGGTGGCCCGACCAGTGGTGGGATCAGCCGTGATCACCACAGCAGAAAATTGACCTTTGCCACCCGCTGCCTCATAGGGAGCAGGCAAGTGTTCGACCAGACGGCGCAGGGACGATGCCGGATCCATGCCGATCACACCCTCGAAAGGTCCTGTCATGCCGACATCGGTGATGTAGGCTGTGCCGCGATCCAGAATGCGTTCATCTGCCGTCTGGACATGCGTATGTGTCCCTGCAACCAGTGTGACCCGGCCATTCAAGTAATAGCCCATGGCCATTTTTTCCGCAGTGGCTTCGGCATGGAAATCGACCACGGCCAGCGGGATTCGCTGCTTTTCCCGGGCTTGCTCCAGCAGCAGGTCCATGGTTGTGAACGGGTCATGGAGGGGTTCCATGAACACGCGTCCCAGCAGGTTGGCAACAAGAAGCTTGCCGGCAGGATGGTTGATGACCTTGAATCCCTGGCCAGGCCAGCTGGCGGGTCCGTTAGCCGGCCGGATCACCTGGGGTAACGTGTCGATGCGTTCAACGAGCTCGCGTCTGGACCAGGTGTGATTACCCAGCGTAATGAGGTCAACCCCCATGGCCAGGATTTCATTGGCCAGACGGGGGGTCAAACCCAGACCAGCGGCTGCATTTTCGCCATTGGCCAGGCAGATATCGACCGCGTGGCGTTTTTTCAGTCCAGGCAACATCTCTTTCAGCATCCGCCGGCCTGTTGCACCGACGATGTCGCCGATCATCATGATTTGCAAATCTCAAGTCCTCCAGTCATCCGCTGATTATATAGCAAATACAGGGAAAAATCGAGGTTTGGCAGCATCTGAAGAGCGTCAGCAACCCATCCTGGCCAGTTGACAAGCCTATGGCCAGAATGAAAAAAGCGCCCCTTGCGGGACGCTTTTCAGTTGATGAATCAGTTTTTCACCTGCCAGATGTCATTTGGCAAATTCAGTGACTCGGGATTCTCGGATGATGTGGACTTTGATTTGTCCAGGATAGTCCAGTTCTTCTTCAATTTTCTTGCAGATTTCCCGGGCTTTGAGGATCATCTCGTCGTCCTTGACATTTTCCGGACTGACCAGGACTCGGACTTCGCGACCAGCCTGGATGGCAAACGATTTCTCAACGCCGGCAAAAGAGTTGGCAATTTCTTCAAGCTTCTGGATCCGTTTGACGTAGTTCTCCAGATTCTCGCGCCGGGCACCCGGACGGGCTGCTGAGATGGCATCGGCAGCGGCAACCAGAACCGAGATCATCGAGTCTGGCTCTACTTCACCATGATGCGACAAGATCGCATTGATGACTTCCGGACCTTCTTTGTACTTGCGGGCGATTTCTGCACCCAGCGTGATGTGTGAACCTTCCATCTCGAAATCGGCAGCTTTGCCAATGTCGTGGAGCAGTCCGCACCGTTTGGCCATCATGACATCCAGGCCGAGTTCTGCGGCCATCATGCCGGCCATCCAGCAGACCTCGACAGAGTGTTGCAGGACATTCTGGCCGTAACTGGTGCGGTAGCGCAGGCGACCGAGCAGTTTGATGATTTCCGGATGTATGCCGATCATGCCAGTTTCAAAAACGGCACGCTCACCCTCAGCCTTGATGGTGGCGTCGACTTCTTTGCGGGCTTTTTCGACCATCTCTTCAATCCTGGCAGGATGAATCCGGCCGTCGACGATCAGTTTTTCCAGGGCTATCCGGGCAATCTCGCGCCGGATCGGGTCAAAACTGCTCAAAATGACAGCTTCAGGGGTATCATCGATGATCAGGTCGACGCCGGTCATGGTTTCAATGGCACGGATGTTACGACCTTCACGGCCGATGATGCGGCCCTTCATTTCGTCACTGGGCAGGGCTACGACCGAAACCGTGGATTCAGAGACATAATCGGCAGCGTACCGCTGGATCGATGTGACAATGATCTCCTTGGCTTTGCGATCGGCTTCTTCTTTGGCAGTTTCTTCCATCTGGCGCAGCATGACAGCCATGTCGTGGCGATAGGCCTGACGGGCTTCATCCAGGACCAGGTTCTTGGCATCATCTACGGACAAACTGGAGATGCGCTCCAATTCGATGATCTTCTGACGCTCAATCTCACGCGCTTTTTCTTCGAGTGCCAGGACATCACTGACTCGGGTGTCAAGCGCATCTTCTTTCTGTTCGAGCGTTTCAATCTTGCGATCGAGGGCTTCTTCTTTCTGGTCGAGACGGCTCCGTTCGCGCTGAAGCTCGGCTTTCTTCTCTCGGACATCCTTTTCGAATTCCAGGCGAGCTTTGTGGATTTCTTCCTTGGCTTGAAGAAGGAGTTCTCTTTTTCTGTTTTCACCAGCCTTTTGCGCTTCGCCCAGGAGTTTGGCGGCCTCGGTCTCTGCTTGTTCTGATGCAGATTTCAAGGCAACGGATTGTTTGGAAAATCCCTGGCGGTAGTACGCAATTGTTGCAACGGCAGCCAGGATGGCGCCGGCGAACAGGCCGATAAGCAAATTAATTAGCCAATTAATGGCAATCACCTCCAATATTTACTTTTCAAGTTTCACGTATGGTTGACGCAAATGCGATATTAGCATCGCATTCATTCTATTAAAAACGAACGAATGTTGTCAATAAAAACAGCTGCCTATTCCGGGATTGGAAATTTTTCGTGAAGAATGCCATCCAATCGGACCACCGGACCCTTGCTGCAGCGGTGCAGGCAAGAGCATGTTTTGATTTTTACAGGTCTGGCATCCGGATCCGCGGCCTGTATGACTGCCTGCTTCTCCAGTGCTGTCTGGATGTGTCGAGCGCCTCTGGCCAGGCAGGCCTTGCCAAAGCAGATTTCATAGACTTGGGCTTTCGCCTTTTGTTCAGGACGGCCTGATGACAGGTCGTTATCCAGTCCGCGAACAACGCCGAACTGAACCAGGCGCAACGCCCAGGCCGCAGACAGATGGCTGGTCCGGGCAAATTCCAGGACGGATT
>JAQUEY010000037.1 GCA_028684955.1 Eubacteriales bacterium
CGGAGCATTCTCCTGGCCAGCATAGGCTGCGGCAATATCCAGGAACAGCGGTTCGCCATAGGCGCCGGGTTCTTTGGTGCGGTCGAGGACAGCAATTTTCTTGACTGATTTGGGGACGGCGGCCATCAAGCGCTCGACCGAGAATGGACGGTACAGGTGAACCTTGACCATGCCGACTTTTTCGCCACGGGCGATCAGCAGATCAATGGTTTCCTCGACGGCTTCGCAGACCGAACCCATCGCGATGATGATGCGTTCTGCATCCGGAGCGCCATAGTAGTTGAAAGCCTGGTAGTTGCGGCCAGTGAGCTTGTTCATTTCGTCGAAATAGTAGTCAACGACGGCCGGCAAGGCATTGTAGTAAGGATTGGCAGCTTCACGGCCCTGGAAGTAGATGTCCGGGTTCTGGGCGGTGCCGCGCAGGGTGGGGTGGTTGGGAGACAGGCCGCGGGCGCGGAAGGCTTTGACGGCGTCCATGTCGACGAGCTTGGCCAGATCGGCATAATCCTGGACTTCAATTTTCTGGATTTCATGCGAGGTGCGGAAACCATCAAAGAAATGCAGGAACGGGACGCGGCCCTTGATCGCGGCGAGATGGGCGACGGCAGCGAGGTCGACGACTTCCTGGACAGACGAGGAAGCCAGCATCGCAAAACCAGTCTGGCGGCAAGCCATGACGTCCGCATGGTCACCGAAGATGGACAGGGCATGGGCGGCCAATGCACGGGCAGTGACGTGGAAAACACCCGGGAGCAGCTCACCTGAGATTTTGTACATGTTGGGGATCATCAGCAAAAGACCCTGGGAAGCCGTATAGGTTGTTGCCAGGGCACCGGTTGCCAGCGCACCATGGGTCGTTGCGGCAGCGCCACCCTCGGATTGCATTTCAACGACATTGACGGTCTGGCCAAAAATATTCTTACGGCCTTCCTGTGCCCACTGATCCGTGTAGTCAGCCATTGGTGACGACGGAGTGATGGGGTAGATGCCGGCAACTTCGGTGAACGCGTACGAGGTATACGCAGCAGCGGTGTTGCCGTCCATGGTCATGTACTTCTTTTGGTTAGCCATGTGACACTCTCCTTTATAAGTTCAAAAAATGGATCGCATAGAGTCATCTGAGCCCGGCAGACGGTTGCGCGGACTGGCGCAGAAGGCGTCGAGCCAAACGCAATTATAGCACAATTCCGTAACGTTGAACACAGTTCTTGTCAGAGAATCAGGCTATGTCCGGTCATTTCCTGGGGCTGGGGCATCTCCATCAGGTCGAGCATGGTCGGCGCCAGATCAGCCAGGACCCCTTCCTGCAGCTGGATGTTGCCGTCACCGACGGCAATCAGGCGCACGGGCAGGGTCGTATGAGCAGTGAAAGCCCCGCCGGTCTCTGGATCGATCATCTGTTCGGCATTGCCGTGGTCAGCGGTGATCAGGGCGATGCCACCCTGGGCCAGGATCGCATCGACAACCTGTCCGGTGCAGGTATCGACCGCTTCGACAGCCGCAACAGCCGCTTCGAAGACACCGGTGTGACCCACCATGTCACAGTTGGCAAAATTGAGGATGATGACATCGTATTTGCCTGAGTGGACCCGTTTGACGGCCTCTTCGGCAACCAGGTAGGCACTCATTTCCGGTTGCAGGTCATAGGTGGCCACTTTGGGGGACGGGATCAGGCAACGGTCTTCGCCGGGGAATTCCTTCTCGACGCCACCGTTGAAAAAGAAGGTGACGTGAGCATATTTTTCGGTTTCAGCGATGCGCAACTGGGTCAGTCCATTCTGAGCGATGTAGTCGCCAAACGTATTGGTCAGGCTGGTCGGATGGTAGGCGACTGTCAGTCCTGGGTAGTCGTTAAAGGTCTTGTCATACTGGGTCAGGGTCACATAAGTCAGCGGGAAATGGCCCTTCGGCAAGGCAAATCCGGAAAAGTCCGGCTGCATGAAGCAGCGGGTGATTTCCCGGGCCCGGTCGGGGCGGAAATTGAAGAAGATCACGCTGTCATTGTCCTGGATGGTTGCGACCGGAGCGCCGTCTGCCGTGATGACGGTCGGGATGACGAACTCATCCAGGATGCCGGCTTCGTAGGAAGCGGCGACTGCGGCGACGGCATCGGTGGCCTGGTTGCCTTCACCGGTGACCATGGCGCGGTAGGCTTTTTCGACGCGCTCCCAGCGATTGTCACGGTCCATCGCATAATAGCGGCCCATGATCGAGGCGATCTTGCCAACACCAATCTCCTTAAGCTTGGCTTCAAGCTCCTCGGTATAGCCCTTGGCGGAATCCGGTGGGACGTCTCGGCCGTCAAAGAAGCAATGGACAAAGACCTTTTCGAGTCCCTGGCGCTTGGCTAGCTCGACCAGAGCATACAGGTGGTTGTTGTGGCTGTGGACGCCGCCATCGGAAACGAGGCCGAACAGGTGCAAGGCCGTGTCTTTGGCTTTGGCGTTTGCAATCGCTTTGAGCAGGGCTTCGTTGGTGAAAAAATCGCCATCGCGGATGGATTTGGTGATGCGGGTCAATTCCTGGTAGACAATCCGGCCGGCGCCGATATTGGTATGGCCGACCTCGGAATTGCCCATCTGGCCGTCCGGCAGACCGACATCCATGCCGCTGGTGCGGACCATGGTGTTGGGGTATTCGGCCAGGTAGCGGTCAAGGTTGGGTGTCTTGGCCGCCTTGACGGCATTGCCGATGGTTTCGGTATTGACCCCGAAACCGTCCAGGATGATCAGGGCGACGGGGCGTTTAGGTAGGGTCGTCATGGCAAGGGCTCCTTTCGATGCAAAAGGCCGGGATCCTGCCATGAGGCAGGACCCGCGGCCTTGGTGGATGAATCAGGCGCGGCTGGCCAAATCAGGCTCCGGCGTTGCAGATGACTGAGAAATCTTCGGCTTTGAGCGAGGCACCGCCGACGAGGCCGCCGTCGATGTCCGGCTGGGCAAACAGGCCGGCTGCATTCTTGGCATTGACGGAACCGCCGTACTGGATGCGGATGGCGGCAGCGGTCTGCTCGTCGTAGATCCTGGCAACGAGGCCACGGATGAAGGCGCAGACTTCCTGGGCCTGCTCGTCAGTGGCAACTTTCCCGGTGCCAATGGCCCAGATCGGTTCGTAGGCGATGGTGATCAGATGGGTCTTCTCGGCCGGGATGCCGGCGAAGGCAGCCGTGATCTGGCCATCGATCAGGGTGAAGGTTTCGCCAGATTCACGCTGGGCCAGGGATTCGCCGCAGCAGATGATCGGCCGGACACCCCAAGTCAGGGCAGCCTTGGCTTTTTTGTTGACGGTTTCGTCGGTCTCGGCGAAATACTCGCGTCGTTCAGAATGGCCAATGATGACGTACGGAACGCCCATCTCTGCCAGCATGCGGGCGGAGATCTCACCGGTGAAAGCGCCAGACTCTTCAAAGTGGCAGTTCTGGGCGGCGACTTTGACATTGCTGTAGGCGGTGGCTTCGAGAGCGGCCGAGAGTGCGGTGAACGGGATGCCGAGGGCAATCTGGGAGGCCGCATTGGCCACCAGGGGCTTGAGCTCGTTGATCATCTTGACGGCATCAGCAGGGACGCCTTTGTTCATCTTCCAGTTGCCAGCAGCAAAGGTGCGGCGGGGATTCTTGTCCATCAGGCAGTCAACGCCGGGCAGGACTTTGCCTTCGAGGTATTCGAGGGATGCACCACCACCGGTGGAGATGTGGGTGACCTTGTCAGCAAAACCCAGCAGTTCGACGGCAGCAGCAGAGTCACCCCCGCCGATGATCGAGATCGCGTTGGATTCGGAAATAGCCTTGGCCACTTCACGGGTACCATTGGCAAAGCGTTCGAACTCGAAGACACCCATCGGGCCATTCCAGACGACGGTGCCGGCATCTTTGACCGCACCGGTGAAATTCTTGACCGTTTCAGGACCAATGTCGAGGCCCATCCAGCCGTCCGGAATTTCGTCCGAGGGAATGGCCTTGGCTTCGCAGTCAGGTGCAAAATGGGTGCCAATGACATTGTCGACAGGCAGGAGCATGTTGATGCCCTTGGCTGCTGCTTTTTCCAGGAGAGCCTTGGCGATTTCGACCTTGTCAGCCTCGACGAGGGAATTGCCGATCGTATGACCCTGGGCGACAAAGAACGTGTAGGCCATGCCGCCACCGATGATCAGGGTGTCGACTTTGTCGATCAAGTTCTCGATAACGCCGATTTTGTCGGAGACCTTGGCCCCGCCGAGGATGGCGACGAAGGGGCGTTTCGGATTGTCCAGCGAGCCGCCCATGACATCGAGCTCTTTCTGGATCAGGTAGCCGCTGACAGCCGGCAGGTAGTTGGCCAGGCCGGCGGTCGAAGCATGGGCGCGGTGGGCGGTGCCAAACGCGTCATTGACAAAAATATCAGCCAGCGAAGCCAGCTCGCGGGCAAATGAAGGGGTGTTTTTGGTTTCTTCTTTATGGAATCGGACATTTTCCAGCATGACGACCTCGCCATCCTGGAGGGCTGCAACTTTGGCCTTGGCATCTTCGCCAATGACGTCAGCTGCCAGAGCAACCGGTTGGCCCAGAAGTTCTGCCAGGCGGTCTACAGCCGGTTTCATCGAGAATTTGGCCTCCGGTCCACTTTTCGGACGGCCCAGGTGGGAAACAAGGACGACCTTGGCACCCTGTTTGACCAGGTAGCTGATGGTCGGCAGTGCCGCACGGATGCGTTTGTCATCCGTGATTTCACCGGTCTTTTTGTCAAGCGGCACGTTGAAGTCTACGCGAACGATGACACGTTTGCCGGATACCTGGATGTCCTCGACAGATTTTTTCAGAACCATTGCCATATTAGTCACACTCCTGTTTATCTTAAGCGCTGAACAGTACACCATATCATACCGCCGCAGGACTTGCTTTTCAATCGAAATGGCCCTAAGAGGGGGAGATTTGAGCTTATTTCGTCGTTTTGACAGGATTTGCAGCTGATTTGGCGGGACGGATTTCCACGTTTGACGCTGTCTGGCCCGCTGTGGCAAAATGCAACTTATTACAGGAGGTCCAAGCCGCTTGAAAATTTCACTCCTGATTCCTTTCTATAATGAAGAACAGCAGATTCCGTTGACTTTGGCAACCGTGATGCCAATTCTGGAAAGCACCGGCCATGAGTTTGAGCTCGTCCTGGTGGACGATGGTTCGCGCGATCTGACGTGGCAGGCGATTTCTCTGGCCAGCCAGGAGGATCGCAGGATCCACGGCATCCGTTTTTCCAGAAATTTCGGCAAGGAGGCCGCGATCTGCGCCGCCCTCGATGCCGCGACCGGGGATGCTGTTGTCCTGATGGATGGCGATTTGCAGCATCCACCCCAGCATATTCCGGACATGGTCCGGCTCTGGGAATCCGGCTTCGAGGTGGTCGAAGGGGTCAAAGTAACCCGGGGCAAGGAAAGTCTCGGCAGCCGTTTGAACGCCCAGGTCTTCTATGGGTTGTTCCGCTGGTTTTCCGGCTATGACCTGCGCAATGCCTCGGATTTCAAACTGCTGGACCGCCGCGTCGTCCAGGAGTGGCGCCGCCTCGGTGAGCATGACACCTTTTTCCGCGGTCTGTCGGCCTGGCTCGGTTTCAAGCGCACCACCTTCCCTTTTGAAGTGGCAGCCCGCCAGGTGGGTGGCAGCCGCTGGTCGATTTTCAAGCTGATGGGGCTGAGCATCAATGCCATCACCAGTTTCTCCGTCATGCCGCTGCAGTTTATCTCCGTGCTCGGAGCTCTGATGTTGACTGGTTCCGTCTTGCTGGCGATCCAGACGCTGGTCAACTGGTTTTCCGGTCATGCTGCCAGTGGATTCACGACGGTTATCCTGCTCCAGCTGCTGATCGGGGGCAGCCTGATGCTCAGCTTGGGACTCATTGGTATCTACATTGCCCGGATATTCACCGAAGTCAAGGGCCGGCCACGCTACATCGTCGGTGCCACGACGGATCCCGCCCCCACCCCTGACGCGCACGACTGATCCAGCATGGCTGCCATCCTGTTTCTCCTTCTGGCCTGGCTGTCTGGCACCTTGCTGCTGCAACGGACAATCGGGCCTTTTGAATTTCTGAACGGACCGGAAAAGACCCTCCGGCTGGCCGGTCTCTGGGCAGCCGGCCTCTGGGCCGGGCTGCTCCCGGTTACCGTTATGACCTATTTTCTGGCGGCCCTGTCTGCCCGGTTTTTTCAGCAGACGTACCCGCTGCTGCTGGCCAATGTGATCACCCTGGCCGAACTGGTCCTGCTTCTGGCTTTCACTTCCTGGCCGCGCTGGCGATCTGCTCGAAGGGGCTGGCGCAAGACCATCCCTCTGCGCCAGATCCTGTCTGTGCAAAATTGGCCAGCCGGAACGGCCCTGACCTTGGGGCTGGCAGCTGCCAGCCTGGCGCTGGGCAGTTTTCTGATGTGGGACTCCTTTGTGATTGAAGAGGGGCAACTGGCTGCCGGGTACTCGATCTTTGGCGACTTTGCCCCCCACACAGCCCTGGTCCGCTCGTTTGCGGTCGGCTGGAACTGGCCCACTGGTTATCCACACTTTGCCGGGGATGGGATCCACTACCATTTCCTGTTCTATTTCCTCTGTGGCAATCTCCATTACCTGGGGCTGCCAATCGACTGGGCGATCAATCTACCGAGCATCCTGTCTGTCATGAGCGTTGTGATTTTACTGGCCCTCCTCGCCCGGGCAATCACGCACCAGATCCTGGCAGCGATTCTGGCGCCGGTCCTGTTTTTCTTTCGCAGCTCCCTGGCCCTGCCGCTGGAAATCGCCCGGCAGTGGCAGATCGATTCAGAGGCCGTGGCGGATGTGTCGGTTTTGGCCCGTCTGGGACGGGTCACGCAGACCCTCTGGGAATTGGACCATTTCATCGGAACGACGCCTCATGATGACTGGGGACTCTGGACCTTGAATGTCTACATCAACCAGCGCCATTTCCTGTCTGGACTGGCCGTTTTGATCTTGCTGGTTTTGCTGCTGTTGCCTGATCTGGCCAAACCCGCATCGCGCTGGCGTACTCCGGTCCTCGATTTTATGCGCACGCCCTCCCTCTGGTTTTCTGAGACCAAGGCCGAGCTTAAATCCATGTGTGCCCGGCAGTTGGTGGCCAGCCTGCTCTTTGTGTGCCTGCCCTTCTGGCATGGTTCCGTGCTGGTGGCCAGCTTGCTGATCCTTCTGACTTGGTGGTTGTTTTTAAGCCGCAGGCTGGTCTGGACGTTGGCAGGGCTGCTCGCCCTGGTTTCGGCTGTGATCCAGATCCGAGTGTTTGCCGGACCAGGCAGTGAGCACTCAGCTGTGAGTATCCAGTGGTTCTGGGGCTTCATTGCGCAAGATAAATCGTGGGCCGGGATCATGCTCTACCTGTTTCTGGTCACAGGGCTGGCCTTACCTGTCGGATGGGTCACTGCCCTGGACCTTGGCCGGCGGGCTCGTCTGTTGATGGCAGCCAGCACCAGCCTGATCCTGTTTTTATTTGCCATCTCCCTGACAGTGGATGTAACAGCCAATCACAAGTTCCTGATGATCGCTCTGCTTTTGGTCAGTGTCCCTCTGGCGGGTGCCCTGGCCCGGCTATTCAAGAGGCGGTCTGTTTCGGCACTGCTGCTGGCCTTGGTTCTGACGGTCGTTTTGACGGGTACGGGTCTGTACGAGACTCGGCTGATCCATACCATCAACCGCAATCGCCTGGCCTTGTCTCTGGAATCTCCTGTAGTCCACTGGATCCTGGAGCAGACACCCCCCCGGTCAATTTTCCTGACGGCCCCCTATCACTATCATGCTTTTTTCTATTCCGGACGCCAGGCCTACTATGGGCATGCCTACTACGCCTGGTCAGCTGGTCACGACACGGCTTTCCGGGATGCTCTGGTCAAAACGCTGCTAGCCAGTACTGAAGAAGACTGGCCTGAAGTCATCGAGCTGTTGGAAAAGCAAAAGATCGATTATCTCCTGGTTGACGATGAGTTGCGCAACCATCCAGATTTTCGAGTTAACGAGTCTTTTTTCACAGCCCATTTCGAACGAGCTGCCGAATTTCCCGAACAGGAAAATACGGTTATTTATGATTTGCGGAAACGGAGGGATCTCTCATGATCATTCCAGTCATCTGGCGCAGCCAGGATCATACGGACCTTGTGCCTGCCTTTGGCACACACATCTCACCTGCGCTTCCGGCGCAAAGTCCTTTTGCCCACGACCGGCAACGAGACGTGCTGGATGCCTGGCACTTGCTTTCAGGAAATGAAGCACAACTGCTGCATCTGGAAACCATCGGGCCGGAGTGTTTGCGTGTGCAGGATGATGTCAAGGTCCATCTCCTGCTGGCCGGACCCAATGAAATCCTGCAGATCTGGCCTTTGGTGCACGAGGCACTGGTTCTTCCACTGGAGGGGCACGCGACGGAAGCGTGGTTGCCTGTGGAACTGGATTGGAAAGGATATGGTCCGGTTCGATCCAGCCGCAAGGGCTCCAGGCTGCGCAAGCTGTCTGCCGCCGAGAAGATCGACCGCCTGGTGCGGGCTGGTGGTTGTGATCTGCACATGCACACAACGGCTTCGGATGGAACGGATACGCC
Source organism: Eubacteriales bacterium (assembly GCA_028684955.1). Taxonomy (GTDB): domain Bacteria; phylum Bacillota; class Clostridia; order Saccharofermentanales; family UBA5734; genus UBA5734. The sequence continues at coordinate 8,562 of JAQUEY010000037.1, forward strand.
AGAAGCTCTTTTTGCGCGCGTCAAGGCTAATCAGCTGACCAGTTTTGCCGTGACTGACCATGACCTGCTGGACAGTCTGGATCCTATGGCCGAGCTGGTTCAGGCTGCCTGCCAGGACAAGGACGATCCTTATTGCCCGACATTTGTCCCCGGAGTGGAAATTTCCGTTTCCGAAGGTCGCGAACTGCATGTGCTGGGGTACTTTCCGGACGGCGGACACCACCAGCTGGACGATTTCCTGAAGGAGCAACGCCAGGCCCGCGCCAACCGAAATGAAGCCATGGTCAGGCAGTTGCAAAACCTGGGCTATGCCATCACGCTGGCTGATCTCGTTGAAAGAGGTCAGGGTGTTGTGGGCCGGATGCAAGCAGCCCTGCTGCTGACAGAACGTGGGTATACGCACTCCACTCAGGAAGCTTTCGAACGCGTGCTCGGGTATGGCAAACCGGGTTACATTGAAAGGCCAAGACCGAACCTGAGAGAGGCCGTCTGGCAGATCCGCCGTGCTGGCGGTGTGCCTGTGCTGGCGCATCCGGCGGTTTACCACTGGTGCAGCGAACACCCGATCGTGGATGAAAAACTGGTCAAAAAGCTCAAAGATGCCAAAAGCAAAGGGCTCTTGGGCGTAGAAGCATTTCATGGCGAAGCAAGCCGGGAAGCCTGTCTGGAACTATCAGCTGCTGCCCGCTACCTCGACCTGCTCCGGACCTGTGGCAGCGATGACCATGGCGAGAACAAGAAACACACCTCCCTGTATCATCGGGATAGCCATTTTCTGGCCAGGCGTGAACTCCTGGTGGTGGGAGCCTTGATCAAGGACCTGGATAACAAGTGGCTGGCTCGGACCGAATCCACAGGTTCTGCATCACAAAAGACGGCTGGTACCGCCCGCTATCTGCTGGCCCGGCGGGCGACAGCAGGCCACGGGCATGGACAATGGGAGCTGCCGGGAGGCAAAGTCGAAGCGGGGGAGGCCCCACGCGAAGCTTTGCGCCGGGAAATCCGCGAAGAAATGGGTCTCCAGGCCCAGATCGGTCCGATGGTTGCCTTGCTGACGCATGATTACGAGGGTTTCAGAATCATCCTGGCCTGCTATGATGTCCGGCTCGAAGCGGGTGTGCTTCGTTGGACCGCGCATGACCAGATCATCTGGGCCACCGCCCTGGAGGCGCTGGAGCTGGATGTGCTGGCGGCGGATGTGGCCTTGTTCCGGGAATTAGCCCAACGGGATGGTTAGTCCGTCAGTCCGGCAGCGGCCGAACTCGCTGGCTGGGGATTGGCAATCTGTGGCGTCGGACCCAGTTCGAAAATCCCCTGGATCGGGCGGTAATAGCTCTTGAAGAGGACTTCTTCACGAACGATAGCGCCGTCTTTCTTGTACACCTTGTAGGCAGTCGCACGCTGTCCGATGTGTTCCGCGCGGATCTCGACCACCTGTCCGGGGGCGAGGCTGTCATTGGGACGATAGAGGGGTTTTTCAACCGGGATGGTCTCATCCCTGGTTGCACGCAGGCTGATGGTGAGATCATCCTCCAGCTTGCGGCCATAGATCTTGACGGTCAGCTTGGGTTTGTCATAGATGGCAACGATCCCTACCGGGAACTCCGAATCGTTCCTGAACTTGAAGTCCGGGCCATTCCAGTCCACGGTGGCATCCAGCCCAATGGTCGTGTAACTGCTGGGCCAGGAGTGCGGCGCCCGTTCCACCAGTTCGTAATCTGACATCATGGCCGCCTGCATGACCGTTGTCGTCACCTGGCAGACACCGCCGCCCAGGTCCTTGACCAGCGTACCATCTGTAATGACGCCGGCTTCCATGAAACCTCGTTCAGCTGTCCGTTTGCCGACCACTTCATTGAAGGAAAAGACATCCCCGGGCTGAAGCAATGTGCCATTCATGATCTCACTGGCCCGGGCCAGATTGTTGTCCCGGGGCGGATCGACCTTGTAGGCATAGGTGGTCGCAGATCCCAGCAATCCAAGCTCTGCTTCGATTTCCGCTGCGGTAAGGCCGATGATCTCCTTGTCTGATTCAATCGCAATCACCGCCTGGAAATGGCCCCGATGCAAATGCTCGAGGACCTTGGCCACAACTTCGACCGGATCTGTCTTGCGGCCAATGATCCGGTCACTGATTGTGAAAGTCCCTGTAACGGGATCGAACTTCGTCGTAGCGGCAGCTTGGGCAGTGACCTGCACGGTCTCGACAAAGGCGGTGATCTGATCGGCTGTGCGGGCGGAATCATAGGTCATGGCCGTTTCCAGATGGAGCGGCTGTGTTTTCAATTGCAAAACCTGGCGGTACAGGTCATCGATCCGGGCCCGTTCCTCAGTCCATTCACTGGTGCGGCCGATCTGGTAAGCGTGCTCCAGGACAGCTGCTGAATTGTCAGTAAATCCAATGTCCGCAGCGTCCAGGGCAAATTCCTGATCGTCAATGCGCACCGTCAGGGCAACGGATTGTGCTCTGTCTTGCAGGCGGTTCTGGAAATGAACCTTGGCCTGTTCGAGTGTCAGTCCGGATAGATCCAGGTCATCGACTGCAATGCCTGGATAGAATGTATCGATATCCAGTGCGGCCTTTTTCTGCAGATAGTCTTCGTAGGCAATCGACTCGGAAACGCGGATGGCTTCGCGCACACCTGCCTGATACGTCAGGATGGCAAAAATCGTGCCGCCGAGGAGCAGGACACCCAAGATCGAGAGGGAGAGGGCAAACCAAAAATGACTGGGGCTGGGATCAGGAACGTCCGAGCGCTGTTGCTCGTGATCCTGGTGGACAAGTGGCATGGATGGTTCCTTTCGTTGTCAAAAACTTAAGATGCCAGGATCTAATGACCCGCTTTACTGGACGATGCGCCGGATGGTCGTGATCGGATTGGAACTGAAATTGGCCACCAGCTCGCAGACCTCGCCCCGGGAACGGGAGGCATTCACATAATGGCCGCCGCCAACATAGAGTCCGACATGATCGACTGAACCATTGTAATCCCAGTCAAAGCACAAAATGTCGCCGATCTTGATCTCAGATGATTTGACAGCAGTGCCAGTCCGCGCCTGGTCGCTGGCCTTGTGCGGCAAGCTGATGCCGAAAATCTCATCATACATATAAAGGGTGAAACCTGAGCAATCCAGACCAGAGGCTGTCGTGCCGCCCAGTACATAGGGCACACCGATCAGGGAACGGGACAGGTCGACCAAAGCCGATTCCTGATCCGAACTCAGCCCGCTGGAGCTAATCACTGGGTCGGGTGCTGGGACCGGTGTCGGCGTGGGGGTCGGTACTGGTGTCGGAGTCGGAGCAGGGGTCGGTACTGGTGTCGGGGTTGGGTCAGGCGTGGGCGTGGCAGTGGGGACTGGAGTCGGCGCAGCCAGAACCAGGGCCTGGTCCTGTCCGGCAGGATCGGGTGCTGCTGCAAGGGTTGTTTCATCTGATTCGGTGACCAGGGCAGCGTCAACTTTCTCCTCGAGAAGTGCCTGGGCACTCAGGCCACGGCTCAAAGACTCGGATCCAGAATAGTCCGGAGCCTGACCCGTCAGGACCCATGTATCCTGGGGCTGCTCACTCAGGACGACTTGAGTCTGACTTATGCCAGTTGCAGAAACAGAACTGGGCACAGGAGCGATCGCGGCTCCACTGCCGACCGTCCAGTGCAAAACCAGACTGGCCGTGACCAGAAGAACAGTCGCAGCCGGGAGCTGATGCTTGATCTTGTCTGTGAAGGATGATTTCGTTAAGGGGAAAAAGTCGATCTTGGGGCCGATATCATAGAAACGGACAACAGGCGTTGCCGGAAACTCACGGTGCAGCTGGTTTTTTTTCATTTCTTCGATTCACACTTTCTGGATCGCGTTGTCTGGTCCAAAGTTGACAGTCCTGACCCGGGCAATCTCAAAAGGGCATGGTCATCGACGGTAAATATGAGTCAATTATAGCCGCGCGATGACTGTTTGGCTACAGGGTCCTGGCTTTTATCATGAAACCTTTATCATGAAACTGAACTATTACAGCCCCGGGGTCTTTGACACAGGTCAGATCCGGTCCAGCAAACAGACACATTCAATCGAGTCGGTCCAGGGAAACAGGTCGACCGGCACCACACGCCGGACCTGGTATTCAGGCTGCAGAATCTGGACATCCCGGGCCAGGGTGGCTGGATTACAGGAGACATAGACCAGCCGTTTCAGTGGTACTTGGCGCAAGGCTTCCAGCAAAGCCCGGTCACAGCCACGGCGCGGCGGATCGATCACGGCGACGGTCGGCTGGACGGTCGCCACCGCTGCATAGTCTGCCAGCCAGTCTTCAGCGTTGGCGACTTCGAATCGCACATGAGCAAGGCCATTCCGGGAGGCATTGATCCTGGCATCGGCAATAGCCGGGGCCACCGCTTCGACTCCGATGACCGAAGCAGCTTTTTGCGCCAGAGCCAAAGCGATCGTCCCTGTCCCGCAATACAAATCCAGCGCAAAATCTGTCGGTTCAAGCTGGGCCATGGCAACAGCCTGGGTATAGAGAACCTCCGCCTGGGCCGGATTGACCTGGAAAAAAGAATGGGGAGAAATCTGGAAGTGCAGTCCCATAAGCGCTTCTTCAATCCAGGAACCTCCGGCCAGAATGGTCTGGTGCGGACCCAGGATTACGTTGGTCTTAGCCGGCTGATGATTCAAGACCAGGCTGCCCAGCGTATAAACTCGCTTTTCTGCTGGTACATCAGCAGCAAAATCTCCCGCCTGCGGCGGTAGGGTGGCAAGTGACTCAGCGAGGTGTCGAGCCAGTTCAGCTGTGGCAGGCATCTGCGGGGTACGGCTGACGAGGACAACAAGAACCTGACCAGTGTGTCGGGCTACCCGGATCACAATATGGCGCAGGCTGCCCTGGTGGCGAGCTTCGTCATAAGGTTTGACCTTGTATTGCTGGATATAGTCGCGCACACAAGCCCGCACCAGATCACCGGCCGGATGGCCAACCCCACAGGTTGTCCCGTCCACAACTTCATGGCTGCGGCGGGCAAAAAAGCCGATTTCCGGTTTCTCAGGCGTGCCACGCACCGGAAACTGGATTTTGCAGCGGTATTGGTAGGGGTGCTCCATGCCGAGCGTCGCTTCGACCTTCTTCTCGGCATCCGCCACCTGGCCTATGCGTGTCAAAAGCTGCACGACCTGCTGTCTTTTGTGTTTGAGCTGAGCATCGTAGCGCATCGGCTGCAAGGCACAGCCGCCACACCGGTCTGCCAGCGGACAAAACGGCTGGATCCGGTCCGGTGACGGTTCCAGGATCTGCTCGAGCTCGCCAATCGCATAGGAACCATGGTCCGTGACTTGCCGGACCAAGACCTTGTCACCCGGGATGGAGCGATCGACAAAAACAACCTGGCCATCCCTGCGACCGAGGCCTTGTCCTTGCTGGTTCAGATCAGTAATCTGGATTTCTGCATGCATCTTCATGCCATCATCATACTGTCCTGCCAGCCATTCGCCCAGACATTTTGTGCAAAATGAGCAACATTCGCCTATCGCAGTCAAAATCAGGTGATGTTTGTTGCGTTTTTCGATTCAGGCGGCTATAATAAGGGTCGATTTGCTGGATTTTTCCGCATTTCACACGATTGTTCACACGATTTTCGAAAGGTTACCGCATGAAGAAAACCCATCTGGACGACAAACTTCATACGATTCGTGTGACTCGGCATCACCAGGTCTGGATTGCCACCCACCGTGCCACTTTCTGGCCAATCGTCGCCAGCATTCTTGTCATCATCGGGCTCATGGCCGGTTATCTGGCAGGCAACAAAGATCTGGACCAGGCCTATGCACTCAGTGAAGCTGCCGGACTGGCCCAGATGCAAATCAGCCGGGCCGCCGACGAAGACCGGATCCAGACAGTCGAGCAGATCAATCTCAAGGAAGAGCTCGATACAGAAAAAAACCGCAACGATGAGCTTTCCATCGCTCTCGATGAGCAGCAGCAGGAGATCGACGGCATGCAGGACTCCATCCTGAACGCCCTGATGTCCAATCTGACCGACAAAATGGTTTCCCGTTCCAGTGCCTCTGTCTCCAGTTACACCTCAGAAGCTAAAAACCTGATCGAGCTCAATAAGAAACTGCTGGCTTTCAAGCAAAGTGATCTCGCCGGTAAAATCGACTTGGCTGAATACGAGAGCCTTTTGACAGAACGCCTTGCCCACTTGCCCACACTCAAGCCAGTCCCCGGATCCCTCTCTGGTTATGGCTATCGCTACCATCCTGTCTACCGGTATTACCATTTCCATCCTGCCGTCGACATGCCCAATCCATCTGGCACAACCATCAAGGCTGCTGGAGCTGGCAAAGTGACCGAAGCGTCCTATGGCCGGACCCAGGGCTACTATGTCACCATCAATCATGGCAACGGATTCACAACAACCTACATGCATTGCAAAAAACTCACTGTGTCCGTCGGGGATGTGGTTGAGAAAGGTGACAAGATCGCGACCGTTGGTAACACAGGCACATCGACCGGATCCCACCTTCATTTTGAAGTCCGTCTGTACGGAGAGCCCCTCAACCCCAAGAACATGATCCTGGAATCCTGATCTGGTCTCATTCCCAGCATCGATTTTTCCGCTGACTTTAGGAGGCCTAGCCCTTGCCTAGCCGCACATACAGCTCGTCCCGCACCCAGTCTTCGGCCCGCAGAACCCCCTCTGTCCATGATCCCGTCCGCCAGGAACTCTTCCGGCGGGTTCGCGGCAAACCAACCCATGCCGGTGGCATGCTGAGCATTCCCCGCACGTTTGGCGTGGCCTTGGGCCGGGTCATCGAACTGGGCCTGATCAGCCTGGTCATCATGGGGTTCTTGCTGGCTGGCATCGGCGGCGGCATGCTGATTGGCTACATCACAACAGCTGAGCCTATATCGGCCGGCATGCTGAGCAATACAACCGAGACCACTCACATCAAGGACAGCGAAGGCAACGACATTGCCATCCTGACCGGCAGCCAGAACATCAACCGGGAATACGTCTCATTCTCTGCGATCAAGAAAACATACATCGATGAAGCTTTCAAAGCCATCGAAGACGAACGCTATGACGAGCACATCGGCATCGACCCGCGCCGCATCGGCAGTGCCATCGTCAGTGCCCTGGCCAACAGCGGCACGGCCACCCACGGTGGTTCAACGATCACCCAGCAGACGGTCAAGATGATTTCCGGTGCTGACCAGCGCTCAGCCCAGCGCAAGATCCAGGAATGGTATAACGCCATCCAGCTGGAGCAGCAGCGCAGCAAAGACGAGATCATGGAACTCTACCTCAATCTGGTCCCGATGGGAAACAGCTACGTCGGTGTCCAGTCTGCCGCCAAAGCCTATTTCGACAAAGACGCCAAAGACCTGTCCTTGATCGAATGTGCCTTTCTGGCCGGCATCCCCAACTTGCCAGCCGTCTATAACCCGCTCACCGAGACTGGACGCCGCAATGCCCTGCGCCGCATGCGCATCGTCCTGAGCAAAATGCACGACCTCGGCTGGATCACAGCCTCCGAGTATGACGAAGCCCTGAACCAGGAAATCGTTTTCCGCGAGACGCCACAGGCCGTTTCATCCAATCAGGTCAACTCCTATTTTGTTGACTATGTGATCGAGCAGGTCATTGCTGACCTGGTCTCAGAACGTGGCTATAGCCGGGAAGTGGCTTCGGTAGCCGTCTACAACCATGGTTTCACCATTGAAACCACCGTAGACAGCTCCGTCCAGGCCAATGCCGAAAAGGTTTTCCAAACACAGTCCTTGTTCATGCAAGACCCTTCCATCCTCGACCGCCTCCCTGAATCTCCACAAGCCAGTACGGTTGTGATTGAAAACTATCCCAACCCCGGCCAGATCAAGGCCATCGTTGGCGGCTACGGTGAAAAAACCGGCAACTTCATTCTCAATCGGGCCGTCTCATCCCAGCGCCAGCCTGGATCGAGCATCAAGCCACTCGCTGTTTACGGGCCAGCGATCGACACCGGCAAAATCACGGCTTCCTCCATCATTGCGGACATTCCGGTCTACCTCAATCCAGATGAACCAGACACCCTCTATCCCAAGAACAGCTACAGTGGCTACCGCGGCAATCTCACCGTACGCGAAGCCATCAAGATCTCCTGCAATACGGTTGCAGCCCAGATCTGGCAGTACATGCTCAAGGGTGAGACTTCACTTAAATATCTCGCAGCCGTTGGCATTGACCGCAGCACAGAGAACTACGTCGCGATCGCCCTGGGCGCTTTCAGCCAGGGCATGACCGCCCTGGAAATGGCAGGAGGCTATGCCACGCTGGCTAACGAAGGGCTTTACACCGAACCGTATGCTTATACTCGGGTGCTCGATGCCAATGGGAGTGTCCTCTTGGAACATCGTCCGGAATTTACCCAGGTCTACAAGCCAGAGACGGCATTCGTCATGACCGACCTGATGCAGGGCGTTTTCCAGCCGGGCGGTACAGCAGCCGGGCGCGGCCCGACCAATACCCTGGCAGCCGGCAAAACCGGTACAACCGACGATAACCGCGACAAATGGTTCTGCGGTTTCACCCCTTACTACACCGCAGCGGTCTGGTATGGTTATGACAACCAGCTGGGTGGCACGACCATCCCCCAGCAAGACCGGAGCAACGCCATCCTGATCTGGCAGGCCCTGATGCAGTCCTTGCACCAGGACTTACCGGCCAGGGATTTCCCGGCCCAGAAAAACGTCCTGTCCTTGACCGTCTGTCCGGAATCAGGCCAGTTGGCCACGGCAGCCTGTCCGGCACCTTATACGGAATATTTTGTCCCAGGCATGGCCTTGAATCCAACGCAGCCCTGCCCGATCCATACAGGCGGCGCACCAGTGATCGATCCTGCCAACCCCGAAA
>JAQUEY010000038.1 GCA_028684955.1 Eubacteriales bacterium
CATCACGTCGCCGCAGGACAGCAGATTCATCATTTTCAGCGAGTTGCGGCCACCGATCAGTTCTGAGACGAAGGGATCGGCCGGTCTGGCCAGGATCTCCATCGGGGTGCCGTACTGGACGACACGGCCGGCTTTCAGGACGGCTATCCGGTCGCTCATTTTGAGGGCTTCATCGATGTCATGGGTGAAAAAGACGATCGTCTTCTTGATTTTGGCCTGGATCTTGAGGAATTCATCCTGCAGTTTGGCCCGGGTGATCGGATCCAGGGCGCCAAAAGGCTCATCCATCAGCATGATCTTGGGATCGGCCGCGAGGGCGCGGGCGACACCGACCCGCTGACGCTGGCCACCGCTCAGTTCACGCGGCTTTTTGTGGCGATAGATCTTGGGTTCGAGTTCGACCAGGTCGAGCAGCTCGTCGACCCGGTCGCTGATCCGGTCTTTTTTCCAGCCCAGCTCGACGGGAACCGTGGCGATGTTTTCCGCAACGGTCATGTGCGGGAACAAGCCGATGTCCTGAATGATGTAACCAATGTTCAGGCGCAGCGCGATCGTATCGATTGCGCCAATGTCCTGGCCATCGATCAGGATCGAGCCAGAGCTGGGCGGGATCAGCTTGTTGATCATTTTCATGGTGGTCGTCTTGCCACAGCCGGAAGGCCCAACCAGGATGCAGATCTCAGTGTTGTGCCAGGCCACGCAATCGGAAATTGAGAATCATCAAATTTGCACCCTTACTCCCAGAACGACATTCTGTACAACAGACACAAGTTTCCGCTCAGGTGACTTGGCACCGATCATGCCAGACCGGTGCTGAACAGGCTGGCAAAGACCTCGGCGTCAATGTCATCTACAACGGTCCTTCCGTTGGTGACGCAGCCCAGCAGGTCCAGATGATCGAAGACTACATCACCCAGGGTGTTGATGCCATTTGCGTCGCTCCCAATGATGCTGCCGCTCTGACCCCTGTCCTGCAGAAAGCCAAAGACGCCGGCATCAAAGTGCTCGACTGGGATACACCTGCGGAAAAATCCGTTGTCGAGCTGTCTGTCCACCAGATTGACGACACCCAACTGGCCCAGGTCTATTACGACCAGCTCGTTGAAATCGCTGGCACAGATTCCGGCAACTATGCCATCATCACCGGTGGTCTGTCTGCTGCCAACCTCAACACCTGGATCGACCTCGGCGCCGAATACGCCAAGACCAAATACCCGAACCTCAAGCTGGTTACCGACAAAATCGGTTCCGACGAATCTGCTGACATCGCCTACCAGAAAGCTCTCGACCTGATCAAGACTTATCCAGACCTGATCGGCATCCTCGGCTATTCCACCCCGGCCCCGCTCGGCATTGCCAAGGCTGTCCAGGAAAAAGGCATGCAGGACAAGATCGCTGTCCTCGGTACTGCCATGCCTACAGACTCCAAACCCTACCTGCAGGATGGTTCCCTAGACGCTTCCCTGCTCTGGGATCCGGCCACCCTCGGCTACCTGACTGTCTACCTGGCCAAGGCCGTCCTCGATGGCACCCCTGTCACCGATGGCATGGATGTTCCGAACGTTGGCAAGATTGTTGTCAACGGCAAAGACGTTGTCATGGGTCCTCCGGCTGTCTTCACCAAGGAAAATGTTGACAACTATCCTTTCTAAGACACACTTCACCCCGATCTGACGCAAACCGATTGTCATGATCATGGGCTCCCACTAAACGTCACACTTTAGTGGGAGCCTTTTCCCTTATCCCAACCAATCTTTTGCAGCAAACAGGAGGCAAAGCGGATGAATTACTATTTGGGGCTCGATAATGGCGGCACGCTGGTCAAGGCCGTCCTGTTTGATCAAAATGGTCAGATGATCACGCGTGCGTCAGAGAAATTGACCATGCTGACGCCAGCACCTGGTTTCACCGAACGTGATATGGATGAGTTATGGGCAGCCAACATCAGGGTCATGCGGGCAGCCGTCGAAAAAGCTGGCCCAGCGGTCGCTGCCCAGATCAAAAGCGTGGCCTGCTCCGGCCACGGCAAGGGCCTGTACCTCTGGGGCAAAGACCAGCGCCCAGCCTATAACGGGATCGTCTCGACCGATGCCAGGGCCGTCGATCACGCCGACCGGTTCAATTCGGATGGAACGAGCGAAAAGACTTTTGCGACCAACTACCAGAAAATCCTGGCCAGCCAGCCTGTTTCGATTCTATGCTGGCTCAAGGACCATGAACCACACGTGCTTGCCAATACCCAGTGGATTTTCGAGTGTAAAGACTACATCCGTTTCCGCCTGACCGGTGAGGCTTACGCTGAGATCACGGATTATTCCGGCTCGAACCTTCTGAATCTCAAGGAACGCCGTTTTGACCAGAATTTGATGGAAACCTTTGGTCTGGGCGATTTGTACTCTGCCCTGCCCCCGCTCAAGCATTCGACAGATGTCTGCGGGTTTATCACACAGGAAGTCGCTGTCCAAACCGGCCTTCCCGCTGGAATCCCCGTAGCCGGCGGCATGTTTGACATTGATGCTTGTGCGATCGCCATGGATATCCTCAGCGATGACAAATTTTGCGTCATTGCAGGGACCTGGAGCATCAACGGCTTCATCTCCCATCAGCCGGTCACCGATCACAGCGTGATGATGAATTCCATCTATGCCCTGCCGGACTACTATTTTATCGAAGAAAGCAGCCCGACCTCTGCTGGTAACCATGAATGGTTCATCGAGCGCTTCATGGCTGAAGAAAAACTGCTGGCTGAAAAGCGCGGCATCAGTGTCTATCGTCTGACCGATGACATGGCCGCAACGGTCGCACCCGAAGACCACGACATCATTTTCCTGCCCTACCTCTATGGATCCAATTACAATCCCCGGGCCAAGGCCAGCCTGATCGGCTTGGACAGTTCTCATACCCGGTCCCAGGTCATCCGGGCCGTGATGGAAGGGATCTGCCTCGGTCATCGTATCCATCTGGAAAAGCTGCTGGCTCATAAAAAACCAAGTGTCATCCGCCTGGCCGGCGGCGCGGCCAACTCCCCCTTCTGGGTCCAGATGTTTGCCGATATCTTCCAGCTCCCCGTCGAGACCCTGGAATCCAGCGAACTGGGCGCCCTGGGCTGTGCCATGGCCGCCAGCGTAGCCGACGGACACTATCAGGACCTGGCTGCTGCCAGCCACGCCATGGTCCGGGTCAAACAGCGCTACGAACCTCAATCAGCCTTAGCTGGCATTTATGACCGCAAATACAGACGCTTCAGGCAATTCTCTGATCAGCTTGATGCATTATGGGAATAAAATCACAACCGAAAACAAGGAGGCATCGATGAAACACGGTATTTACTACGCCTATTGGGAAAAGCAATGGCAGGCCGACTACATCCCATATATCGAGAAGGCGGCCCAACTCGGCTTTGACATCCTGGAAATTGCCGCCAGCCCCCTGCCCTTCTATTCGGAACAACAAATGAAGGACATCAAAGCCTGTGCCGCAGCCAATGGCATCACCCTGACCTGCGGCCACGGCCCCAGTCCGGACCAGAACCTGGCCTCGGCCGACCCGGCCGTCCGCGCCCATGCTAAGGCCTTTTTCACCGACCTGCTCTCACGCCTGGAAAAAATGGACATCCATGTCATCGGTGGTGGCATTTATTCTTACTGGCCAGTCGATTACGCCAACCCGATCGACAAGCCCGGTGACTGGGCCCGCAGTGTCGCTGGCGTCGCCGAAATGGCCAAAGTCGCTGAGTCTTGTGGTGTGGACTACTGCCTGGAAGTCCTCAACCGTTTTGAAGGCTACCTCCTCAACACCGCCGAGGAAGCCGTCCAATTTGTCCAGGAAGTCAACCACCCACGGGTCAAGATCATGCTCGACACCTTCCACATGAACATCGAAGAAGACAGCATCGGCGGCGCCATCCGCAAGGCCGGCCAGCACCTCGGCCATTTCCACACCGGCGAATGCAACCGCCGCGTGCCCGGCCGCGGCCGCACCCCCTGGCGCGAAATCGGCGAAGCCCTGCGCGACATCCATTATCAGGGCGCCATCGTCATGGAACCCTTCGTCCGCATGGGGGGCCAGGTCGGCTCCGACATCAAGATCTGGCGCGAAATGAATCCCGGCGCTGACGACGCCCAGCTCGACCTCGATGCCAAAAACGCGGTGGAATTCCAGCGCTATATGCTGGATTGATTGAATTTTCGGCGCACAAACAGAGGACCGGACTTTGATGTCCGGTCCTTATTTTGTTCTGGCAAGCTCGTTTCCAGCAGGAAACAGCCCTCAGACGCAGGTATATGCCCCATCCACGATGACATCGCTGCCGGACGTATATCCGGAGGCGTCACTGGCCAGGTAGAGAATCGCCGGGATCAGCTCCTCCGGCTTGCCCATGCGGTGCATCGGGATCAGCGGCATCCAGGCATCCTTGAGCGCCTGCGGCGTATCGACAGACATCGGCGTCGCAATATATCCCGGACTGATGCTATTGACCCGGATCCTGGCCTCGGCCCACTCCGCCGCCAGCGAGCGTGTCATATGGATGACCGCGGCTTTCGAGGCATTGTATGAGCACTGCCATTGGGGAATATTGACGATAGAGCCCGACATCGAAGCCATATTGATGATGCTGCCGGCAATTCCCCGCTCAAGCATGATCCGGCCCGCGGCCCGGGCCACGATGAACTCACCGGTCAGATTGACATCAATGACCCGACGGAAATCCTCGATGCTGGTTGCAAGCGAGTCCTCATGAATGCAGATACCGGCATTGTTGAAGACGATATCGATCGCACCGGACTGGGCCAGGATTTGCGCCATGGCAGCGTCCACACTGGCCTCCTCGGTGACATCCGTGGCAATGAAATGGGCTTTGCCTCCAGCGGCCGCGATCAACTGGAGGGTCTCATCGGCCTGGGAACGATTCAAAATATAAATTTCAGCCCCAGCCCTGGCCAGGCCAACTGCCACCACCTGGCCGATCCCTTGGCCACCGCCAGTCACGATCGCAACTTTTCCTGACAAACCAAACAAATCATCCAAATACGACATCAGGGGTCCCTCCTCTATGGATGCTATCGAGAGAATGTATCTGCCTGCTGGATCCCTCGGGTCCGTGGGCGAAACATCCAGACATGATTGCATCTTACCCCTTCACGATTTCCGGTGCAACGGCAACCGCTTCAGTTCGCCTGGCGCACCTGGACCTTACCGGCGCGAATATTCTGGACGAGGAACTTTTTGGCTGGGCAGACATAGGTGCAGCAGCCACACTCAATGCAATCTTGGACATGGTTTGCCTGCAATTGCCCGAGGTCTTGCCGACGGGCCCCATCATCCAGGGCATAGGGCAGTAAACGCATCGGACAAACCCGGACGCAACGGCCGCAGTGGATGCATTGCGATTCGCCCGGCAAATTAGCCTCGCAGGAATCAAAGACCAGAATCATATTGTTCTGCTTGATGACCGGCAGGTCCAGCCGATCGAGCGCCACCCCCATCATGGAGCTGCCCATGATGATCTTGCCAGCCGCCAGAGCATTGCCACCGGCATGGGCAATGACATCCGGGATCATTGCCCCGATCGGTACACTGACATTGCAGGGCTTTTTGATCCCACTGCCATCCAGAGTCAGATGCTTTCGCACCAGCGGCATTCCGGTCTTGATGTACTTGGCAATGAACCGCACCGTACTGACATTGAGCATCACGACCCCGACATCGATCGGCAGACCCCCGGAGGGCACCGTCCGTCCAGTCAGAGAATGGATCAATACTCGCTCTGCGCCTTGCGGATAGACGGTTTTCAGAAGTTGAACCCGAATCGCTGTTTTCAAAGCCAAGCCATCGCCTGGCCGCGCCAGTTCGTCTTTGAGCAGCCTTGCGGCCAGCGGCTTATTGTCCTCGATCCCGATGATCGCCTGCGGGATCGCAAGATAGCGCATCACCAAAGCAATGCCGGCAATGATTTCATCAGGATGTTCGGCGCACTGGCGAAAATCAGCCGTGATATAGGGCTCACACTCAGCGGCATTGATCAGCAGATACTCCACCTGCTTGCCCTCTGGAATCCGGAGTTTCCTGTGGGTCGGGAAACCGGCGCCCCCCAGGCCAACCAGACCTGAATCCTGCAGAGCCTGGAGAAAACTCTCCCGGTCCGTAACAATGGGTGGCAGCACAGACTCGGCGTGGGAATACAGGCCATCGGATTCAATCTGGACCACCTCGACCGAGCGGCCATCTACGAAGGTTTCCCAGCGGATGGCCGTGACCTGGCCAGAGACACTCGAGTGGATCGGCACGGCCAGAGGACCGGTTGCCTGGCCCACCAATTGGCCGACCTTGACCCGGTCGCCAACCTTGACCACCGGTGTACACGGTGGACCGACATGCATGCTCATCGGCAGGCGAATCTGCGTAAAATCATCGAGATGAACCGTCGGATAAGCGTCTGTATTCTTGTGACTTTTCGGATGAACTCCACCGGAAAAACGCCCAGGCCTGAACATGGCACATACCTCAGAAGTCATGAGGGGAAAGTGGCAATCCAATAGGAGTATTATAACGCTTTTGTCGTGTACAATGGATTTATTATCATCTGTGAGGTTGACATGCAACATGAAAAATCCATCGGCATCGCGACAGCCATTGCCGCTTACACCCTCTGGGGCTTTTTACCTGTCTATTGGAAAGTCCTCGGCGATGTGCCGGCCCTGGAGGTCCTGTCGCACCGGATCATCTGGTCACTCGTTTTTGTGGCCTTGATCATCGGCTTGGGCCAGCAGTGGAACCGGATCCGCCCGATCATCAGCGACCCGCACCAGGTCCGTCTGATCATTCTGGCGGCCATTCTGATCGCGCTCAACTGGGGCTTGTTCATCTGGGCGGTCGAGTCTGACCGCTTGCTGGATTCCAGCCTGGGCTATTACATCAATCCGCTGATTGCAGTCTTGCTCGGAGTCGTCATTTTCAAAGAACGCCTGAATCCCTGGCAAATGCTGGCGATTGCATCTGCTGCCATCGGCGTCCTGATCCTGGTCATCAAGGCCGGCCGATTTCCCTGGCTATCCTTTGCCCTGGCGCTCACGTTTGGCATCTATGGCGCAATCAAAAAGGCGGTCAAAGCGACCGCCCTGGTGGGCTTGGTGCTTGAGACTGCTGTCTTGGCGCCACTCGCCCTGATCTATGTCTTTTCACGTCAAACCAACGGCCAAGGTGCGCTGGGCCGATCAAGTCTGACGGTCACGCTCTTCCTCCTCGGCGCCGGTGTGGCCACTGCGATCCCGCTGATCCTGTTCGCCTACAGCGCCAAGCGGATTCCCCTCTCAACCCTCGGGATCACCCAGTACATCGCCCCGACTATGATGTTCTTTTTCGGAATTTTCGTTTACCATGAGCCGTTTTCACTCATCAATGGCATCAGCTTTGCCTTCATCTGGCTGGCGCTGGCCATCTACAGCCTGTCACAGACCAAGGTGCTCCGCCGTATCAGAGGATGATACAGGGTTTTCGATTTTTTTCGTCCAATTGACTAATCTAGTAACAACATCCCATAAGGCATGCTGGTCATTGCTTTTACAGATTGCGTCTGCTGCCTGTTTGACCTCTGGACAGGCATTGGCAACTGCAAATCCTTTGCCAGCCTTGCGAATCATGTCGATGTCGTTATAATTGTCACCAATCGCGATGGTCAGCTCTGGCTGTATTTTCATCAATTGGGCCAGATCATGCAAAGCGTGGCCCTTAGATGCCTGCAACGGTGTGATATCCAGAAAATGCGGTTCAGAGAAATTGAAGTTGTAACCAGATAATTGATGACGGAAAGCCTGCTCAATTGTTTGGAGTTGAGCGGGATCCCAGGTCAGGACAATCTTGTACCAAGCCTGACTCATACGCAGCGAGTCAATTATTTCTGACGAAAAGCCATCTCGCTCCTGGTGAAATTTGGTCCATAAGTTTTCACTGTAGAACAAGACACTGTCTTCCAAAAATATTTCGATCCCCAAGCCAGGGTATTGCTCATGCAATAATTCCAGGATCGGTATGATCTCTGCATCAAAGCAATACCGCTTGACGAATGTACCATTCACACTGTCATAGATCAAAGCTCCATTATATAAAATGCATGGGGCATTAATAGGAATCTTGGATAAATAGGGCCAGACCGATATCCTGCCTCGACCAGTAGCCAGAGTAAACCGGCCTCCGCCCTGAATGAACGCATAAATCGCATTAATGTTTTGTTCGCTGATGTTGTGGCCTGTATCAAGCAAGGTCCCATCAAGATCACTAACTAGTAAATAGCCTTGAAAAGAACGTGATCTTGCCTGTACATCCTGGATACTATCCATGGATTACCTCGCCTTATCAGATATGGAAGATGCTTTCCCGGATGATTTCTGTGACCGTAGGGTGTGGGAAAATCAACGTCTTGATTCGATCCAAAGACAATTCAGTGTCAATCATGATGCCTACATTCATGATGATCTCAGATGCATAACTGCCCAGGATGTGACAACCGAGCAAACGTTGATCCTGTGGGTCAACAAGCAATTTGCATACCCCTTTGCCGCCTTCATTTTCAGCCATGTAACGGCCACTATAATTCATTGGCAGGGTAATCTTTTTGTACAATAGACCTTTTGCCTGGCAACTCTCCTCGGTTTCCCCTACGCCAGCCATTTCGGGGCTGGTATAAACGACTGAAGGGACCGCGCGATAATTCATAGAGTCTTTTTTCCCCAGCATGTGGTTGACCGCAACTTCTGCCTCCCGATACGCAACATGGGCCAGCATCCAGGTCCCATTGACATCACCTGCTGCATAGACCTTGGGGTCGCTGGTCATGCCATAACGATCGGTTACCAGACATCCCTGCGACAAGGTTATTCCTAGTGTTTCCAAACCAAAGCCTTTTGTTACTGGCCGTCGACCTACACTTAATAATGTTTTTTCTGCAACGATTTTTTTATCTTCAGATCCATCCGTGAAACTGACCCAGTTTTGATTAATGTCAGTCACTCTGCAGCCCAAATGAAAGGCAATTCCCGATTTCTCAAGTTCTTTTTTCAACATGCCCGCGATCTCACGGTCCGAAGTTCCAGCTATATGATCGAGCATTTCGATCACAGTGACTTGGGAACCCACACAATTGTAGTAATTGGCCATTTCCAAGCCAATGACACCACCACCAATCACCACCAGAGATTCAGGAATCTGGTCCAGGCTGAGGATTTCCCGGTTAGTGACGATTGTTCCTGCTTCCAGACCTTCAGCAACTCCCGGAATCGAGGGAATGACAGTTTCGGAACCGGTTGCGATCAACAATTTGTCACAGCTAAAGACATCTGCCCCGACCGCAACCTGTAAATCATTCAGGCTTCGCCCCTGGATGACACCATGACCTTCCAAGATTTTGACATTGGCAGACTTGAGTGAGTGTCGGACCCCGTTCACCAGAGTTTTGACGACCTTGTCTTTCCTGGAAACAACGACGGATTGGTCTAGTCGCACTTCACCATTGGTTGTCACTCCATATGGCTTGCCATTGTTGGCATAGTGATAAATTTTGGCACTGTGAAGCAAGGTCTTTGATGGTATACAGCCTTCGTTCAGGCAGACTCCACCAATTTTTGACTTTTCGATCAACAGCACCTTTAATCCGGCCTGGCCAGCTCGTTCCGCGGCCAGATATCCGGCTGGGCCTGCCCCAAGGACGATCAAATCATATTGTTCCATAATATCTCCAGTGAAATAGCCATGTGCCAAATGCTAAAATCTGCAAGACTTACAGCAAGACCTCTGGATCTTCGAGCAGGCGGACAAAATCATTGATAAAACGGGCACCCGATGCTCCATCTGTCACCCGGTGATCGATGCTCAACACGGGTCGCATGACCATCTTGGTACCCAAGCTGCCATCTGGCATTTTGCATACTACTTCTGTCATCCGTGGAATGGCAAGAATGGCAGCCTGCGGCGCATTGACGATCGATGCGAATGCGTTGATGCGAAACATGCCCAAGTTGCTGACTGTGAAGGTGCCATCTGCCAAGTCTTCCATGCTAAAATTCCCTTTGGCAGATTTTTCCTTGATCGCAGCCAAAGCCGCATCGATTTCATGAAGTGGTTTTCCAGCAACATCCCGGATGACCGGAACAAGAAGCCCCCGTTTAGTATCTGCCGCGATGCCAATATTGACCATATCGTACTGGACGACATGATCCGTACGCCAGGATGCATTAAGCATCGGATGGAGATGTAATGCATCCGCAACGGATCTTGCAATAATGGAAGTATAGGATGGATGGTAGTCAAGTTTTTTACGCAGGGCGATCATTGCAGAGCAATCCACTTCTGTTTCCAGCTGGAACTGCGGTACCTCGCTCCAGCTGGAAACCATCTGCCTGCTCATCGCCTTGTGCAGTCCGGATAGCTTGATCACTTGTTCATTCATCAGTTTCTACCCAAGCCACAATGGTCGCGATTTCGACTGTTTCGCCTTCTGGCACAACAATTTCAACTAAAGTGCCTGTCACGGCTGCTTCAATTTCGGTCACAGCCTTGTCCGTTTCAATTTCCATCAAGGATTCGCCCGCCGTCACATGGTCACCAACTTTTTTCAACCAGGAGGTGATCATTCCTTCTTCCATGTCGAGACCCACTTTTGGCATGATAATTTCTTTTTTCATGTGGTTTTTCCCCTTTTTTTGAAAAGTAGTTGTGAAGCTTTATTTATTCTGTGAAAGTCAGTCCGTTGTTTTAGCAAAGACATTTGGATTATACAAACGTTCCGGTCGATTGCCTTTCAAAAGCAATTTCAGGTCCTTTATGAGCTGAGCATAGGAGCGCTCATAGGGATCCAGACTACAGCCGGCAATATGGGGGGTCAGAACAACATTGTCCAGATCGAGTAGCGGGCTTTCATCGGTCAAAGGCTCCATGGGATAAACATCGAGTCCTGCACCGATGATCTCGCCTTTCTGTAGCATGTCGATCAGTTTGTCGTAATCAAGCACAGCAGCCCGGGCCGTATTAATCAAATAGGAAGACGGTTTCATCAATGCCAGCATATCTTTCGAGATCAAGCCGCGAGTTCCAGGGGTGACGGGAAGATGGACCGAGATAAAATCGGACGTCTGCATCAACTCCGGCAGATCAACCAGGGTGACCGGCATGGTTACCTGCTCCTGTTTGACGAAAGGATCATAAGCGACAACTTCCATGTCAAAAGCCAGGGCGCGCTTAGCTGTTTCGCGACCTATCGCACCAAAACCGACCAGTCCCAAGCGCTTGCCGTTCAAGGTCGGGCCCTTGTACTGCAGATAGGCAAACTTCTCCGGGGTCGAACCCACCCAGTTGACATCCGTTTTGCAGAATCCATTTTCGTAGTACGGTTTGTCGTCGGTAATCACCTTGTTCTTGATCAGGTGATGGCCCAGAGCCAGGCCGCGACTGACAGCAATCATCAAGCCAAGGGTAAAATCAGCCACGGTGTCCTGGTTGCGGCCCGGGACATAAAGGATCGGGATCCCTTTTTCTGTTGCTGCATCAATATCGACATTCGCATGGGCGCCACCACGGACAGAGGCAATCACTTTGAGATTTTTGCAGACGTCCAGCACCTTACGAGTCAGGGGATCGAACTCAATGACAACTGCGTCAACATCAGCCATCGCCTCGGCCAGCTCATTTTCAGTCAGGACCCGGCCTGTTTCCATCATGCCAGCATAGGTAATTGTATCGAACATGGCTTCGAGGTCGGGCAGGAATTTGGTATCCAGAAAAGTGGTGATTAATAATTTCATTTCAAATCTCCTTATGCATTGGCCTTTTTGTTTTCCAGGCAGGTCATGACAGCTTTCGTGATTTTTGTCTTGTCAGGCAGATAGCTCATTTCCAGGTTGACCGCAAATGGCACGGGAACATTTGGTGCGGCAACACGCAGGATTGGTGCTTTCAGGCTTTTAAAGGTATGTTGCTGGATCTGGGCGATCAGTTCGCCACCAAACCCGCCTTTTTCGCAAGCTTCATGGACGATCACGGCGCAGTTGGTTTTTTTGACCGAGCGAATGATCGGTTCCATGTCCAGCGGTTCCAAGGCACGCACGTCAACGACTTCTACCTCGATGCCATGCTCCTTTTGGAGCAGCTCAGCCGCTTCCAGGGACCGGTTCACCATCGCGGAGTAGGTGACGATGGTCAGGTCTTTGCCGGTCCGTTTGACGTCCGGTGTGTATTCAATTTCGTAGGGCTCTTCCGGCACTTCGCACTTCACCTTGTAAAGAGCCTTGTGTTCAATGAACACTACAGGATTGTTATCTCTGATGGCATGCAGTAGCAGCCCCTTGGCATCATAAGCATTGGAAGGCATGACGACTCGAATACCAGGGATGTGAGCCAAGATGGCTTCCAGCGACTGAGAATGCTGGGCACCATTGCCGAGGCCAGCGCCGCACTGAGTACGAATCACCAGCGGCATGTTGACATGACCGCCATACATGTAGCGCATCTTGGCAGCCTGATTGAGGATCTGGTCAAAGCTTGTCCCGATGAAATCAATGTAGGACAATTCGACAACCGGCCGTTTGCCAATCATGGAAGCGCCAACACCAGCACCGACAATAGCCATTTCTGAAATGGGGGTATCTCGTACACGTTCAGGGCCAAAGTTGTCCAACAGGTCATAACTGCAACGCAGCTGGCCACCATAAACGGCGATGTCTTCACCCATTGTAAAGACATTGCTGTCACTATTGAATGCAATATGAAGCGCTTCATTGACAGCTTCACGCATCGATATCTTGCGCATCTCGATTACCCCTTCCCCTGTGCTTTTACAAACGATTTCCATTCGATGTCGGCAAACTTCTGGTCAAACAGATCTCCTGTCAGATCTTCAATCATCGGTTCCGGCTGTAGTTTGGCCTTCTCTGAGGCTGCGAGAACTTCCGTGCGTATGTTCTTCCGGATTGTGAGCAGATCTTCTTCGGTCAGGTCATACTCCTTTTGCAGGATCTGCTCACAGCGCAAGATCGGATCCTTCTCTTTCCATTGGTTGACTTCGTCCTTCGTCCGGTAATTCTGGTTGTCACCGAAATAGTGTCCGGACATCCGGTAGGTCTTCATCTCGAGGAGAACCGGGCCTTGCCCTGAAACAACATCGTCAACTGCCTTGCGTGTTTCTTCATAAACTTCCAGGATATTATTGCCATCCACCACAACGCCTTTGATCCCGTATGACATCGCTCGAATAGCGATATTCTGGATATTGGTGGACTTGCTGACATGGGTTGAGATGCCATATTCGTTATTTTCACAGACAAAGATGACCGGCAGGGACCAGATGGACGCCATATTCAACGCTTCATGGAATGAGCCCTCATTGGCAGCACCATCACCGAAGAAGCTGACTACAAAGTTCTTTTTATTGTCGAGCTGGATACCGAGAGCCGCGCCAACAGCCAGCGGGATTCCGCCGCCAACAATGCCATTTGCTCCTAGATTGCCAGTCGCAAGGTCGGCAATGTGCATGGATCCGCCCTTGCCTTTGCAGTAGCCACCCTCGCGGCCTAACAATTCTGCAAACATTTTCTCAAGATCTGCACCTTTGGCAATACAATGGCCATGACCACGGTGCGTGGAGGTGATGTAATCCTGATTCGACATGTGAGCACAGACGCCAGCAGCAATTGCCTCCTCACCAATGTAGGTATGTACCGCCGCACGCGTAGCATTTGATTTCGCCAGTTCGATGCATTCATTTTCGAATTCGCGGATCTGGACCATCATCCTGTATAGATCCAGCAATTTTTCTTTATTCATGTTCTTTCCCTCTTTGTTGCTGTATGCAAGCATTCTTGTGCCGATTTATTTTTTCCAAAATTCAAGTGCGGCACGAAGTTCCTCGTGAACTTTAGCGGCTTCGGCCACAGTTGACCCTGCCATGACTGCATCTATGGCCTGGAGAATAGCTTTGGCACCAGCCGTTGCTCCCATCGGATGACCGTAAATGCCACCGCCAGCCATCAAGATGGTGTCATTGCCCAGAAGTTTCATCAGGTATTCAATCGTGCCTGGATGGACACCGCCCGCTACGGTTGTGAAAGCCCGCTTGATCGGACCCATCGGGGAGGTCAGCATGGCATGGGTTTCAACCAGTTCATTCGTGTCGATACCAAATCGGCCACTGTCCGGATAGACCAGCGGCATATCCATACCGATCAGGCGAGCCATTTTGCCCATGGACAATGCTGTCGAAATGCCGTTGGTCTTTGAACGATAGTAGGCGCCCATCCCGGCACAATGACCAAAAATTGGAATGTTGATCTTCTCACGAGCCAAGAACCGGGTCAGATCTTCTGAAGCACCCCAACCCATCGCCTGGTAGTTAACCATGATCGAATTGGCACCAGCTTCTATGGCCCATTTGGCACGTTCGACCAGATTTTCACCTGTAATATTAACGGCATAGAGAACTGATTTGTCTTTGCCGATCGCTTTCAGCTCTGCCATGACAGACTTGACACGCTGGGTCATTGGCGAGTATCCCGGATCACTCAACAGCTCGTCGTCCTTGATGACATCTGCGCCACCGGCAGCGGCTTTTCTGGCACCAGAGGCACTGACCTCCGGGGGGACACCGATGCAGGGTTTCAAGATGGCGCCAACAAGAGGACGCTCCCTGATATTCAGCAAATCACGGATCCCTTCGACACCCAATTGAGGTCCGGGCAGCTGTGACAGGAAAGAGTCTGGGATTTCAATATCAACCAGCCGGATGCCATCCTGGCCGAGCACATTACCAGCAACGGTACTCATAATCATGGGGACATAGGCCGGGAAGTTCGATGTTGGAAATGCAATCCGAGTCACGCAGGCTCTTTCTCCTGCCATGGGATAGATGCCAAGAACCTTGGCCCCATAAAGAGCAATGACTTCCGGGGTTTCGCCTTCTACATGGGTCCAAGTGCCGGCACTCTGGTCGGCAGCCACAAGTTTAACCCAGTCGTAGAGATCTGGTTCCGCATCCGATTTCATGTAAAACGTGGCGATCAAGTAGTCTGATTGAATGTTTTCAGGTACTGTCATGGTTTCGAATTTCATGGTTTCCTCCCAGCTATAAATCAGGTGTTACTCAAATTGCTATAGGATCTGGTTTAATTCTATTTTGACGCCATGCTCTGGACAATGAACGGGATTGTGTTTGTCTGCCAATCGGTGTCAGTGATTCTATGATGTTTTTAAATCAGGTATAAAATTTTTTACTTTGTTTTATTTTTTTAGATAAGTTATTGATGGTCATAAAAAATGCTGCAGTTATGGAGTTTTTCATCTGCAGCACTTTCTCATAATCTAAATTCACTTTTGCCTATCGAAGTGATCATAAGATCTTAAACATTTGAATTTATTGTACAAACCGAGTTTGCCAAACACTTGAATGTCGATCCCAGATATCCCAGACACTCTGGCAAATTTCCCTGTAGAAGCCATAGGATTCTTCATAAATTCTAGATTCACTGTTTATGGGCTCATAGGTTTTTTTAACTTGGACCATTTCCTTAATTGCTTCACGGTAATTCTTGTAGTATCCAATTCCAACGGCAGCAGTGATTGCTGCACCACGTGCACCGACTTCACTCCCTCTGGTTATTTCAACAGGCAATCCAACCGCACTGGCAAACATCTGACTCCAAAAAGAACTCCGACTTCCTCCCCCGGCCAAGCGGATGCTAGATGGAGTCACTGGGAAGCTCGCGTAACAATCTTTCATTGAGAATGCCACGCCCTCATACACGGCCCGAAGCAAATGATCTTTTGAATGATAACTTTTCAAACCAAAAAATTGCGCAGCTGCACTGGGTTTGACAAAAGGAGCTCTTTCTCCGCCTCGACCAAGGTAAGGATGGTAAATAACACCACCAGATCCAGGACCAAGGTCTGCCAGTTTCAATTCAATTTCGTCAAACGTGTAAGGCTTGCTGTAAAACTCTTGCATGAACCAGTCGAGGTTTGGCGTTCCAACCATCGTTCCAAGGGTCAACAGCCAATTGTCAGGTTCTGCATGACAGACAATCGAAGACGTTTTGCCCTCAGTTCCTTTTAAAAAATCCACAGAGTCCACCGCGATCTCGTTATAAACAGTGGTACCAATAATGGAGCAAGCTTTCATTGGATCGATGACACCATTGCCCACAGCTGTTGCTGTAACATCAATCATCCCATTAACGACTGGAATACCGGAAGTAAGTCCAGTTTTCTGGGCAGCTTCAGTTGTTACAGTACCAACAACAGACGAACAACTTTGAATCTGAGGCAGGATCTTTTCAAGTTCTCCAACGCCAAACTTGTCGAGAAGTTTTGAATTGTAATTTCTAGTCCGGACATCAATGAGCGAGGCATCTGAAAGATCTGTAAAGTCTGTTGTGATCACATTGGTCAGGCAATATTTGATCCAGTCTTTGCAAAAGACCACATGGTGAGCTTTTTCCATTCGTTCTCGATCATGGTCATAACACCAGGCAGAAAAAGCAAGCGGAGATCCTGAAAAGACAATTCTACCACTCTCTCCAAGTATTCCCTGGTCATGCCATCTTTTAATATATGGGGTCGCCCGGCCATCTGTCCATAAGATGGCATCATCCACTGGATTCCCATTCTGATCCAGCAACCAGAGTCCATCACCTTGAGCCGTAATGCCGATGGCCAGGATTTTGCCATAATCATCCGATTGACTGGCGACCTCCTGGATCGTCTCCGCTACCATGTCCCACATCTTGTACATGTTCTGCAAAACACTGCCATCATGCAGATAAGTGGGTTCGGTATTTCTTCTGGCCAGCTTGAGTTCCAAGCCATGGTCATCAAACAGGACTGATTTGACCATGGTCGTACCTACATCTATGCCCAAAAACAATGCTTTCATTTCTTCACCTCAAATACAGGAGACCGAGCTATCGAAACTTTACAGAAAGACAATTGAATGATCGCCAAAAAGGCCCTTTTTTGCATGCTGAAACAAGCCCTAGTCTTGAATCAAGCCGGAGTGTTTATGATGCTATGACAGAGCGAAATGGATAGAAGATTTCAAAAGCCTAAATGACCGTCATTAACCCTTGCGATACTTCTTGATGACATCTGCGGCAACCGCGATCAGAATAATGACACCCTTTGCGATGTACTGCCAATAGGCATTGATTCCCAGCAGGTTCAGTCCGTTATTGATGATGCCAATGATCAGTGCACCAATCAGTGTGCCACCAAGACGGCCTGCACCACCCGTCATCATGGTCCCGCCCAGGACGACAGCCGCAATGGCATCGAGCTCTCCACCCTCACCCATTTTGGGCTGCCCAGAATAAAGTCGGGCCGAACTCATCAGACCACCCAGTGCTGCCGTCACACCACAGATGACGAAGGCAGCGATCT
>JAQUEY010000003.1 GCA_028684955.1 Eubacteriales bacterium
TTGGAGCCTGTTGACGGATTTGAACCCCCGACCTGCTGATTACAAATCAGCTGCTCTACCAACTGAGCTAAACAGGCGTCTGGCCTTGCGCCGGTTTGACCTGCGCAAGAGATAGTTTAAAGAAGCAAGGCCGGGCTGTCAAGTCGCAAAAAAGACTTCGTCGCCATTGTTTTCTTGCCTCGGCGGCCAGGGCTTCTCCAGTTCGTGCGGATTTTCCAGGATCTGCTGGAAGCGTTTCAGGGAGCGGGCGTAGTAGAAGCCGTCGCCGATCCGTTCGTCCAGGGTGACGGCCAGGTTGACGACTTCGCGCACACCGATCGAACCGTCCGGGAGAACCTTGGGCACTTTCTGGCTGACACCGATGGTCAGGAAGATAGGGGTGGTACCGAATTCGTACAGGTGGTGGAAGGGTGCGTCTATACCGAGGCTGCCCAGGTTGGAGATGAAGACACTGGTATGCATCGGTGACAGGTCAATCACGAAGCGTGGCAACCAGCCGTGGTAATCGAGCCAAGTGACAAAGGAGACAAAACCTTGCAG
Organism: Eubacteriales bacterium; assembly: GCA_028684955.1. Classification (GTDB taxonomy): domain Bacteria; phylum Bacillota; class Clostridia; order Saccharofermentanales; family UBA5734; genus UBA5734. The sequence continues at coordinate 541 of JAQUEY010000003.1, forward strand.
GACAAACCGGGGCAGGAGCATCAGGACATTGAACCAGTTGACGATGCCAGAGCGCGCCACATCGTCCTTTTTGGCCTCGGACCGGATGCGGTGGATTTCTTTCTGCAATTTGTCAGACAAGGTGTCCAGCGTATCTTCTGGTGCGAAGGTCATGACGACAATTTCTTCCTTGGCGTCATCCTTGAATTCCCGCTTCATGACAAAGGCCAGCTTGATGTCGTTGCGCTGGTAGACGCGGCGACCGACGACAAACCGGTTCATCTGCGGCCGCTCGGCGATGATCCGGACCAGGGAGGCCAGGATGACATGGAACAGGGTCATCTTGATGCCGCTGCCACCCTCGGCGACTGCAGCCCGGTTGCGCTCATGCAGAAACGCCTTGACCGCAGTGATGTCGATTTCCTGCTTGAAATAGATCGCAGATTCGTTGCGGTTTTTCATGATAAAAGGGAAAAACTGCATGAAGGGATCGATGTCTCGCAGACGTTTGCCATCGGGCCGGCTGAAAAAAGATTCTCGCATGACTAAGGTGTCCTCGCTTCTTGATGTAATCAGGTCTCGGGTGCAGGGACTTTCTTGCGGGCAGAAAAGAGGCTGTACAGGGTCAGGAACAGGGCGAGGGCCAGGACCAGGTCGGTTGGGCTGATGTATGTCAGGGGGACTAGAGAGTGATCGGGCTGGAAGGGCAGAGGGATCGTGCGGCCGAGCCAGGCCCAGCGGGTGCTTTCATCGGCCAGGCGAGCCAGGCGCAGGGCCCCGTTCTGGATACCTTCGGCCAGCAAGGGATCCTCGATCCGCTCGAGATAGCTCTCAGGCAGAGGCCAATAACCCTGGTTGCTCCCCAAGACCAGCATCTGGCCAGCCAGGGCGGGGAGGGCCAGGATGAGGCCTGTCAACCGCAACGGGGACAAATCCCGGACCTGACTGCCGGTCCGGGCTGGCCGGGCGGGAATCCGGTGCGGATGACGATCCAGCCGCTGGACCAGATGGAGATAAGACACCTGGATCCAGAGCAGGAGTTTGGCCCAGTTGGTGCGCCGGGCCGTAAAGACCACATTGCAGAGGATAAAAACCAGGTAAAGGCTGCGGGAAATCAATTGTAGCGTGATGAGGAGCTTGCGGTCTTCGGTCCAGATCAGATCCGGGCTATACGTACTGAGCCAATAGGGCAGGAGGGCAGAAAACAAGGCCAGGGGCAACAGGAAGACCGCGCGCAGCTCCCAGAGCATCAGGGCGTTGATCTGGCGGGAACGGACCACCCCTGCCAGGATAGCCAGGGCCAGGGCCAGCAAATAGAGCATGCTCAACTTATCTGGACCGGTCAGCGCACGACCAGGTTGGCCAGGCGTCCCTTGACATAGATGAATTTCACCAGCTGCTTGCCTACGAGCAGGGCTGTCGTGCGTTCGTCCTTCCTGACGATGGTTTCGACTTGCTCGGCAGTGGCATCCGTTGGAATATCGAGGCGGAATTTGACTGCGCCATTGGTCTGGACGGCGATTTCAATCGTGTCACGCACCAGAGCCTGAGGGTCAAAATCGGGCCAGCCATGACGGAAAATCGAATCCGTGTAGCCGAGCTGGTGCCAGGATTCTTCGCAGAAATGGGGCGCGAAGGGGGCCATCAGGCGCAAAAGGTCCTCGGTGACCGAGCGCAGCAGGGCAAGATCAGCTGTCGCGAGCCCCTGGTATTTGTTGATGGCATTCAGAAGCTCCATCATGCGTGAGATCGATGTGTTGAACTGGAAACGCTCGGCGTCGATGCTGACGGATTTGATGGCGTAATGACGCGCATATTGCAAGTCTTTACCGTCGTTGTCGAGTGCGGCAGATACGGCTGGGGCAGGCCAGGCTTTTGCTTCATCGACCAGGCGCTCGACCCGGCTGACATATTTGACGATCGCCTTGACGCCGTCATCATTCCAGGGACCCCCATCGGTGTAGGCAAAACCGAAGCCCAGGTACATGCGGAAGACATCCGAGCCATGGCGAGTGATGTAGTCATCCGGGGATATGGTATTGCCGCGCGACTTGGACATTTTCTGGCCATCGGCGCCGAGGATGGTGCCCTGGTGGACCAGAGACTTGAAGGGCTCGTCAAACGAGAGGTAGCCCATGTCACGCAGGGCTTTGGTGATGAAACGGGAATAAAGCAGGTGCATGGCAGCATGCTCGGCACCACCGATGTATTTGTCGACCGGGCACATCGCGTCGACCTTGGCTTTGGCGAAAGGCTCAAGATCGTTCTTGTTGTCGACATAGCGGAACTGGTACCAGGACGAGCAGACAAAGGTATCAAGAGTGTCCGGGTCGCGTTCGGCCAGGCCACCGCACGTCGGACAGGTGGTCTCGATGAAAGAGCGGCATTTTTTCAGGGGTGATTCACCGTCGGGGCGGAACTCGACATCGTAGGGCAGCTTCACGGGCAGCTGGTCTTCGGGAACCGGTACCACACCGCAGGTCGGACAATGGACGACCGGTATTGGAGTCCCCCAGTAACGCTGGCGCGAGACCAGCCAGTCACGGAGGCGATAGTTGATTTTCTGGCTGCCCTGGCCGGATGGTTCGAGCTTGGTGACGATGGCTTTGATCGCAGACACCGAATCAAGCCCATCGAATTCGCCGCTGTTGACCAGAATGCCCTTGTCGCAAAATGGCAACTCGTCCGGCGAACCGTCGGTACTGCGGATGACGCGCTGGATCGGGAGGCTGAAGGCCTGGGCGAATTCGAAGTCCCGCTCATCATGGCCAGGGACTGCCATGACGACACCTGTGCCATAGCCAGCGATGACATAATCGGCAGCCCAGATCGGGACTTTCACGCCAGTGATCGGGTGGATGGCAAACGAACCGGTGAAGACACCTGTTTTTTCGCGCACAGTCGACATGCGGTCGATGTCGGACACTTTGCGGGTCTCGGCGATGTAGGCCTCGACGGCAGAGCGATGTTCATCCGTCGTCAGGGCATTGCACAGTTCGCTTTCCGGCGCGACGACCACATAGGTGACACCCATGACGGTATCGGCCCGGGTGGTGAAGACCTTGAGGCTGACCGGGTTGCCTTCGTGGTCTTGTGTAGGCTGGCCGTTGGTTTCGGCGCCAAAGACCAGCTCAGAACCTTCGGAGCGGCCAATCCAGTTGGTCTGGATTTTCTTGGTTTTTTCCGGCCAGTCGAGGGTCGGCAGGCAGTCGAGCAGCTCCTGGGCGTAGGCCGTGATGCGGAAAAACCATTGGGTCAGGTTCTTGCGGGTGACCTCTGTGCCGCAGCGCTCACAAGCACCCTCGTCAACCTGTTCGTTAGCCAGGACTGTGTTACAGTTGGGACACCAGTTGACGGGGGCATTTTTCCGGTAGGCCAGGCCATGCTCGTAGAGCTGGAGGAACAGCCATTGATTCCAGCGGTAGTATTCTGGTTCGCAAGTCGCCAGTTCGGCATCCCAGTCGAACATGCCGCCCATTTCGCGCAACTGCTTTTCCATCGTGCGGATGTTGTTGTGGGTGCTGTCCAGCGGATGGATACCGGTTTTGATTGCATAGTTTTCAGCTGGCAAGCCGAAGGCATCAAATCCCATCGGCTGGAAAACCTCGTAGCCCTGCATTTTTTTCATGCGGGCCCACGAATCAGAAAGTGCGTAATTATACCAGTGGCCGACATGGAGATTGGCACCGGATGGATAGGAAAACATTTCCAGGACGTAGAGTTTCTTGTCCTGGTGCTCGGGGTTGTAATGGTTCAGGCCTGATTGTTCCCAGTATTCCTGCCACTTGCGGTCGATTTCTACGGAATATGCCATGTCGATACCCTCATTCAAGCTTAGATTTCCCGGCTATTTTAACAAAATCTCCTGCTATTTGCACACAAAAAAGGCAGGACCAGACAAACAGGCTCTCTTTCAGCTCATAGGACCCAGCAAAGCCATGCGCACGGCGCAAAGAGCCAGGATGTGCAGCGGATAAAACAGGTAGAAACCGTACTTGAGCCAGCGAGGCGGTTTCCTGTCACGTTGGAAGGCGATCATCAGGGGCACGGCCGCCAGCGAGGCGAGCTGCATGATGGCCCAATAAAACGGCGCAGAGGCTGTCAGCAGGCGAATCACAAGAAAAAGGATGTTCAAAGGCAAAAGGTATTGGAAGATGCGCTGCTCCCAATGGGCTTCATCGACCCGGTGGGTAGCGGCATAAAGCAATACCACGGTCAGAACGCCGTAGGATCCGTAATCGGTATGCAGGGCTTCTGCGGCCAGCAAGGCGGCCAGCAAGGCCAGGCTGCCCAGGACCAGGCCAGTCCGGGCGTCCAGTGTGATTCCTCCGGGACTGATCTTGAGGTCGAATCGCGGTGGGATCGGGCGGACGGGAACGGTGTTGGGTGCAGCTGGGATCGGTCGCAGGCTGGCGACCAGGTCGCGGCTGGAATCCTTGGCCAGCCTGTAACCGGCCAGGGCGACGATCGCCAGCGTGAAGGTGAAAAGGACATTGGTCCAGGCCATGTGCAGGCCAATCCACTGGTTGGCTGGCTGGATGATCACCTGTGCCAACAGGGCAAAAGCAGTCATGCGCAAAAAATAGACCATCGGGTTGTGGGTCCGGTGATACCCTCGGGCCACAGACCAGGCAAACAAGGGAAAAGCCAGGCGACCGGCAAGGCGCAGCAACATGACCAGGAATCCAGGCAGGACATCCCCGTAATAAAATCCGGCATGATCGAGCAACATGAACAACGCGGCGAAGAGCTTGAGCAAAATTATCCGCCTTTCTGTCGAAAAGTGACCCATAAAGCGAAAAAACCGGTCAAAACCGGGGTGATCATTTGATAAACAGTGGATTCTATTGTATCATTGTTGCGCACAGGACTCAAACACACCTTTCATCTCAGAATGGAGATTCTACGATGCACTTAGGAATGGATATTGGTATTGATCTTGGCACTGCTTCAGTGCTTGTTTATGTAAAAGGAAAAGGCGTCGTTCTGCGTGAACCGTCTGTCGTCGCCATTAATTCCAAAACCGGCAAGGTTCTGGCCGTCGGTGAGGGGGCCAGCCTGATGCTCGGCCGTACGCCGGGTATTGTCGATGCCATCCGCCCCTTGCGCGATGGCGTCATCTCGGACTTCAAAGTGACAGAGGTCATGCTCAAGGCTTTCATCAACCGGGTTTGCAAGGGCCTGAGGGCCAAGTATTTCAAACCGACGATCGTCGTCTGCGTTCCCAGTGTCATCACGCCGGTCGAACAGAAAGCAGTCGAAGATGCTTGCAAACATGCTGGTGCCAAGGACGTTTATCTGATTCGCGAACCGATCGCTGCGGCTATTGGGGCCGGGATTGACATCACCAAGGCTTGCGGCAGCATGATTGTTGATATCGGTGGTGGTACGACCGACATTGCGGTCATCTCACTGACCCAGCCCGTTGTGGACTTTTCGCTCAAAGTTGCCGGTGACAAGTTTGATGAGGCGATCGTCAAACACGTCCGCAGGAAGCACAATGTCCTGATTGGTGAACGCACCGCCGAAGAACTCAAGATCAACATTGGTTGTGCATACCCGCGGGAAGAAGAGCTCACCATGGAAGTTCGCGGCCGCAATCTGATCACCGGCATGCCAGCCACCATCACAATCAACTCGACCGAAATGCTCGAAGCGCTCGAAGAGCCGGTCAGCCAGATTTTCGAAGCTGTTCACACCGTTCTGGAACGCACCCCGCCTGAGTTGATGGCAGATATCAGCCAGCGCGGCATCGTCATGACCGGCGGTGGTGCTCTGCTGTATGGCCTCGACCGCATGCTCGCTGCCAAGATCGGCATTGATGTGGTCGTTGCTGACGATGCCATCTCTTGCGTGGCGATTGGGACCGGGAAAGCACTCGACATGATGGACAAATTCTCAGCCTTGAGCGACGGTACGTAAGCCACATTTCCAGCTTGGCATGGCTAGCACCCAGTCTCTGGGTGATGAAGACCCTGGATTCTGAACGGATCCAGGGCTTTTTCCGGTGGTATTCAGGTGGTGTCGAGCCCGAAAATCTTGCTTGACGACCGTTGCCTGAACTTCTATAATGACAACAAATTCACGTCAGAAATTGAATCGGACCTCATTTTGACCGATTTGCAGAACAGTTGGATTGATTTTGTTTCTTTGTCTATCTGAATGACTGCTTGATTTTCGACAGATCTTTTCGTTTCCTTCTATTTTATTACCGGGCCAACCGGTGTTTTCCGGTGCCCGAGTCTCACACCTGAGGTGGTTTGATGCCCACATCCAGTCTGACTGGCAAGTCGAAAGATGACCTTGCCACAATTGCCGCCGTTTCTGGCTTGCTCTCCCGTGAGCAGGCATTGGCGATGACCAAGCCTGAATTGCTGAAATTCCTGAAAAATGCCGAGTCAACAGCTAAGTCGGAGACCCAAGTTCCAGCTGCCACGCGGAAAGGACAAGGCCGGAAAAAGTCTGTCCAGCAGGTGGCTGCAACCGAGGCCGGAAAAACTGCTGAACCTGTTGTGACGGTTGCAGAAAAGGCCCCGCCCCTTGCCGAACCTGTTGCAGAAAGCGTTGAAGTGTCTTTGGATGCTGCAGCCACCGTCAAAACCAGAAAACCGCGCCGTAAACTGGCTTCTGACAAGGTTGTGGTTCCGGCCCCTGTTGAAACCGCACCTCCGGACAGCCAGGATGACAGCCAGACAACGCCAGAGCCAGAGCCTCTGGCAGTACCAGAACGGACTGCCGTTCCAGCCCCGGCACCTGGCAAACGTTCTGCAGGTGCTGACACTGCTGGACCCAAACCTGTCCGGGGCAAGGGTCAATTCCCTGACAGGTATCCCGCAAAAAACCAGGCTTCCGGGCGCAACCAGGACCACAAGCAGACAAGACAGACAGGTAAGCGCAAGGCACCGGCTGATGCATCTGCTGATACCAAGCGGCCGATGCGAGTCAAAGTGTTCGGAATTCCAGCCAATCCACTTGCTGGCCAGGACGCCGACATGGAACCATCTTCCACCCCCTTGCCAGAAGTCCCTGTCGAGTCCAGACGGATTCCAGCCGGTGCTGCCTCCGCACCTGTGCACGAATCACGACCGGTCCACCAGCTCACCTCCGTACCGGATCATGCAGGCGCACAGTCAATCCCGGCAGTCCAACCGGCTTTGAAACTTGCCCCGGCAGCTCCAGCAGAGCCGTCTGAAACAGAAGATCTGGCCCTGGATCAAACTTTCCCGGAAAAAGAACTGGCAACAGGTTCAGCCGGCGAAAAATTCAATCGCAAACAGCAGATCGAATCAGGTGATTCGATCACCGGTGTCCTTGAAATCATGCCAGATGGCTATGGCTTTTTGCGCCGCGACAATTACCTCCAGGGCGCTAAAGATGCGTATGTGCCGCCGCAGTACATCCGCCGTTTCGGCCTGCGTCCCGGTGACCTGATCACGGGTCCGTGCAAGAAACAGCGCGACAATGACCGGTATCAGGCGCTGCTTTATATCAAGGAAGTCAATGGCCAGACACCGGACAAAATGATCCGTCGTCCCCATTTCGACCGATTGACCCCGATCTATCCGGACGAACGCTATGTCCTGGAAACAGTCCGTAACGAGCTGTCCACCCGGATCATCGATCTGGTCGCGCCGATTGGCAAGGGCCAGCGTGGCATGATTGTCTCTCCCCCCAAGGCTGGCAAGACCATTCTGTTGCAGAAAATTGCCAATGCCATCAGCACCAACAATCCCGACGTCAAGCTGATTGTCCTTTTGATCGATGAACGCCCGGAAGAAGTCACCGACATGCAGCGCTCGATCAATGGCGAGGTGGTTTTCTCGACTTTCGACAAGACTCCCGAAAACCATGTCAAAGTGACCGAACTGGTCCTGGAGCGTGCCATGCGCCTGGTCGAGCTCAAGCAGGACGTCGTCATTCTCCTCGACAGCATGACGCGCCTGGCCCGGGCCTACAACCTGACCATCACCCCGACTGGACGCACTTTGTCAGGTGGCCTCGACCCCGGCGCCCTGTATGGTCCGAAACGCTTTTTCGGTGCCGCACGTAACATTGAGAACGGCGGCAGCCTGACCATCATCGCCACCTCCCTGATCGAAACCGGCTCGCGCATGGACGAAGTCATTTTCGAGGAATTCAAGGGCACCGGCAACATGGAAGTCTATCTTGACAGAAAGCTCTCGGAAAAGCGCATTTTCCCGGCCATCGACATCAACCGCTCTGGCACTCGGCGCGAGGAACTCCTGCTCAGCGACAAAGAGCTCGATGCGGTCTGGACCATCCGCAAAGCATTCGGTCAGCTCGACACAGCGGCAGTCACAGAAACGATCATCAACCTGCTTCTCAAAACCCAGACCAACCAACAGTTCATTTCGTCGATCAACGTGTCCTTCAATGACAAGAATGTCTTTGATGCGATGCGCGGTACCCGGCCCAGCCAAACCAACGGCAATGCGTCGTCATCCGGCGGACCTGGCAATAACCGCCGCACTTATGATCGTGATAATGATTGACACCCATCTGCAGATCGGGTAATATTATTTGGCATGTTCCATTTTGGTGCAGCATACGTGTCCAGGCCCTTTCGGCAGACCCGCGCTGTATCCCATGAAGAGGTGAAAGCAAATGAAAGACGGCATCCATCCGAAGTACGGCAAGACCGTCATCAAGTGTGCCTGTGGCGAGACCTTCGAGTCTGGTTCAGTCAAGGACAACTTGCATGTCGATGTCTGCTCGAAATGTCACCCGTTCTACACGGGCAAGCAGAAGCTGGTCGACACCGGCGGCCGCGTCGACAAGTTCAAGAAGCGCATGGCGCAGAAGTAAGACTTCAAACCAGAGGGAGGCAGGCGGTGGCAAGCCTCCCTTTTGTTTATCCAGTGTAACTTACTCACCGAGGGTATATGAAAAAAAAGAGTTTTGACAATCAAGCGGCAGCACCTGCCTGCCAGATGAAAACCACGATCGGTGGCCAGGCTTTGATCGAAGGTCTGATGATGATCGGTCCGGACAAAAAAGTCATGGCCGTTCGCAAGCCTGACGGCTCGATCTATCTGGAAGAACTGTCGATGTCCCGTTGGTCAGGACTGGCCAATCTCCTCTTTGTCCGGGGTTCGGTCCGTTTGTTCCGCCAGCTGGTCACAGGTACCCGGGCGTTGCTGCGTTCAGCTGAACTGCTCGAAGAAGCCTCCGAACCAGTCCCGTCTCCTGAACCGGCGCCTGAAACAGCTCAGTCGGAAGATCCTGTACCCGCCAAACCCAGACGACGCACGTTCAAGGAATGGCGTGCTGGCGTAGACCAGAAAATCGACCGTTTCCTGACGCACCACTCTGAGGTCATGCTCTATCTGTCTGCCATCGGCGGGATCCTTTTCAGTGTTATCTTGTTCATTTTGCTGCCCAATCTTCTGGCCAGCGGGTTCAGCCATCTCACTGGCATCGGCGAGTCAGCCAGTCGCGCTTCGGCCATTCTCAAGAACCTCATTGAAGGTGTGATCAGGATTGTGATTTTTGTCGGTTACCTGATTTTGGCTTCCCGGATGAGCGAGATCAAACGAGTCTGGATGTACCATGGTGCGGAACACAAGACCATAGCCTGCTACGAGGCCCAGATGCCGCTGACCGTCGAAAATGCCCGCCAGTTCAGCCGGTTCCACCCTCGCTGCGGGACCTCGTTCATGTTCATCGTCATTCTGGTCAGCATTGTTGTCTTTTCCCTGGTCGGCTGGTGGAATCCCTGGATCAACTTGCTGATCCGTTTCCTGCTTGTGCCGGTTGTGGCCGGCATAGCCTATGAAATCATCCGCCTGGCGGGACGATTCAACAATCCCATCACCCGTGCAGTCTCCGTACCAGGCCTCTGGCTACAGCGTTTGACGACTGCTGAACCTAATGACAGCATGCTGGAAGTCGCCATCGCAGCGATGGAAGCCGTTATCCCCGAAGAAACGGGCCGCGACAAATGGTGAGGTGACCGTTCACGTGACGGTTGGTCAGCTTTTTCGCAGTATGCGCCTTTCCTTGGCAGAAATCGGCATCGAAGCTGCCCGTCACGAGGCGGCTTTGCTGATTGCTGCTCGCTGCAACTGGTCTTTGCACCGGGTTTACAGCCATCCGGAGATCGAAGTCGCACCTCTGCAGCATGAGCAGCTGCAGGCCGATCTGCAACGCCGGCTCAAACATGAACCGATCGCCTATATCCTCGGCCAGACCGAGTTTTATGGCCTCGGATTTTCCGTCGGGCCGGGTGTGCTGATCCCCCGTGCCGATACGGAGCGTCTGGTGGAAATCGCTCTGGAACACATACAGACTCATTTTCCACCAGACCGGGGGGTGCATGTCCTTGATACCTGTACGGGTTCGGGCTGTGTCGGGATCAGTGTCGCAGTTCATCTGGCTGCACAAGGCCGACCCTTCCAGCTCGACCTGGTCGACCAGGACCCGGTTGCACTTGGCTATGCCCGGGACAATGTCCAGCGTCATCGCCTGAACGATGTGGCACACGTCTGGCAGGCAGATTTGTGGCCAGATCCTGCCCTGTCCGGACATGACCGCTACGATGTCATTCTGGCCAATCCGCCCTACATCGTGAAAGCGGATGTCCCAGGCTTAATGCCGGATGTCACCCGTTTCGAGCCTTGGATCGCCTTGGATGGGGGTGCCGACGGTCTCGATTTTTATCGCCGCCTGACCAGGGAGGCAGTCAGACGACTGAAAACACCGGGTTTGCTGCTACTTGAGCACGGCTATGACCAGGCCCAGGCTGTCGACAACCTGTGTGCTGAAGCCGGTTTGTGCAATCGGTTTGCCAGGTACGATTATGGCGGTCATCCCCGGGTCACAGGCGGCTGGCTGCTTGAAGTCTGATCTGATCCCATTAGTGAACTGAGGAGCAGAACCCATGCCTTCGCGTTTCAACCTGTTTCCTTTTACAATCGGCCAGGTTCTGGTCCTGAAAAAGAAACACCCTTGCGGCAGTGACCGCTGGCGTGTAGACCGCGTCGGCGCTGATATTGGTTGCACCTGCCTCGGTTGCGGCCATTTTCACGTCTGGCCTCGCCGCCAGCTGGAAAAAGCACTCAAAGACGTTATCGAAACGAATTTGCCTTCCTAAGCCAGGACACAGGCTGCAGAATACCAGCTGGCAGCGTTTTTCCCGTGAAATCCAATTCTATGTCACCATTGGATGTTTTGACCTGCAGCACCTTTGCACCCTGTCCGGACAGATCCTCCAGGCTGTTGCTCCCGTTGCTTGTCTGGCTGGTGATCGTGTAGTCATCTGCCGCCCCTTGAATCGTCCCGCGGATACTGCCATTGCTCGTTTCCAGCCGGATCGAGTCACCAGCAAGTGCCACACACTCGATCGGTCCATTGCTGGTCTTCAGCGACAGCTCTTTTGCCAGCAGCCGATCCACTTGGATCCGGCCATTGCTGGTCACCAAGTTGGCAGTATTGGCTTTGACGGCTTTTGCATGAATGGCTCCGTTTGAGGTCGTGAGTTCAAGACCGGCTGTGACCGTCAAATCCTGTACGGTGATGCCACCGTTGGTGGTGCGGATGCTGACCGGTCCGGCCAGATCCAGAGAATTGAGTGTCACAGGACCATTGGAGGTGTAAAGGTCGATTCGCCCTTTGAACGCTGCAGGAATTGTCACTTCCAATGGACGCAAGGCAAATCCCCAGAGCCAGCCAAGACGGGCTCGCCACGACGTATTCTCTCCAGCGGTGACCGATAAACGCCCTTGACTTTCCGTTACCTGTATAGGCTCGTATTCAGTTTCATTCCAATCCAGCCGGATCGTGGCCCCTTGGTCCATGTGAATGTTGACCGGCCGGTTCCGAAGGCTGATCTTCACTTCAGAGAGCGGGTCGTTCGACGATTCATACTGGCGCTCAACCAACCGGACCGGTGTGATATTGGGCAGTACATATCTGAAACCGCTCACAGCAATCAAGGTGACAACCATTGCAGTAACTGCGAGTATCAAGACAGATATCAGGACAACAGTAAGCACACGTTTCATCACTTCATTCCCCCTCATGTCTGCTATACAACGAAGACCGCGAGATGTCAAATTATGGTTAAAAAAAAGAAAAAACCGCCACTTTTTGCAAGGTGACGGTTTTTTTGAATAAAAATCAGACAGGGGTGGTGATGTCAGCAGCTCAGCCTGCTTGTTCGATGGCGACGGCAACGGAGACTGTGGCGCCGACCATGGGGTTGTTGCCCATGCCCAGAAAACCCATCATTTCGACGTGGGCCGGGACCGAGGAGGAACCGGCGAACTGGGCATCGGAATGCATGCGGCCCATGGTGTCGGTCATGCCGTAGGAGGCAGGGCCGGCGGCCATGTTGTCCGGGTGCAAGGTGCGGCCTGTGCCACCGCCGGAGGCGACGGAGAAGTACTTCTTGCCGAGATCGTTGCATTCTTTTTTGTAGGTGCCGGCGACCGGGTGCTGGAAGCGGGTCGGGTTGGTGGAGTTGCCGGTGATCGAGACGTCAACGCCTTCCTGATGCATGATGGCGACGCCTTCGCGGACATCGTCAGCGCCATAGCAGCGGACTTTGGCCCGGTCACCCTTGGAGTAGGCTTTCTCCTGGACGATGGCGAGGGCGCCTGTGGCGTAGTCAAACTGGGTCTGGACATAGGTGAAGCCGTTGATACGGGAGATGATCTGGGCAGCGTCCTTGCCGAGGCCGTTCAGGATGACCTGGAGCGGCTGTGTGCGGACTTTGTTGGCTGATTTGGCTATGCCGATCGCGCCTTCAGCAGCGGCAAAGGATTCGTGGCCGGCGAGGAAGGCGAAGCATTTGGTTTCTTCGCGCAGCAGCATGGCGGCCAGGTTGCCATGGCCGAGGCCTACTTTGCGGTCTTCGGCGACAGAACCGGGGATGCAGAACGCCTGTAGACCGATGCCGATGGCTTCGGCAGCGTCGGAAGCTTTGGTGGCGCCTTTCTTGATGGCGATGGCAGCGCCGACGACATAGGCCCAGGCCGCGTTTTCAAAAGCGATCGGCTGGGTGTCTTTGCAGATCTTGTAAGGATCGATGCCTTTGGCTTCGCAAATCGCCTTGGCTTCTTCGAGCGAGGCAATGCCATGTTCGGCAAGAGCCGCGTTGACCTTGTCGATGCGGCGTGTGTAACTTTCAAACAGTTGTGCCATGGATGGATGCTCCTTTCACGAGTCTCGAATTATTCATGACGGGGGTCAATGACGCGGACGGCTTCATCAAAACGGCCATACTGACCGATTGACTTCTGGAACGCTTCATTGGCATCGACGCCCTTCTTGATCAGTTCGAGCATCGGACCGGTCTTGAGGAACTGGTAGCCAATGACTTCGTCATGTTCATCCAGACCCATTTTCAGGACATAGCCTTCGGTGAGTTCCAGATAGCGAGGGCCTTTTTCAACAGTCGAGTACATGGTTCCGGTCATGCTGCGCAGGCCTTTGCCGAGGTCTTCAAGGCCGGCGCCGATCGGCAGGCCGTCTTCCGAGAAAGCGGACTGGCTGCGGCCATAGACGATCTGCAGGAACAGTTCGCGCATGGCGACATTGATCGCGTCACAGACGAGGTCGGTATTGAGGGCTTCGAGAATGGTCTTGCCAGAGAGGATTTCCGCGGCCATCGCGGCGGAATGGGTCATGCCGGAACAGCCGATCGTCTCGACGAGGGCTTCCTGGATGATGCCTTCCTTGACGTTGAGTGAGAGTTTGCAGGCGCCTTGTTGCGGTGCGCACCAGCCGACCCCGTGGGTGAAACCGGAAATGTCCTTGATTTCCTTGGCCTGGGTCCAGCGGCCTTCTTGCGGAATCGGCGCTGGCCCATGATAGGCACCTTTGGCCACGCAAGTCATGTGTTCTACTTCGTGTGTCTTCAGCATGCTTTTTTCCCCTTTCAAAGATGGTTTTGCCTGGCACAAAAAAAGTTTCGTTGCGGGTCTGGACTGGCCGGACTGCAGCGACTGGCAAAATTTTGGCAGACAAAAAATCCCATGCCATTATATCGAATTGACACGCAGGTTACCAGACGGGAAGTTGCATAAGATGCAACGGCATTCTGCCACACTTTGCGCGCTGAAATCATGTATAATCGGTGGCGAAAGGGATTATCATGCTTGAGCAACTGACTGCGGTGGAAAACCGCTTTGATGAATTGAATCTTCTGTTATCTGATCCAGCCATTTTTGCCGACCAGGAGCGTTACCGCCGCCTGCTGAAAGAGCATGCGGATTTGTCTTTGCTGGTCGAAAATATCCGGGCTTTGCGCCAGACCCGGGAAGCGATCGAGGAACATCGCCAAATGCTGACTCAGGCCGATGAACGGGATTTCCGGGAGCTCGTCCGCGAGGAGCTGGCTGTTCTGGAGGCTCGTGCCAGAGAGCTGGAGGCAGATTTGACAGAACAGCTCCTGCCCAAAGACCCCAATGATGAGCGCAATGTGATCATGGAAATCAGGGCAGGTGCCGGCGGCGACGAGGCGGCTTTGTTTGCGGCGGTTCTTTTTCGCATGTACGGTGCTTACGCCGAGGCTCAAGGCTGGAAAACAGAACTGATCGATGCCAATGAGACTGAAATTGGTGGATTCAAGGAAGTTGTCTTTATGATCGAGGGCCGCGGCGCCTATAGCCAGTTGAAATTCGAAAGCGGCGTGCACCGGGTCCAGCGTGTACCGGTGACGGAATCAGGCGGGCGCATCCATACCTCGACGGTGACGGTTGCTGTTCTGCCGGAAGCCGACGATGTTGAGGTCGCGATCAACGCCAATGATCTCCAGATCGACACGTACCGCGCCTCCGGCGCCGGCGGCCAGCATGTCAACCGGACCGACTCTGCCGTGCGCATCACCCACAAGCCGACCGGACTGGTTGTCACCTGCCAAGACCAGCGATCCCAGTACAAGAACAAGGACCGGGCCATGGCTGTGCTCAAGTCACGCCTGCTGGAGATGACCCAGTCTGCTCACAGCGGTGCGATCGCTTCAGAACGCAAGAGCCAGGTCGGCACAGGTGACCGCAGTGAGCGTATCCGGACCTACAATTACCACCAGGGCCGGGTGACAGACCACCGGATCGGCCTGACCTTGTATCGCCTTGAAGACATTCTCCTGGGTGATCTGGGTGAGATCATCAAAGCGCTCCAGACAGCTGCCCGATCGAATAGCCTCGGCCAGGCCAGTGAGGATGAAACCTGATGGTGACGCATCTTGTACCCATCGAGCCTCAGTTGATCGAATCTCTCCGAACGGGCCATCTGGCCACAAACCTTGAGGAGCTGGACCGGCTGCTATTGCCTGCAGCCGCAGCGTTGCGTGCGGGTGAGCTGGTAGCTTTTCCCACGGAGACAGTCTACGGCTTAGGCGCCAATGCCCTGGACGCCCGTGCAGTGGCCAGGATCTTTGCCGCCAAAGGCCGGCCTGGCGACAATCCATTGATTGTCCATGTTGCCAGTCCAGCTGACCTGGAGATCTTGACAACAGGTCTGACGTCTTTGGCCCGGCGCCTGCTTCGTGCATTTGCCCCGGGTCCTCTGACCTTGATCCTGCCCCGCTCGGCGCTTGTGCCGGACGTCGTCACGGCTGGTCTTGAAACAGTTGCCGTCCGGATCCCGGCACACCCGGTCGCCCGACGCCTGATTGAGCTCGCCGGTGTTCCGGTGGCAGCCCCCTCTGCCAACCGGTCCGGCCGGCCCAGTCCCACTCGGGCCTGGCATGTCGAGGAAGACTTCAAAGGTGTGATTCCCTACATCATTGATGGGGGGGCATGCGAATTCGGCGTGGAGTCAACGGTGCTTGATTTGACGGGAGATGTTCCTGTAATCTTGCGGCCCGGTGCCGTCACGGAAGACATGATCAACGCTGTGGCAGGAACGCAGCAGTTGGAGCCTGGATCTGAGGACAGCACCACACCCGATACCAGTGCACCCAAGTCTCCGGGGATGAAATACCGCCATTACGCACCCAAAGCCAGACTCGACATCTGTGACCAGAACAGCAGTCGTGAACGGGCCGCCTGTTTTTTGACCCATCTGGTCCATGCGGGCTGGAACACCAGCACCCCAGCCCTGGAAGGCCCCCTGTTCGGCCTGTACCTTTGCCGGGAAACCCTGGATATATTCCTGCAGCTCTCCGGTCATAAGCCAGGCGATACCATGCCAGTCAATCTGGCCCTGGAAATTTATGCCGAACACCCCGATCCGGAGCAAGCCGCCCATCATTTGTTCAATGCGCTGCGTTCGTTTGACCGCCGGGGCATCCGGCTGATCCTGGCTGAAGGGCTGCCTCCGCAAGGGCGAGGGCTGGCCTACATGAATCGCCTGGGCAAGGCTGCAGGCGGGGGAGAACCCGTCTGAGGCATTCGCCAGCGATCCGGTATCACTCTTGCGAAAGGAGCAGATCATGAGAATCCTGTTTGTTTGCACGGGAAATACATGCCGCAGCCCGATGGCTGAAAGTTTCTTGCCTGATGCTGTTGCTGAGTCGGCTGGAACACACGCCTTGCCGGGTGAGGAAGCAACCGCTGAGGCCATCCAGGCGGCCAAGCATGCAGGAGGCCGCAGCCTGGAAAACCATCGTGCCCGACGCCTCGATTCAGTCGCACTGGAGTCATTCGACTGGATCTTAACCATGAATATCCAGCAGAAACATGCGGTTATCCTGCGCTACCCCCAGCTGGCCGACAAGGTATTCACGCTGGGAGAAAAAGCCGGAGAACCCCAGGTGCAGGTTCCAGACCCTTATGGACTGTCCCAGGCCGTTTATGACCAGACCGCACTTCTTCTGAAGCATCTGGTCCGCAAGATCGTGCCGGATGCGACAAAAACTTCTGGTTCAGATTAAGGACAAGACCATTTGGCTGCGCTAAAATGGACTTGACCCTCTGATCATCTCGTGCTATAGTTTTTAGCGCTGCGCAATCTTTTGCTGCAGTTGTTCTTTTACAAATGAAAAAGAGCAATCCTCGCCCAGGTTATTGGGCCGTAAGTCCAGGAGGAGGTGAAACAATGGCTAGAAAGTATGAAGCAATGGTTATCCTGAACCCCGTTCTCGGTGAAGAAGCAGTGCATGCAACCGTCGAGAAAGTCAAGGGTCTCGTTGAAGCGTCCGCGACGCTCGACCAGATCGATGTCTGGGGCAAGAAGCGCCTTGCGTACGAAATTGATGATCAGAAGGAAGGTTACTACTTCCTCATCAACTTCAGTGCGGAAGCAGCATTCCCGAAGGAGCTTGAGCGCGTGCTCAAGATCACCGAAGGTGTTCTTCGTTATCTGGTAATCCGTACTGACGAATAAGAGTCAGAAAGGACATGTGAGACCATGAACAAAGTAATCCTGATGGGTAATCTGACCCGAGATCCGGAAATGCGCACCACCCAGAGCAATGTGCCTGTCTGCACCTTCTCACTGGCAGTGGAACGGCGTTTCAAATCCGCCAATGGTGAACGAGCGGCCGATTTTATCAATGTCGTCGCCTGGCGCCAGCAAGCTGATTTTGTCTCCAAGTATTTCCACAAGGGTTCCCGGATGGTCGTCGTCGGTTCACTGCAGACCCGCAGCTACGATGACAAGGACGGCAACAAGCGCACCGCAACTGAGGTGGTGGCCGATGAGATCTATTTCGGCGACTCCAAGAAATCAGGCGGCGGTGGTTACGAACCTGCTCCGCAGGCCAGTGCCGGTGCCTCTGCACCCGCGAGCATGCCAAGCCCGGAAGGGTTTTTCCCGTCACCGGATGAGGACACCTCATTGCCTTTCGATCTTTGATTTCTGGTTGTCTAGTTTGCTGAAAGGAGCAAAAAACCATGGCTGATTTCAAACGTGGCCGCGACAGTGGTGACAAAGAAGGCCGCGGCATGCGTCCGAGACGTTCGCGCCGCAAGGTCTGCGCATTTTGTGCTGATAAAGTCGAATCAATCGATTACAAGGACATCAATCGTCTGCGCAAGTTCGTTTCTGAGCGTGGCAAGATCCTGCCCAAGCGCATGACCGGCAATTGTGCCGAACATCAGCGCCGCCTGACCATCTCGATCAAGCGCGCCCGTCACGTCGCTCTGCTGCCCTACGCCGGCGAGTAAGCGCCACCCTTAGCATCACACATCATCAAGCGCCCGGATAGCCGGGCGCTTTTTATGTTATAATGCACTTTACTCAAGACAGAAAGACTGGGTAACCAGCTGGGACAAAAAGACAGGAGCACAGGTATGAAAGTCATCTTACTCAAGGATGTCAAGGGACTCGGCAAAGCCGATGATATCAAGGAAGTTCAGGACGGATACGCCCGCAATTTCCTGTTCAAGCAGAACCTCGCGCTCGAGGCGACCCCTGCCAACCTCAACAGCATCAAGAACAAGAAGGGTGCCGAAGCTGCCCGGACTGCCCGTGAACTGGCCGAGGCCAGGGATATCGGTGCCAGACTCAGTGGCCAGACCATCCAGCTGGCGATGAAAACCGGCGAAGCAGGCCGTCTCTATGGTGCCGTCACGGCGATGGATGTTGCTGCTGCCCTGGACAAAGCCGGCTTCAAGATCGACAAGCGCGGCATCACCCTGCATCAGGCGATCAAATCGCTCGGCCGCTACGAAGCAGAAATCAAGCTGCACCATGAAGTGACCGTCAAGATCGGCCTTGAGGTCGTCGCTCTTCACTGATGGCTGCCGAGACGTCCTCTCCAGCCAAACCTCGGCCGGCCATCCGGATCCTGCCGCACAATGTCCAGGCGGAGCAGTCTGTCCTGGGCAGTGCCATGTCCGGTGAGCGTCAGCTTGCTGAAATCACCGCCCTGCTGAAGACCGACGATTTCTACCGGCCTGACCATCGGCTGGTTTACGATGCCATTTGTGAACTTTACCTCTCGAGCAAACCGGTCGATATCCTGACTGTCAGTGACCATCTCGAGAGCAAGGCTCTGCTGGAAAAAGCCGGGGGCATTGCGTACATCAGCGCCCTGCCGGACACGATCCCGGTGATGGCCAACGCACTGCATTATGCAGACTTGGTCCGTCAAAAATCCTTGTTGCGCCGCCTGCTGACTGCGATGGACGAGGTCACAGGCTTGTGCTATGACGAGGCCAATGAGGCCGATATTCTTCTGGATATCGCGGCCAAGCGGATCTATGAGATCCGGGAAAACCGCGACGCTGCTGGCTTTGAAAGCATCAAGGACATCATGGGCCGCACGGTCAATGAGCTGGCAGCCATGGCCCGGGGCAAGATCCACGAACGCCACGTCCTGACCGGTCTTCCGGCCCTGGACCGCGCCCTCGGTGGCCTGAGGCCAGGTGCCCTCGTGATCGTGGCCGCCCGCCCGGCCATGGGTAAATCCGCGTTTGCCCTCAACATCGCCCAGAAAGCCGCAACTTTGTACAATGTCCCGGCGGCTATTTTTTCCTTGGAAATGTCCAAGGAGGAAATCGGCAACCGCATGCTCAGTGCCCAATCTCTGGTCCAGGCCCGCTCCCTGACGACCGGTGAACTGCAAAGCGAAGACTGGGACAAGATCGCCCGCGCCTTGCCGACTCTGTATGCAGCCCCGATCCACATCGATGACCGGTCAGGAACCTCCGTCATGGAGATGATGTCCAAATGCCGCCAATTGAAGCTAGAAGACAAGCTTGGCCTGGTGGTGATCGACTACCTCCAGCTGATGAGCGGCAACGGCCAGAGCCGGTCTGAGAGCCGCCAGCAGGAGATCTCAGAGATCTCACGCTCGCTCAAGATCATGGCCCGGGAACTCAATGTCCCGGTGATCGCCTTGTCCCAGTTGTCGCGTGCCTGCGAAGCCCGTTCCGACAAGAAACCCATGCTCTCTGACCTGCGCGATTCCGGCGCCATCGAGCAGGATGCGGACATCGTTGTGTTCCTGTACCGCGACAACTATTACGACCCCAATCACATGCAACTGGAGATCGAAGATGCCGAAATCATCATCGCCAAGAATCGCCAGGGCATGACCGGCAGTGTCCACCTGAACTGGTGGCCGAAATACACCATGTTCTTTGAGCAGGATGACGGACGGGTGCCGAGTGAACCGCCGCCCTTCTAAGCCACCCAATCATCCAACCCTGAAAGATCGTGTCCTGGCTACGATCGGGCCGCTGCATCTGGGGCCGGACGGCACGGGTGTGCTGGTCGGCGTTTCCGGTGGTCCGGATTCGATGGCCTTGCTCCATCTGCTGCACCAGCTGCACCTGTTTCCACTTCGAGTGGCTCATCTCAACCATCAGCTCCGCCCTGGTGCCTGTGATGCGGACGAGCAGATGGTCCGGACCTATTGTGAGCGCCAGGCCATTGAATTCACTTCCCGCTCCGTCGATGTGGCTGCATTCGCCCGGGAGCATCGTCTGGGCCTCGAAGCGGCTGGACGCACTTGCCGCCACCTGTTTTTTGCCGACTGTGTCCAGGCCTGGCAGGCCGAACGCCCCGATTTGCACTACATCCGGATCGCCCTGGCCCATCATCTTGATGACCAGGCTGAAACGATCCTGCTCCATCTGGGCCGCGGGTGCGGTCTGGCCGGTCTGACTGGCATGGCGCCCGGCAATGGCCCGTTCATCCGGCCGCTCCTGGGGATCCGGCGCACAGAAATCCTGAACTACTTGTCAGACCAGCAGATTCCTTACCATCTGGATGATTCCAATGATGACCCTTTCACCCTCAGGAACCGGCTGCGCCACACGCTACTACCTGCCTGGCAGAGCGTGCTCGGGTTTGACCCGGCTACAGGCCTGGCCCGCATGGCTGATCTGGTCCGTGAGGATGAATCGTATCTGGTCGAACAGACCAGGTCAGTCTGGAACACCTTGGTCCAGGAACCAATCGGGGCTCCTCTGCCCAGTGAACCGGACTTGCCGCCGTCTGTCAGATTCGACCGGGCTGGATTTTCTGGCCAGCATCCGGCGATCCAGAACCGGTTTCTGCGTCTGTGCTGGCGCACCATCAGCGGCCAGGATCGCGACATCGAGTGGCGCCACCTGAAGCTGGCCCGGGACTTGATCCTTGAAAATCGCGCCCGTGGGCATCTGGACTGGCCGCAAGGTGTCGTCATGGACCTTTCCGGACCGATTGTTTGTTTCTCACAGACAAAAACACCCTCATCGGACATAAATTCTTTACAGAAAGTTGCCTTTGACACACGAATTCAGGATGACAGACTGCTATAATATTTGGGAACTAAATACCAGGAGGCTTATCGAGCCATGAGCAAAACCATCAAACGTGTCCTGATCTCCCGTGCGGAAATAGACCAGATGTGCCGCCGGCTGGGTGAACAGATCACACACGATTATGCCGGCAAGGAGATCATCCTCATCGGCGTTTTAAAGGGCGCTTTCATTTTCATGTCTGATTTGGCCCGCTACATCGGTGTGCCCTGCCGGATCGACTTCATGTCGGTGTCCAGCTATGGCAGTGGCACCCGCACGTCGGGTGTCGTCCGCATCACCAAGGACCTCGATACGGACATCACTGGCAAACACATCATTGTGGTGGAGGACATTGTTGATACCGGCCTGACTTTAAAGCATCTGCGTGAGCTTCTGAGCACGAGGAATCCGGCCAGCATCGCCCTCTGTACCGCTTTTGACAAGCCAGACCGGCGCAAAGTTGAAATCATGGTCGAGTATACAGGCCTCCAGATCCCGGACGAATTCATCGTCGGCTATGGCCTGGACTTCGACGGCAAATACCGAAATCTCCCGGACGTTTCAGTCCTGGGGGATGACAACTAAGGAGGAACCTGATGAATCCCAAAAAATCCATGAGCGGCATGTCGTTCTACCTCGTGCTGCTGGTCGTGATCATAGTGATTTCGATGACCATGTCACGCCTGACCCAGCCCCAGACAATCTCCCTCTCTGATCTGATTGCCAAAATTGACTCCGGGTCTGTGAGCGAGGTGGTCGTCAATGGCTACACGCTGGAAGTCACGGAAACATCCGAATCTGGTCCCCCATCTATCTACACCAAGCAGATTTCTCCGATGTGGATGCCAGATGTCTATGCTGTTCTCGAGGATGCCAAGTCCGCTGGCAAGATCCAGTCTTTCGATTACATGGAACCGACCGATTTCACTGCCTGGGCCAACATCATTCTGATCCTGGTCATGATCGTAGGCATGGGGGCATTCATCTGGTTCAGCTACAGCCGCCAGTCCGGAGACGGCAAGAATGCGATGACCTTCGGCCGCAGCCGGGCCAAGCTCAATGATCCAACAAAAAACAAGGTGACTTTCCAGGACGTTGCCGGTGCCGACGAGGAAAAAGAAGAGCTCAAGGAAATCGTCGACTTCCTGAAAAATCCCAAGAAATACTCTGAAATCGGGGCCAAGATTCCGCGCGGCATCCTGCTGGTCGGCTCGCCCGGTACGGGTAAGACCCTGCTGGCCAAAGCCGTTGCTGGCGAGGCCGGCGTGCCGTTCTTTTCGATCAGCGGTTCCGATTTCGTCGAAATGTTTGTCGGCGTCGGCGCATCCCGTGTCCGTGACCTGTTTGACACTGCCAAGAAAAACTCACCCTGCATCATTTTCATTGATGAAATCGATGCGGTTGGGCGCCATCGTGGTGCAGGAATGGGCGGTGGCCATGACGAACGTGAACAAACACTCAACCAGCTGTTGGTCGAGATGGATGGCTTTGGACCGAACGAAGGGGTCATCATCATGGCCGCAACCAATCGTCCGGACATCCTCGACCCGGCCCTGTTGCGTCCCGGCCGCTTCGACCGCCGCGTGACGGTCATGCGCCCGGATATCAAGGGTCGCGAGGAAATCCTCAAGGTCCACGCCAGGAACAAACCCCTCGATGCCACCATCGACTTGCGTGAAATCGCCAAGATCACACCTGGATTCACCGGCGCGGATCTCGCCAACCTGCTGAACGAAGCTGCCTTGCTCGCTGCGCGCAAAGGCGAGACGGTCATCAAGTACGAAGATATATCCGAGGCTGTTTTCAAGGTCATGATCGGCCCGGAGAAGAAAAGCCGCATCATCAGCGAGAAAGAACGCCGCCTGACCGCCTACCACGAAGCGGGTCATGCCATTGTCCTGCGCACGGTTTCCGAGACGGACAAGGTCGAACGTGTCTCAATCATCCCGGCTGGCGGGGCCGGTGGCTACACGGCGCACAAACCGCATGAAGACACCTACTATGCCACTCGTGGACACTTGCTTGCCTCGATCAAGATTGCCCTCGGCGGTCGCGCAGCAGAGGAACTGGCTTTTGGTGAAATCAGCACCGGAGCTTCTTCTGACCTGCAAAGCTGTAATGGGATTGCCCGCGACATGATCACCAAATACGGCATGAGCGAGAAGCTGGGCAACCTGGTCTTTGGCAACGAAGGCGAAGTATTCCTGGGCAAGGATTATGGCCATGTCCAGAACTACAGTGAAAAGCTGGCCGGGATCATCGACGATGAGGTCAAAACGATCATCGATACATCCTATGCGGATGTCCTCAGGATTTTGCGCGAAGCCCGGACTCTCCTGGATGCACTGGCCGAAACTTTGCTGGAGAAAGAGAAGATCGAAGGCAACGAATTCGAAGCTCTGGTCCAGAGCCATAAACCGGATATCCGTCCTTTGCCCCAGCCCAGCACCCCAGCCAAGGTTGAGGAACAAGCCCCATCCGAGCCATTGCCGGCAGCCACCCAGCCCGAGCCGGATCAGCCATCTGCCCAGGCAGACACCATCGATCTCTGATTCTTTTCTTGCATAACAAAACCCCGGCTGACCAATGATTACAAAGGTCAGCCGGGGTTTTTCGCATTTTCTGGAAAGATTGGGTTATCGCATTCCCCAGACAGTGGCAGGGATGCCATTCTTGCCGCTGGAGTTCCTCAATGGTGCTCTCGTCCCGTCAGCTGGTCGGCCAGTCTGCGGATGTCTTCCGGACCCAGGACCAGGATCAGGTCACCCGGTCCGACGCGCTTATCCAGCTCAGCTTTGATCTCGGCAAAATCCCGGCCAAACTGGGCATTGCCGCCCAGTTCGTTGATTCGCTCAGCCAGCTGGCGTGAACTGATGTAGTCCCGCCGGGTTTCGCGGTCGCTGAAAATCTCGGCAAAAATGACCCATTCACAGTCCTTGAGGGCAGAAACAAATTCATCGAACAGGATCTCGGTCCGGCTGAAAGTCAGCGGCTGGAACACGACCCAGGTATGACGATGCGGGATGGTAGCTGCAGCGGCCAGTGTAGCCCTCGCTGCTGCCGGATGATGGGCATAGTCAGCGATGACCTGGGCTCCACGGTAGACCCCAGTGCGAGTAAACCGGCCTTCAGCTCCCTGGAATCGATTCAGAGCTGTCGCTGCAGCTTCTGGCGTGCCGCCGCACAGATGGGCACAGGCTATGGCAGCCAAGGCATTGGCCACATTGTGCCGGCCCGGGAT
Organism: Eubacteriales bacterium; assembly: GCA_028684955.1. Lineage (GTDB taxonomy): Bacteria > Bacillota > Clostridia > Saccharofermentanales > UBA5734 > UBA5734. The sequence goes on from JAQUEY010000003.1 coordinate 24,901, forward strand.
ATTCAATTCAAGATGAGTGTAGAACGTGTCGAGATAGTAGACATCAAACTGAGGCAATCCGTCGATGAACTCAAGATTGCGCGCCTGCCAGGTGGCTGCATCGCCTTCCAGGCCAAACGCGTGCAGCGTGGGCATAGGCCGCTGATGCTGAGCGCGGCGTTCGCTCAACAGCTTGAGCATGCTCCTGACATGCGGGTCGAATGCTGGAACAACCAGATGGCCGTCATCCGGCAACAGGTCAGCAAAAGTCGTGAACACCTCGATCACTTCGGTCAAATCGGCAAAGCAGTCGACATGGTCATAATCAATATTCAAGATGGCGGCGACCGTGGAGTAGAATTTCAGGAAGCTGTTCTGGTATTCACAGGCTTCCGAGACCATCAGCTTGTGCGGGTCACCCAGCCGGACGGTTGTCTGGAAATCCTGAAGCTCAGCGCCCAGATGGACGGTAGGATCCTCGCCAGCTTCGATCAGGATCAGTGAGCACATGGCAGTCGTGGTTGTCTTGCCATGGGTGCCGGCGATGTTGATGACCTGGTTGAAACGCCGGTTGATCCAGCCGAGAAAGGCAGCACGGTCGACCGTGGGGATCTGGGCCGCCCTGGCTGCGGCCAGTTCGGGATTTTCTGCTGGTATCGCCGCCGTATGGACGACCAGGTCCGGCTTGGTATCGAGCAGCTGCTCCGCCTTGTGACCGGCGAACACAGGCATGCCGTGCTGCTGCAGATACAAGGTTCGTTCGCTGGCCTGACGGTCAGAACCTGACACTTCATATCCCAGGGACTGGGCGATTTCCGCCAGCCCACTCATGCTGATGCCGCCAATCCCTATGAAATAGATCCTCGAACCCCAGGCAAGCTCGGGGATAGTTGGTATTTTTGTGTCGACCATGACCTACGTGCTCCTATTACCTCGAATCTTACGACATCCTAACACAGATCTGACCGAATCGCCATTCCGGGTGAAGACATCCGGAACGCACCTCCGCAAGATTCAGACAGTTAAATGCCAACATAGCATATTGTTCATTTTTTTCAGGAGATGGTATAATAATTTGTGTAAAACGCTGATGGAATCAGCGGTGTTTCTGGCTGACAGGACACAACTAGAATGGAGGAATCGACATGGATATCACGAGCATTACCATTCGAAAAATGGGCAGCGAGGGTAAAATGAAAGCCATTGTCTCTGTTACCTTCGACAATTCCTTTGTCGTCCATGATATCAAAGTCATCGAGGGAACGAACGGCTATTTCATCGCCATGCCCAGCCGCAAGACGCAGGATGGTGAATTCAAGGACATTGTTCATCCGATCAATTCTGAATTCAGGGAACGGCTCTCCAGCGAGGTTCTCAAAAAGTACTTTGAAGCGCTCGAGCTGGCTGAATCCCAGGCCGCTGAACAGGCGCTGCTGCACGAGCCCGGAGAAGCTCTGGATTGAACGTTAAACCTTCAGGCCCTGATGGGGTATAAGCAGCAGGAGTTTTGCAACAGATCAAGATCCGCTCAAGACTCGCCGGATGCAAACACCTGGCGGGTCTTTTCCATGGTACGAGAAAATAGAATCTATCTTTTGACTGGAGGATGCCATGACACCCACTTTGCCTGTTTTGCTGACGCTGGACCAAGGGACCACCAGTTCCCGGACCTTGGCTTTTGATGCCAGGGGCCAGATGCTGGCTTCGAGCCAGAAGTCCATCACCCAATCCTACCCCCATCCAGGCTGGGTCGAAGAAGACCCAGAGGAGATTTTTGTCAGTCAGCTGGATACACTTCTGGAAGTCATGGCCCAGCTGGAAAACAGGTATGCGATTGGACCTGACCAGATTGCAGGCGTCGGAATCACCAATCAGCGCGAAACGATTGTTGTCTGGGATCGCCTGACCGGTCGCCCGGTCTATCCAGCCATCGTCTGGCAATGCCGGCGAACGGCAGATATCTGCACCCGCCTGCGGGAGGCTGGGCATGAGGCGCTGATTCGGCAAAAAACCGGACTGGTCCTCGATGCCTATTTCAGTGCAACCAAATGGATGTGGCTGTTCGAACAAGATCCGGGCCTGAAGCAGCGGGCTGAGCAAGGTGAGATCCTGGCGGGGACCGTCGACACCTGGTTGATCTGGCGCCTGACAGCAGGCCGCTGCCATGTTACGGACGTTAGCAATGCCTCGCGGACACTCCTGATGAATCTTCAGACCGGCCAGTGGGACGACGAGCTGCTGGCCCTGTTTGGTATTCCCAGGGCCATGTTGCCTCGCATCATATCCTCGGCTGGTCGCTTTGGCACGATCGATTCTTCACTGGTGCCCGGTGGACTTGTCATGGCTGGACTAGCTGGGGATCAGCAGGCTGCCTTGTTTGGCCAGGCGTGCTTTTCGCCGGGAATGACTAAAAATACTTATGGCACAGGCTGTTTCATGCTCATGCAGACAGGCAGCCAGCCTGTCTTCTCCCATCACGGTCTGCTGGCCACGGTTGCCTGGGATATCGGTGAGGGTCTCCAGTATGCGCTTGAAGGCAGCGTCTTTAACGCTGGATCGGCCATCCAGTGGGTCCGGGATGAACTGGGCCTGATCGATTCCGCGCCGGACATTGACCGCCTGGCCGCTCTTGTGCCCGATACAGCCGGAGTCCAGGTGGTGCCCGCTTTCACAGGCCTGGGGGCTCCGTATTGGGATATGCACGCCCGTGGTTTGATCTGTGGCATCACACGGGGGACGAACCGGTCCCACATCGCCCGGGCTGTCCTGGAATCGATTGCCCACCAGAGTCAGGATGTTCTGGCCCTGATGCAAGAGGAAGCAGGCTTTTCCATACCGTCTCTGCGGGTCGACGGCGGTGCGTCCGTCAGCGATTTGCTGATGCAGATGCAAGCTGATATCAGCCTGATTCCTGTCGACCGGCCGGCCATGACCGAGACAACTGCTTTCGGCGCTGCTGCTCTGGCTGGCTTTGGTCTTGGTCTCTGGCCCAGCCTCTCCGTGATTGCCGGATTGCGGCAGCAAGGGCATGTTTTTACACCTGGTGAAACCAGCAACCAACGCGATGAACAGCGCACCCGCTGGCAGCGCGCAGTAGCAGCCGCCCGCCTGATCGGCGGCAGCGAGGCCTAGCCGCAAGACGGCACCACTCAGCAGCCCTGTCCGCCAAGTCCTAATCAAGCCTTTCCAGAGGCAGGGGGGCCATCCGGCGGTGAGTTCCGCATTCGGCTATAGCCGGCGAGGATGTCTGAACAAGCCGGATGGCCCCCCTGCCATCCCCTTGACACACACCCGATCCGGTGATACTATTCCACGGTGACCGTTTTATCCGGGCCTTTCCAAATGCTCTCGGGCATGCCTAGAGGATGAGCGAGACTGATTACAGGAGGAACACGACATGTACGCTGTTATTGCAACAGGCGGCAAACAGTACCGCGTTTCGGTTGGCGATGAGATCTTTATTGAAAAACTCGCTGGCGAAGCTGGTGACGCCGTCAAATTCTCTGAAGTCCTGATGGTTTCCGACGACAATGGCACCCAGGTTGGCACCCCGACCCTCGATGGTGCAGCTGTCGAAGCCGAGATCGTCAAGCAGGGCAAGCAGAAGAAGATCATCGTTTTCAAGTACAAGGCCAAGAAGGGCTTCCGTCGCAAGAAGGGCCATCGCCAGCCTTACACCCGCGTCCGCATCAACGCCATCAACGTTTGATGGTTCCGGCAGATTGCCGCCCCACACGGCTGGCATCCTGCCATTGACCAAGACTTTGACATGATGACGATCAAACTGTCCCGAACTGCTTCAGGCCTGATTCGCCGTTTCACGGTGACTGGCCATGCCGGATATGGCGCCTACGGATCGGATATTCTCTGTGCTGGTGTTTCAGCCATTGCGCAGACGGTGATCGGTTCGCTCCAGGATCTGGCCGGTCTGGAACCTGATTATGTCCTGGCTGGCGGCGATATCCGCTGTGAACTGCCTGACCTGTCCAGACTCCAGCCTCATCAGCTCGAAACAGCCCGGGTCCTGATGGAATCCATGGCAGTTGGCTGCCGGCAGATCGCAGCCAGTTATGGCCCATCGTACATCAGAATCAAAGAAGTCCGCTATCACCAAAAAGGAGGTGCAAGAGCATGATTTTAGTCAATCTGCAGCTTTTGGCTCATAAGAAGGGTGTCGGCAGCACGCGCAACGGCCGTGACTCCGAATCCAAGCGCCTTGGTGCCAAAAAAGGCGACGGGCAGGCCGCTACAGCAGGTAATATCCTGGTCCGCCAGCGTGGAACCAAGATTCATCCGGGCAACAACGTCGGCATCGGTTCCGATGATACCCTGTTCGCCCTGGTCGACGGTAAAGTCAAGTACGAACGGCTTGGCAAGGACAAGAAGCAAGTCAGCGTCTATCCGGTTGAATGAGCTTCTAGACTCAGACGCATTACGAAACAGCTAGCAAAGGATCCGGCCAGCTAACCTGGCAGGGTCCTTTTTGCACACAGGAGTGGCAAACATGTTCATCGACAGCGCAAAAATCTATGTGCGCGCAGGCAACGGCGGGAATGGGATGGTTTCTTTCCATACCGCCAAATACGTACCCAATGGTGGGCCGGATGGCGGCAGTGGCGGCAGGGGGGGCAGCGTCATTTTCCATGCCGACGAAAACAAGACGACGCTGCAGGATTTCCGTTTCAAACGCAAATATGCGGCAGAGGATGGCGAGAAAGGCGGCCGGCGCAACATGTCCGGTCATGCTGGCGAGGATCTGCGCCTGCCGGTACCGGTGGGTACGATCATCAAAGATGCTGAGACAGGGCGGATTCTGGCTGATTTCACGGAACCTGATCAGACAGTCGTCATTGCACGAGGCGGTCGCGGCGGAGCGGGAAATGCCTTGTTTGCCAACAGTGTCCGCCAAGCTCCCAATTTTGCCCGGGCGGGTGAACCCGGTGAAGAGTTCAACTTGCAGGTTGAACTGAAACTGCTGGCAGATGTGGGCTTGGTTGGTTTCCCCAATGTGGGCAAATCGACGCTGCTTTCTGTTGTTTCTGCTGCCCGGCCGAAAATCGCCGATTATGCGTTTACGACCCTCGAGCCCAACCTGGGTGTTGTGGTCGTAGATGATTACCATTTTGTCCTGGCAGATATCCCTGGTTTGATCGAAGGTGCCCATACCGGAGCCGGACTCGGTCTGGACTTCTTGAAGCACATCGAACGGACCCGGATGCTGATCCACGTGCTGGATGCGTCAGGCAGTGAAGGCCGTGATCCTCTGAATGATTTCGAAATCATCAACACTGAACTGGAATCCTATCATCCGGGTCTTTCCAGCCGGCCTCAGGTTGTGGCCCTGAACAAGATCGATATGGTTGATGAGGCAGTTCTGAGCCAACTCAAAAGCACCCTGGAAACACGCGGGTATCCTGTCTTTGCCATGTGTGCCGCGATCAACGAGGGCGTCCGGCCGCTGATCCAGCATGTAGCCGCCCAGTTGCAGACTTTGCCCAAGACGATTCTGGCCGAAACCGTCGATGCCCACAAAGTCTACCAGTACGAGCAGCAAGATCTGTTTACGGTTCGCAAGGAACAAGGTGTCTATCACGTCGAAGGTGCCTGGATCAAACATCTGGTGGCCTCGACCAACTTCGATGACACCGATTCCCTCCAGTATTTCCAGCGCCTGATCCGGAAGAAGGGTGTCGTAGATGCCCTCGAGGCCGCAGGTGTTGCCGAAGGCGACTTGGTCGCCCTGGATGATTTCGAGTTTGAATACATCAAATAAGCCACAAAGGAGAGCTTGATGCTAAACAGTAAACAACGCGCTTTTCTGCGCAGCCAGGCTAATTCGCTCGACAGTCTTTTCCAGATCGGAAAAGGTGACGTCGACGAAGCGGTTGTCAGAGGCCTTGATGAGATGATGACGACCCATGAACTGGTTAAAATTACCCTTCTCAAGTCTGCAGAAGCACAGCCAGCAGATCTTGCCCGGCAACTGAGCGAGGCCATCGGTGCTGATGTCGTTCAGGTTATCGGCCGCAAACTGGTCTTCTACCGCTACTCACCCAAATTAGCCAAATTGGGAAAATCCATCATTTTACCCTGAAGCATCCGTCCGGTTCTGGTTTCTTTCTTGAACAATAACAGCTGACAACCGTCATTCTGTTCTGTGTAAACGATTGCTGTAACATTTGCAGTGTTCACAGAATCGTTCAAACCAGTATAATGAGTCTAAATAGTCAAATGGCTTAGCCGTTTGACTTCAAGAGAAAGAGAGGCAGAACTGATATGAAGAGATATGTGTGCGACTTGTGCGGTTATGTGTATGATCCAGCCGAGGGCGATCCGGATAACGGCATCGCTGCTGGCACTGCTTTCGAGGATCTCCCGGAAGAGTGGGTTTGCCCGCTGTGTGGCGTCGGCAAGGACCAGTTCAGCGAAGAATAAAAGCCAAGGCTGCTCATCGGCAAGTCCGTGCAGGTCCAGGCAGTATGCCCGGCCCTCAAGATTAAAAACCAATCCATAGTGGCGCACCGGTTGAACCAACCGGTGCGCACACGTCTGCCCAAAAGGAGAAAACCATGCCTTTCCTGACCATTGGCGAGAATTTATTTGAAGTCGGTGCGATCCATCCCGACCGAGTTTTGTTCGACTGCCTGATGCCAACGCCTCATGGAACAACCTACAATTCCTATCTGGTGGTCGGCAAAGAGAAGACAGCCTTGATCGACACCGTCGATCCGGAAAAAGCTCATGTCCTGATGAGCAATCTGGCTGATACCGGCATAACCAAACTGGATTACATCGTGTCCCTCCATACCGAGCAAGACCATTCCGGATCGATTGAGGCCGTTTTGCGCCGCTTCCCGGATGCCATCGTGGTCGCCAATGCCAAGGTCAAGGAAATGGCCCTGACCCACCTTCATCTCCCGGAGGAGAAGATCCTCCAGATAGCCGAAGGTGACAAGCTGGAGCTCGGAGGCAAGACCCTCCAGTTCTACATGATTCCCTTTGCCCATTGGCCGGATAACACCATGGCCCATTTGATTGAAGACAACATCCTTTTCTCCAGTGACCTGTTTGGCTCGCATTATTCCACCCCCAACAAGGCTTTCTCAACCTCCAGTTCTGACCAGGTCCGGGCTGCCAAACATTACTATGCTGAAATCATGATGCCCTACCGGACTCATGTGCAAAAATACATTGCCAAGACACGCCAGATTGCCCCGCGCCAGATTGCACCTGCTCATGGGCCGATCTGGTTTGATCCGGAGGTCATCCTCAGTGGCTATGAGCGCTGGGCCGGCGACAGTGTCAAACGTCTGGTCACGATCCCTTACATCAGCATGCACGATTCCACCCGGGTGATGGTGGATAGACTGGCAGTCAAGCTGGCCGAACAGGGCCTGTCCGTGGTCTGTCGCAATCTGGGCGAGAGCACTGAGAGCCTGTCCGTCGAAACTGGCCATTTCATCACCGACCTGGTCGATGCCGCAGCGGTCGTGTTTGCATCCTCCACGGTCCTCGGTGGCCCTCATCCCGGGGTGGCCTATGCGGCTCTGGTCGCCAATGCCATGCGCCCCAAGGTCAAATACATCGGCCTGATCGGCTCGTTTGGCTGGGGGACACAGATCACCAACGCCCTGACCAGCTTGACTGGAAATATCAAGGCTGAACGCCTTGACCCAGTTTTGGTCAAAGGCTTGCCCCGTGAAGAAGACCTCAAACAGCTGGATCTGCTGGCCAAGGATCTGGGCGAGAAGATCAAGGCGCTGCCCAATCTGATGCGCTGAGCTCAGGGCAGGAACAATCATCTGAATGAATAGACCCGGAGCGGCGCTGCACAGCTTGCAAGTTGCCGATCCGGGTCTTTGTTTCGTATCACTGGCAGGGCAGGTGTGGCTCGGCTCACTGGCCGGCCGACTGGTTACAAAAGGCTTTGCTCGCCTGGCATGGGCCGGCGTGCGGGTTGTTCTTGCTGTATCAGCTCCGAAGGAACAGCACCGGCTGCTTCGGCAACGAGTGTTTCCTGGCGCAGGACCGGTTCATCAGACAAAAGGGCCAGCAGCCCCAGGTACATGCTTTGCGGCAGGCGTTGCCAGCGGTCGCAGATCTGCATGGCCAAGGATTTGTCCGGGATGGTGAGCGCCAGGTCAACCAGCTTTTTCTCGCCTTCAGACTGGCTCAGGCTGACCCGGTACTGACCTTTGCCATCTGGCTCGTACCAGGCGGTCAGCTGGCGTTCCAGCCGGATGTCTTTTTGCCAGCTGGTGCTGGCCTGGGCCAGGTAGGAACGGATCGGGGAGGGGATTTTGTGCTCGAGCGTTTCCAGGATTGCCCTGCCTTGTTCAGTCAGGTCGCAACGGATGACAGCCTGGCCGGCCGCATCACGAGCTGGGTCGTCATCCCTAAAAGAGGCAGCGAGCATCTGGTCAGTGCGTAACCCTTCGTAGGCCGTTGCGAAACCGAAATAATCCATATAGAGCGTATCCAGAGCCAATGCCGTCAACTGGCTCAAAGTCACAGCCGGCAGGCTGCGGATAATGTACAAGATGATCAGTTTGGTGATGGCAAGTTCACTGCGTTCCATTGAAAACCCCTGTTTCCGATCCTGGCCCAGTCTGGTCGGCCGGTCGGATGGCCTTTCTACCATAACACAGTCAAGCAGGTCCCGTAAGGAGACCTGGCCTTTTCCTTTTGCCAGTGTCAATCCAGAGGGCTCGGCTTCGACAGGCAATTTGTCAATAAACAATCATAAACGATCGTTAAAGTGCTCGAATGTGACAATTTATGCATAGTTTACATTTTGTTCATATAATCATTCGAAAAAAATAGCAACAAACAGGAATGATAATGCTATAATCCTCTCATTGTGTGCAGGCAGCATGCTTTTTTCTTGCCATCTTTTACTGCTGCATGCATGCTGGCCTTCCAAGCCTGTACTTGAGGATACATCAACAACCTGTCTATATCTGGAGGATTATTGAATGGCAAACTACCGTCGACGCAGAGCATCCAGCTGGAGAATGATTGCCGTGGCAGTCGCAGCGATCTTTGTGGTAGTCAGTATCGCAGCAGTCCTGATCGTCAACACCTTCCTGAACAAGATCGACAATGATCCGGAAGGTTTCGTCGAGACCATACCGGAAATCTACGATGTCCCGACGGAATCCCTCGTCCATGAGATTCCCAAGGAGGAGGGCATCACCAATATCCTCCTGCTGGGTGTCGACAACCGTAATTCAGCCGTTGCCAGCCCGGAGGAGCGATCCGACTCGATGATCATCCTGACCATCGATGAGAAGAGCAAGAAATTCAAACTGACCTCCCTGCAACGCGACATGATGGTCTATTTTCCCGCGACAGATAACATCCACAAGATCAATTCCGCCAATGCCGAGGGTGGTCCACTGCTTGCGATGCGCGTCATCAACGACACGTTCCGCCTCAACATTGAGAAGTATGTCCTGGTCAATATGATCGGCATGGAGAAGATCATTGACCTGGTTGGTGGAGTTCCGGTCGATGTTTCAGAGTCCGAGCTCAAGGCTTTGAATGCCGAGCTGACCATGATCAATTTGACCTTCAAGAATACCGAGCCTGCCGCTTATCTGGAAAATACCGGTTCCCAGCTGCTGGATGGCCGCCAGGCGGTCACCTATGCCCGTATCCGCCAGTATGACGACGACTATCACCGCATGGGCCGTCAGCGCGAAGTCCTCCAGGCCATGCTCGACCAGTTCATGAAAGCCGATCTTGCAACGAAGACCAAGGTGCTCAATGAAGGTCTGCCCCTGATCACGACGAACATCACCAAAGACGAAATCATCCAGCTAGGCATCGACCTCCTGCCGATGATGGATGCCACCATCGACCAGATGCAGATTCCCACAGCCGGTGATTTCCGTGAATACAGCGGCACCATCTGGATGAACTTGTGTGATTACAATGCCATGATTCCCAAGCTGCAACAGTTCATGTTCGGCAAGACTTATGAATTCGACAAGGTCCGTGAAATTCCCGGTGCCCCGAATTCCAGCATTTCACTGCCCTCCTCGTATGAGAAGAAGATCCTCGAAACGGCCAAGCCTGACGAATCAGTCGATCCTGCCCTGACAACCAGCTCAGACCCGTCTGAGCCTTCTGAAACGAGTGCCGGTTGACCCGTCCCGGGGGACAGATCCATGCTGGCAGATAGCATCATCCTGATCACCCTGGCCCTGTTTGCGCTCAATGGCTTCCAGCGTGGTTTTCTCACCTTGGCTGGACGGTTGCTGGTTCTTCTGGTGTCCCTGGGCGTTGCTTTCCTGATGCTTGGGCCGACTGCTCTGGCTTTGGACAGTTTGCCTTTCATCGATGATCTGGCTGAGTCAATCAATGACCAGATCATCTATCCGTTGATGCCAGCATCCGCATCCCTGGCAGATGCCATTGCAAACCTTCAGCTGCCTGCACCGGTCGAGCATTTCCTGTTGGCTGAGTTCCCGCAAACTGAAGGTCCTTTCATCGATGTCTGGCCGCAATTGTCTGCAACCATCGCCCAATACCTGGTTAAAGCAGTCACCTTCATCATCCTTTTGATTTTGGTCTCGGTGGTCATCCAGACCTTGGTCAGTCTGATGACCACCGCTCTGGACCATGTTCCTGTTCTGGGTGGACTCAACCGACTGGCGGGTCTTCTGGTCGGCGCCCTGCATGGGGCCCTGATTCTGGCCCTTGCGATTTTTTTCACCAGCCTTTTTACCCCCTATTTCCCATCGCTCGGCTTGCTTTTGGACGATTCCTGGCTGATCCGGCAATTTTATGCAATTGACTGGGTCGGCCTGTTTTTGGCGCGATTCCTGGAGCAGATTTGATCTTTCCTGATCTTTTGCTTGCTAGCTCTTGACAAATCCGCGGCACAATTTTATAGTCAGTACTGGAATTAGCACTCGTAATACCTGAGTGCTAACCTATTTCATTTTGAGCAAAGATACATCAAGGAGGCCAAGAAACATGACCATCAAGCCGTTAGGTGACCGTGTCGTCATCAAAATGATTGAAATGGAAGAGACCACCAAGAGCGGCATCGTACTGCCAGGTACTGCGAAGGAAAAACCGCAGGTCGCAGAAATCGTTGCTGTCGGCCCCGGTGGACTGGTCGACGGAAAAGAAGTGACCATGCAGGTCAAGCCGGGCGATCGCGTCCTGATCAGCAAGTATGCTGGCACCGAGGTTAAAATCGACAACGTGGATTACACCATTCTCAAGCAAGGCGAAATCCTCGCAATCGTTGAATGACATCTGGACACTAACATCGAAACAAAAGTACTAAAGGAGGCAACCCTCTCATGGCCAAAGATCTGAAATACGCAGAAGAAGCCCGGCACGCCCTGGAACGTGGCGTCAACAAACTCGCTGACACCGTCAAGATCACCCTCGGTCCGAAAGGCCGCAATGTCGTGCTCGACAAGAAGTTCGGCGCTCCGATGATCACCAATGACGGCGTCACCATCGCCAAGGAAATCGAACTCGAAGACCGTTTTGAAAACATGGGCGCCCAGCTCGTCAAGGAAGTTGCGACTCGGACCAATGACGTTGCCGGTGACGGTACCACGACCGCAACCCTTTTGGCCCAGGCCATCGTCCGCGAAGGCATCAAGAACATTGCTGCCGGCGCCAATCCGATGATCTTGCGCCGCGGCATCATGATGGCTGTCGAAGAAGCCGTCAAGAGCATCCAGACCAGCTCCAAGAAAGTGGCTGGTAAACAGGACATCGCCCGAGTTGCTGCAATTTCTTCCGACGATCCCTATGTCGGCGACCTGATTGCCGATGCTATGGAAAAAGTCACCAACGACGGTGTCATCACTGTTGAAGAATCCAAGACCATGGGCACCGAACTCGAAGTTGTCGAAGGCATGCAGTTTGACCGCGGCTACGTATCTGCCTACATGGTCACAGACTCCGACAAAATGGAAGCCGTGCTTGAGGATCCCTACATCCTGATCACCGACAAGAAGATTTCCAACATCCAGGAAATCCTGCCGATCCTTGAAAAAATCGTCCAGGCTGGCCGCAAGCTGATGATCATCGCCGAAGATGTCGAAGGCGAAGCCCTCGCTACCCTCGTCGTCAACAAGCTGCGTGGCACCTTCACCTGCGTCGCCGTCAAGGCTCCCGGATTTGGCGATCGCCGCAAAGCCATGCTCCAGGATATCGCTACCCTCACCGGCGGTACCGTGATCACCGAAGAACTCGGCCTCGAGCTCAAGGAAACCACCGTTGACCAGCTCGGCCGCGCTCGCCAGGTCAAGGTCATGAAAGAAAACACCATCATCGTTGATGGCGCTGGCAATGAAGCGGAAATCAAAGCTCGCATCGGCCAGATCAAGACCCAGATCGAGGAAACCACGTCCGATTTCGACCGCGAAAAGCTCCAGGAACGCCTGGCCAAGCTGTCTGGCGGCGTCGCCGTCATCAAAGTCGGTGCCGCAACTGAAACTGAAATGAAGGAAAAGAAACTGCGCATCGAAGACGCCCTCGCTGCAACCCGTGCTGCGGTTGAAGAAGGCATCGTCCCTGGAGGCGGTACCGCCTACATCAATGCCCTGCCTAAAGTCGCCGCACTCCTTGACACCACCGTTGGCGACGTCCGCACCGGTGTGCGCATCGTGCTCAAGTCTCTTGAAGAACCGGTTCGCCAGATTGCCACCAATGCCGGTCTTGATGGCAGCGTCATCTGTGAAAAAGTCAAGTCCAGTCCAGTCGGCGTCGGTTTTGACGCCCTCAACGAGGCTTATGTCGACATGGTCGAAATCGGTATCGTCGATCCGGCCAAAGTCACCCGTTCCGCTCTGCAGAACGCCGCTTCGATCGCTTCGACCCTCCTGACCACCGAAGCCGTCGTTGCCGACATCCCTCAGCCCGAGCCGCCGATGCCCGCAGGCGGACCTGGCGGCGGCATGTACTAAGAACAGCAGCCGCAACCGCTGACCTGACTCATGATTCAACTTGGAGCCGTCTCAAAGCTGGAAAAGCTTTGAGACGGTTTTTTCTTGGCTCTTTATCCAACTTCCGTGAAAGACATGTAATAAATGCAGCGGATTCCAATAAGAATGGTCATGGAGTAAGGTTGCCTCGGGTTCATTGTTCTTCATGAAAACCAGCAAATAACCGCAAATCACCGCAAAGAGCCTTTTCGTTATTTATTGACAGCATCAGGAAAAAGGATTATATATACAAATTGCTTTACATTTTCGCAATAAAACCAACCTTTTCTGATAGGACACTGCATGAAAAACAATCGCTCATCTGCACCCATGATCGAGCCGGAGAACAAGCCGGTATCCCAAACAACAGATAGAGTCTACAGCCGCACGCATCCGGCCAGCCCAGGCAAACGCGCCCTGAAGGTTGGACTCATCCTCATCAGTCTGATTCTGGTGGCTATCCTGGCCCTGGGCGGCGGCCTGTGGATCCTGGTCAGCCAGAATGTCCGGACGTTTGACGCGTCCGAGACGCTCAAGGAGCCCTATGACACGGCCTCGGATCCGCTCGAACATCCGCTGCCGGAAGTCAAGGGCATCACCAATATCCTGCTGCTCGGAGTGGACAACCGGGATGCTGCATCAGACAGCATTGCTGAACGTTCGGATTCGATGATGATCCTGACCGTGGATTCGGTCCATGGCCAGATCAAGCTGACATCGTTGCAACGCGACATGAGTGTCTATATTCCAGGCAAAAAGGGCACGGACAAGATCAATGCTGCCAATGCCCTGGGTGGTCCCCTCCTGGCCATGCGTGTGGTCAGTGAGACCTTGCGCCTGGATATCCAGAAATTTGTCGTCGTCAACATGGCTGGCCTGGAAAAAATCATCGATGCTGCCGGTGGGGTCACGCTCGATGTTTCGGATAAAGAATTGAAGGCAGTCAATGAAGAATTAGCCATGGTCAACAAGACTTTCCCAGACACGGAGCCATCACCTGCGCTCGAACAGCCCGGTATCCAGCTTTTAAATGGCCGTCAGGCGGTGACCTATGCCCGCATCCGCAAGATCGACAGTGATTATGCCCGCATGGAGCGCCAGCGTGAGGTTCTGCAGGCGCTGGCAGAGGCTGCTCTCAAAGCCGGCCCCCAGGCGAAAATCGATCTGGCACACGTAGGACTGTCCCAGATCACAACCAACCTGACTACCCGCGAGATGTTCCTTCTTGGCCTGCGATCGCTTCCCTTGCTCACAAAACCGATCGCCCAGCTCCAGATCCCGATCGAAGGCTATTACAAGAACGTCAGTGGCGAAGTCTGGAAAAGCCTGTGTGACTTCAATGGCATGATCCCGCTGCTGCAGGATTTCATCTATGGTCAGACCTTCCCTTTTGATCCTGTCAAAGAAATCGAAGGCGCCCCAGGCAGCTGATCTGAAAATGCCCGGTATCCATCCAGGGCTAACGGCTGGCCCCAGCCGAAATCCAGCTTTTCCATGTTGCCCTCATCAGCGAATATCGCTAGAATGGGCAGAGGAAGGCGGTGGACTCTGATGGATGATTCCTTTCACGAACTGATTGTCAAAGCCAGGATGACCTCGAATGACCGGCTGAAAATGGCTGGTCTGGTCCTTCTTGGACTTGTCTTGTTGTTCCTGGTGATCTTGTTTGGCGGCTATCTGGGCAGCCTGAGCGTCCTGGCTCTGGCCGGGATTGGGTATGGCTTGTTCTATCTCCTCCGTGGCTTTGCCCGCGAATACGAATACACCGTCACCAATGGCGATCTCGACATCGATTTGATCATTGCCCAGCGCAAGCGTCGCCGGGTCTTTTCCGGCGCAGCCCGTACATTTGACTCGATGGAGCCCCTGGATAAACAGCCAGCCGGAACGGGTGAAAAGACCGGTACAGTGATCGACTGTCGCTCCAGTCATTCTCGCGGGGTCGACTATAAAATCCGGACGGACTACAAGGGCAAACCGGTGATTGTCTTGCTCTCGCCTGACGAAAAGATCCTAAACCAGCTTCGTAAATACAATCCGGGCCGGATCCGCCTCGGTTAAACCATCATGTCTTTGTGGAAGGGGTCTTTGCAATGGGCAAATCAAGAGACAGGTTTTTCACTCCGACCGAACGCAGCTGGATTCTCTATGATTGGGCCAATTCCGCTTACGCGACCATCATCATGGCAGCTGTTTTCCCGATCTATTTTGCCAGTGTGGCTAAATCCGCTGGCGTCAGTGGTGATGTTTGGTGGGGCTATGGCTCTTCTGCTGCGACCTTGACGGTCGCGGTCCTGGCACCTGTGCTCGGCGCCATCGCTGATTTCCACGGTATGAAAAAAAAGTTGCTGCTGACCTTCCTGCTTATTGGTCTGGCCTTCACTTCGCTGATGGCTCTGACAGACAATTGGCAGATCATGCTGCTCGGATATGTGTTCTCCTACATCGGATTCACCGGGTCTTTACTGTTTTACGATGCCTTCATCACCGATGTCACCACCCCAGACCGGATGGACAAGGTCTCCTCCTGGGGTTTTGCCATGGGCTACCTGGGTGGCAGCACCATCCCGTTCATTCTCTCGATTCTCCTGATCACCGCTGGCCCTTCTTTTGGCATCGGCGCCACTCTGGCGGTCAAGTTGTCCGTGGGCCTTTGCGTCGTCTGGTGGGCTGGTTTCAGCCTGCCGATCCTGCTTCATGTCCACCAGGTCCATTCGATCGACATGCCGGCCAGAGATCTCGTCGGCAGTGCTTTGCGCGGCATCGTCCGGACAGCCCGGGAAATCATCGCCAACCGGGCCATGCTGGTTTTCATGCTGGCGTATTTTTTCTACATTGACGGTGTCAATACGGTCATCCATATGGCAACTGTGTATGGTTCGACCCTGGGCCTGGACTCCACCGGCATGATCCTGGCCTTGCTGGTGACCCAGCTGGTGGCCGTACCCAGTTCGATCGCTTTTGGCCGCCTGGCCCGGCGTTTTGGTTCGATCAACATGATCACGGCAGCCATCGGGATCTACACGGTGATCTGCCTGGTCGGCTTCTACATGGGGATTCTGGTCGAATCCGGGGCTCCGGACGGAGTTGCGACAGCGACGCGCCTGTTCTGGGCCATGGCAATTCTGGTCGGGACCAGCCAGGGCGGTATCCAGGCTTTGTCACGCTCGTTTTTTGGCAAACTGGTTCCACCCGACCGTTCCAACGAATTCTTCGGTTTCTTTGATATCTTCGGCAAATTCGCCGCTGTCATGGGTCCATTCATTTACGCCACACTCGCGGGCCTGACCGGCCGTTCATCCTCCGGGATTCTCGGCCTGATCATCCTGTTTGCCATCGGATTTGCCATCATCCGGATCGGCCGGCCCTACCTGAGGCAGGTCGAGGAGCAGGGAGCCACAGCTGAGCGCGCTGCTGTGGAGGCCCGGAACAACCATCATGACAGCTGACTTCACACCCGGACTATTCCCTTTTGCCATCCGCAGTTCCGATACGGATTTTGCCGACCAGCTCCACTTGTCTTCGCTGTTTGCCCTGATGCAGGAGGCTGCCTACCAGCATGCAGAACAGATCGGCATCGGTGCCAGCGCACTGGATCCGGCCGATCTGACCTGGCTTCTGTCCAAGGTCTCGGTTCGCCTGGATCGCCTGCCTCGCTGGGGTGAACCGATCTGGATCCGGACCTGGAGCCGCGGCGTGAAAAAACTCTTGTTCTTGCGCGACTATCAGTTACTGGCTGGTTCCCCTGACGCCCCTCCGATTGGCCGGGCAACCTCGGAATGGCTGGTGGCGCGCCAGTCAGACCATCGGCCACAGCGGCCTGAGGTGGTCCTGGGCCCTGCCGGCCTGCAGGGTGTCGCTCTGGAAATTCCGGAAACCTTCGACTTTGCCTGCGGCAAAATCGATCCGGCCCCGGACAGGGATGTTGCTAATGCCCCTGAACCGTTGCTGATCAAATTTGCCGATTTTTCCGAAATCGACCGCAACCACCATGTCAACAACACCCATTATGTCGCCTGGAGCATGGATGCCGCCTATGCCTATTTCCAGAATGGCCCGGGACAGCTGTCAGGCTCTGCCCCCCGGCCACTCGATCTGGCCGCCATCGATATCCAGTATCTTTCGGAAATCCGGCCCGGTGAAAGGACCTATCTCACTGTCCACGCGGATCCGCAGCAACCAGACGGGGTCCTTCTGGTCGAAGGCTCTCGCGCCGATCAAAAATCAACTGCTTTCCGAGCCCGGCTGTCCTTCCGTCAGACGTAATTTTCAGCTAACGTTCACATAAGCTGGCCGCACCATCACATTCGATCTGATATAATCGTATCGGCTGTCCACGTGCTGCCTGCGAGGTTTTTTCTGGATGCAGACAGGTGGCTGAGTGTGCAACCGAACGTCCCACGGAGGAATTCCCATGATCGAGATTCAAAACCTGGTCAAACATTATGGCGGGGTCAAGGCTGTCAACAACATCAGCTTCACCGTCGAAAAGGGTGAAGTCCTGGGTTTCCTGGGCCCCAACGGCGCCGGGAAATCAACCACCATGAACATTCTGACGGGCTATCTGTCTGCCTCGTCAGGCACCGTTAAAATCGCTGGCTTTGATATCCTTCTAAATCCTCAGGAAGCCAAGCGCCACATCGGGTACTTGCCTGAGAATCCGCCCCTCTATCTGGACATGACGGTCCAGGAATACTTGCGTTTTGTCTGTGACCTGAAAGGCGTCAAGAAACATGAGCAGACCCGCCAGCTGGCTGAGATCATGAAGCTGGCGCGAGTGTCCGATGTCGCAGGACGCCTGATCAAGAACCTTTCAAAGGGCTATCGTCAGCGCGTCGGCATAGCCCAGGCGCTGGTCGGCAACCCTGAAGTCCTGGTGCTGGACGAACCGACGGTCGGCCTCGACCCCAAGCAGATCATCGAGATCAGAAACCTGATCAAGGACCTGGGCAAAAAACACACCGTCATTTTAAGTTCACACATCCTGACCGAGGTCAAGGCCGTCTGTGACCGGGTCGTCATCATCAACCAGGGCACCATTGCAGCGATTGACACCCCTGAGGGTCTGTCACGCCAGATGGCCCGGGCCAACAAACTCTCCATGACAGCCGAGGGTCCCGCGCGCGTGATTATTGAAAAACTGCGCCAGCTCACCGGGGTGCGCGACATAGCGGTCCTTGCAGAAAAAGCAGGCAATCTCACGGTGTTCGAGATTGAACTTGAGCCAGAAACTGAAGCGCGAAAACCGATCTTTTTCGAAATGGCTCGCCAAGGCTGGCCGATCATCGAATTCAAATCACTGGATCCGACCCTGGAGGAGATCTTCCTGCAGGTGACATCAGCAAGTCCTGAAGGGAAGAAGGGGTGAGCGCCATGACACGAATCCTGGCCATTTTCAAACGTGATTACCTGGCGTATTTCCGGTCCCCGATCGGTTTGGTTGTCCTGGCCATTTTCATGCTGCTCAGCGGCCTGTATTTCTCCGCTGGTGTCTTGCAGTCCTACCAGGACATGGTCGGTGAAATCGCGTTCATGCAATCATTCCTGTTCATCGTCGTGCCGCTTTTGACCATGCGCACATTCGCTGAAGACCGCAAGAATGGTACGGAGGTGTTGCTCTTGACATCTCCGGCCAATACGTTGGAAATCGTCCTGGGCAAATACCTCGCCGCTCTGGCCATGCTGGTGACCCTGCTGGCTGGCACACTGCTCCACTTGGCTGTCACGCTGGCCTATGGCGGCCTGATTGACTTCAATGTCCTCGGCGCCTACCTGGGCTTCCTGTTCCTGGCAGCCGCATTCCTGGCCATCGGCCTGTTTGCCTCGGCTACCACTGAAAACCAGATCATCGCAGCCGTCATCACCTTTGTCGTCATCATCGCGCTGACGCTGCTCGATGCCATCGCCTCCATGGCTGGCCAGATGGTCACGACACTCCTCGCCCAGCTCAATTTCTTCGGCTTGCCTGACACCCGCATCGACCAGGCCGGACAGGCTGTGACCGGGGCCTTGCAGTGGCTCAGTCCCATGACGCGGATCACAGACCTGACCAATGGGATTTTTTCTCTGTCGCCGCTCCTGTTTTTGCTCAGTGTCGCCGCCGCATTCCTGTTTCTAACCAACCGACTGATTGAAAAACGACGCTGGAGCCAGAGGTGACATCATGAAAGTACCTGCCACAGACCACAGAAGCCAGACTCTGAAACTTTTTTCCGTCTCGATGACGGTCATCTTCCTGGCGATCCTTTTGGTGTTCAACATCGTCTTTGACCAGCTGCTGGGTGAAAAGCTCAAATGGGATTGGTCATCCGGACAATTGTACAGTCTGGGCGACGTCAGTGAAGCCATTTTGACCGACATGGACCAGCCGGTGACCCTCACCGCCCTGTTTCGCGAAGAAGAGGCCGCCACATTCGGCTATGCCAGCATCCTGCCCCTGCTCAAGGAATACGAAGAAAAGTCCGGCGGACAACTGACGGTCCGATTCATCGATCCGGACCGGACGCCCTCTGTCCTGGCTGAGGTCGATCCGTCCGGTTACCTGGCCGCCCAGCAGGGTGACTTGGTCTTTACCTGCGAAGCCACAGACAAAGGAAAAGTCGTCCGCTATGAGGATTTGTTCCAGACCGAGCTGGACTACCAGACGTACCAGACTGTCCTGACTGGTGTGACCGCAGAGCAGAGCCTGACGGGAGCCATCCAGTCCGTCCTGTCGCCGGTCACTCCAACGGTCTATTTCACCCGGGGCCATGATGAGCCCGACTACGAAACCGACTTTTCAGCCATCACCGGTTTGCTCAAGAACAACAATTTCGCGGTCGCAGAACTGGATCTTTTTTCTGGCGACCCAGTGCCGCTGGACTGCTCGGTCCTGGTCATGATCGATCCTGAAAAGGACCTGACCGGTGCCGAGATGGAATCCATCGACCGCTACTTGCGTTCAGGCGGCAGCCTGATGGTGATGTCCTCTTTTGGCACCCAGTCATTGCCCAATCTTAATTCGGTGCTCGCCGATTATGACTTGGCTCTGAGTTCTGACAAAATCCGGGAAGGCAGTCCAGACTATCGCTTGAGCGATGACCCCTATGTGATCCGGGCCATTGCTCCAGCCGGATCGATCACCCAGCAGGCCATTGACGGCTTCACCCTTGCAGACAAGGTCCGTGCGATCGATCTGCGCAGCAGTGGCAGGGCGTACATCCAGACAGAGCCTCTGCTGACGACATCCGGCGAGGGTGTGCGGGAAACGGGCGGGGATCCTCTGGCCAACTCCGAGCCAGGCCTGCAGGTCCTGGCAGCCCTCAGTACCCATGAAGGCTACATCGACGGCAGCACGGTCACCGACAGTACCCGTGTCCTGGTTGTTGGATCAAGCTCCGTGTTTGGTGACGCGCTGATCAATCAGTACGGCAGCAACATTTACAATGCCGGCCTATTCTTCTACAGCATCCAGTGGCTAGCTGGCTCAGATGCCTCCGATGTCCTGTACATCGAAGCCAAAATACCGCCCAGCTATGCAGTTGCCACCGGGAATGCCACGGTCAATGGCCTGGTTGCCATTCTGGTCATCCTGGTGATCCCGGCTATCTTGTTCGTGCTGGCCTTGTGGGTCTACCGCCGCCGGAAAAACCTGTGATCAGGTCATCAGACAGGGGAGTGACTTGAATGAAAAAACAACTGCGAAACCTGCTGATCCTGTCCGGGGTGCTGGTGGCCTTGCTTGCGCTCTGGCTTGCGTCTGCCCGGTTGCCAGGCCGTGACGAGAGCAACGAAACCACTGCTGCCTCGACCTTGACTCAGATGGATTTGCTTACCGTCGATCCGGCCGAGGTGGCCCGGATTGCCGTGCACAACAATCACTCGGACCTGACCCTGCTGCCGGAAAGGCCCCAGGATGCTTCCGGCGAGGGGATCATCCTGTGGAAACTGGCCGAAGACCAGGGATTCCCGATCAGCCAGGCCAGCCTGGCTGACCTGGCTGAGGCGGCACTGGCCATAACCTATTCCGAGGTTATCGTGGATGATCCAGATGACCTGGCCGCTTTTGGTCTCAACCGGCCAGCCAGCACGATTTCAATCGTTTTCTCAAACGGCAGCAGTAAAACCGTCGAATTTGGCAGCAATCTGAGTTCAGGCAAGGGTACCTATGCGCGGATCAGCCAAGATACCCGCATCTATGCCGTGGACAGCCGGTTCAAGGACCTGTCCAGCCAATCCCTGGCCGACCTGATTGACCTGAGCCAGGCCATTGGCGGCCTCAAGACCACGGATCTGGCCAGCATGAACTTTTTCCGCTCGGCCGATCAACTGAGCCTCTTGACAGCCATCGCGCCCATGGACCCAGAAGACCCGCAAGCCGGTCTGAGCTTCAATCTGACCGAGCCAGTCGCCCGTCCCGGCAACACCGACACCCTGACCAGCCTGCTGAACAGCATCCTCAACCTTTCTGCTGTGCGCATGGTGGACCTGGATGCCGGCGACCTGGCGCGCTATGGCCTGTCTGAGCCCAGGTACCAGTTTGCACTGGGTGCCCTGTCTGGCCAGGAGGTTGTTGTCAGCATCGGAGACAACGCTGGCAATGGCCAGTATTATGTGACCAGCTCTGCCTTGCCAGCGATCATGACCGTCCAGGCGGATGCTTTGACGGCAGTGGATCTGCCGCTGACCGACTACGTGGACCGATTCGTGGCCTTGATGAGCATCTGGAAAGTCTCGTCCGTGTCGCTTGACCTCGAAGGCGAGCAGCATGAGCTGGTTCTATCGATCACAGAAGGCCAGAAGGTGACAGATGAAGACGTCGTAGTGACGATGGATGGCCAGGACGCCAAAATTGTCAGCCCAACCGGTGAGAGTTTGTTCAGCAGTTTCTACCAGAAGCTGATCGGGATCCGGATCGATGGCTTTGACCTGGCGGCTAGCCCGGACGGACCTGTGACCAGCCAGATCGCCTACACGCTCAAACCAGATCTGGAGACGCAAAGTGGCGGAAAAACCCTGGTCATTGAATTTGTCACCCGGGATGCGTATACTGATTACGTTTTAATCGATGGCAGTTATGCCGGCTTTTATGTCAACCACCGTGACGTTTTTACATCCGGGCTGGTTGGACAGGAGGGCCTGCTGGTTGCCATCTCGCAGCTTTCATATGCCATCGACCATGCCGTGGACGGTGTGTTCGATACCAGCAAAGGGTACCCGGCCACGACATGACACCACCCAAAGAGACTCTGCCCCACCGCAGCAAAGCCAGCCTGGTCGTCCTGATCATGCTGGCATTCCTTTTGCTCGCGGCCGCAGTAGCCCTGGCCCTCTCCGTTCCGGAGCAGACCATCCTGCCCGATGCAACGGAGAGCATCGATCTGGCAGCTGCTGCCCAGCTCGGGTTTGCCTGTGATGCGACTGAAGCCCAGCACCTGTATCCTTTTGGCCAGGGGGTCGTCAAACTGACGCACAACCGCCTTTCCTATCTGGCCATTGATGGGACTGAAATTTATGCCCGGGAAATCGACATGGTGTCTCCATTTGCGGTGGTTGGCAGCGAACGAGTGCTCGCCGCTGACCGCGACGGTACGAGTTTTGTGATCGTCGATGAGACAGGCCTTGTCGCCAGCGGCAACCGCGAAGGCCGGATCACCGGGGCCGCGTTCGGATCCGGTCATTCATTAGCCCTGATCGAGGACCGCCATGATAGCACAGGCGTGGTGGCCATCGTCGACAGTACGACAGGCGATCTGAATTATGAATGTCATTTCCCGGAGTCCGGCTATGTCTTGGCGGTCCGGTTCACTCCAGATGGCCAAGCCTTCGATGTGGCTCTGGTCAATGCCGATGGCCTTGTGACCCGACCGGTGCTCAAGCGCTTTGCTCTCGATGGTGAGGCTGTGGGCCAGCGCCTCCTCGATGCTCAGGGGCTCTATCCATCCCTGGCATATGATGAGGCTGGGCAGCTGGTCATCGGCAGTGATTCGCGCCTGACCGGTGTCGATTATGCGTCTGACCAGCCGCGCTTTGCCCTCGACCTGCCCCGGATCGAATCGGTCACAGCAACCGCTTCCGGGCTGGTTGTGTTGGCGGGAGAGCGCGTCAGTGGTAAACTGGGGCTGTATCCGCTGACCGGAACAGGCCAGCTGGGCAGCCGGACACAGATCGGCGAGACTGCCACGGCCCCCGCTGTTTTTGGCACTCTTCTGGCGCTGGGCAGTTCGACCCGGGTCTTTGTCTATGATGCCGAAAACCAGACCTTGCGCCTGGACGCCAATTTGGCTGCCGAGATTGTCCGCCTGGCGTTTACCGATTCCCAGACTTTGACTGTCGTCACCTCGACTGGGGTGCGCCGGTTGACGATTCCATAAATCAAAAAGAAGGAGCGAGCATGGAAACCCCAGCCGACCCCCCTCGAGAACCTGACCAGCCTGATCCGCAGCACTTGGTGGACACAATACCCCACGCCCCTTTTGCCAGCCGGTCCGAGATCCCGGACAATCACCGCTGGCGCCTGGAGGATATTTTCTCCGATGATGCAGCCTGGGAGGCTGCTTTTGCCACATTGCCGCCCCTTCTGGATCAGCTGGTGGCCTGGCGCGGCTTGCTGGCCGCATCCCCGGACAACCTTGCCGCTGCCCTTTCGGGTTCGGACCTGTTGGAACAAGAGTGCCTCGAGCTTCTGGCCTATGCCCGGATGCGCCGTGACGAGGACAACACATTACCGGCTTATCAGGCCATGACCGACCGGATCACCTCTTTTTATTACCAATTTGCCGAGCAGACTGCTTTCATCCTGCCCGAAATGGCCCGGATCGATGCAGCTTTGCTTTTGGACTGGCAGGCCAGCACGCCTTCGCTGGCGGATTTTTGGATGTTGATCGACAACAGCATCCGGAATCGCCCGCACACACTCAGCGAAGCGGAAGAAGCGTTGCTGTCCCGCTTCGGACCAGCCAGTGAGGGGATCAATGATGTCTTCTCGATGCTGGACCATGTGGAGATCGACCTGGGAGAATTCCCGGATGAGCAGGGCCTTTCCACCCGTCTGACCCATGGCCGTTTTGCCCAGCTGCGCGAGCATCCTGACCGGGAGGTGCGAGCCAGCGCTTTCGCCCAGATCCATGAATCCTACGCCAAAGTCGGCCGCACCCTTTCAACCCTCTATGCCACCCGGGTGAAAACCGACATCGCCTTTTCTGCCGCCCGCCGCCATACTGACACTTTGACAGGCGCCCTGTTTGCCGACAACCTGCCCAAAGAGACCGTGACCGGCCTGGTTTCTGCCGTCCATGCCGGACTGCCTGACCTGTACCGCTATCTCGGCTTGCGCCAGCGCCTGATGGGCCTTGATGACCTGCACATTTACGACACCTACGTGCCGCTGGTTTCGGAAAGCCAGCGCCGCTACTCGTACAGCCAAGCATGCGAACTGGTCAAGTCAGGACTTCGACCTTTGGGCGACGAGTATGCCACGGTGCTGGACCGTCACCTGTCAGACCGCTGGGTCGATGTCTATGAGACCCCTGGCAAAACGACTGGTGCGTATTCCTGGGGTACTTACCGCAGTCACCCCTATGTCCTTTTGAATTTCAGCGGTATGCAGAATGACGTTTTTACGCTGGCCCATGAGGTTGGCCACAGTTTGCATACCTACTTTTCATCGCGCCAGCCCTTTGCTCTGTCCCATTATCCGATCTTCCTGGCAGAGATTGCCTCAACCGTCAATGAGAATCTGCTGTCGCAGCACCTGATGGACCAGTGCGACACGCTGACACCAGAGGGACGCCAGGAGAAAATAGCCTTGCTCAACCATTTCCTCGAGGAATTCCGCCTGACTGTTTTCCGCCAGACGATGTTCTGCGAGTTCGAGCTCAAAGCCCATCAGGCTGCCGAATCCGGTCAGCCGTTGACAGCAGAGGTCCTGACAGAGCTGTACCGTGATCTCCTGGCCCTCTACTTCGGCCCGGGTGTCGTGATCGATCCGTTCATGCACTGGGAGTGGAGCCGGATCCCGCACTTCTACAATGCCTACTATGTGTTCAAGTATGCAACTGGATTTTCGGCTGCTGTGGCCTTGAGCCAGCAAATCCGCCAGGAAGGGGAGGAGGCTGTCCGCCGGTACCTCGAATTCCTTGGCTCGGGAGGATCTGGCTATCCGCTGGATTTGCTTTATAAGGCCGGTGTCGACCTGTCGACTTCCGCCCCGGTCCAGAATGCCCTGTCTGTCTTTGCCAAGGCTCTGGATGAACTGGAACATCTGCTTGCATCAGCCACTGGACCGATCCCGGTCCAGAAGGCCTGACTCTGGGAGGAACCAACTTGGAATCCGAAATCAAATTGCGCCTTGAATCCACTACTGAGCTGACTGCGATTCTTGAACATCCCCTGCTGTCCCGTCTGGCCATGCCGGATTCGCGCCGGGAACAAGACTTGGTCAATCTGTATTACGACACCCCCCGCCACGATCTGACCGAACGCGAGATGACTTTGCGCTTGCGCCAGGTTGCTGACCGGTCAGAAGTGACGATCAAATCCGGTGAGGCCACCGTCAGCGCGCTGCACCAGCGTTTCGAATGGACCGCCGTATTCCCCGAAGACTGGGATGGAGACCTCAAGAATGGCCTGGACACCGGCTGGTTCAAGCGCGAGGCCACCAGCATGGGCGATCCAGACTCCCAGTTGCAGGAAGCCCTGCGCCTGATCAAGGCACGTCCCCTGATCATCCTGTGTGAGGCTCGTTTCCAGCGCATCACGTATGACATTGGCTATGGCGACTCCTTGCTGGAATTGGCCATCGATCGAGGTGAACTCATCGCCGGCGACCTCAGTGAACCTCTCTATGAGATTGAAGTGGAACTCAAGGAAGGCGACGTGCGAGACCTGGTCGAGCTGGGGCAGGTCATGCAGGAACAGCTGCCGGTCCAGCCGGAGGAGTTGAGCAAGTTTGCCCGTTGCCTGAGGCTTTTGGCCAAGCAAAAACCGCTATGACAGAAACGACCGCCAGACGGCCGCGGCAAATGGACCTGGTCGTGGTGGGTGGGGGTGCAGCCGGTCTGACAGCCGCGATTTCAGCTGCCCGGACCTGGCAGGAACAGGCGGGACCGGCCAAGGCCAGCCCATTGAAAATCCTGATCCTCGAGAAAAATGACAAAATTGGCCGCAAGATCCTCGCCACTGGCAATGGCCGCTGCAACTTGACCAATGCCCTGGCGGTTCCCGCTGCCTATCACGGGCAGGACCCTCGGTTTTGCCGGGGTGCCTTGCACCGCTATGATGTCCGTGCCACGCTGGACCTTTTCCTCGACCTTGGCCTGGTTTGCCGCGAAGAAGGGGACGGCCGGATCTATCCGGTCTGCCAGCAGGCTGCTGCCGTGGTGGATTTGCTGGCCCAGGAAATCGAGCGCCTGCACATCACCGTCCAGACTAAGACCACTGTTGTGGCCCTGGATCCGGTCGAACCCGTCTATCTGGGCAACCAGCCGCTGGAAAAAGAGCCCCACTGGCGACTTTCACTTGCCGACGGCCAGCTGCAAGATGCCACGTGTGTCATCCTGGCAACAGGCGGCATGGCCTCGCCCAATCTGGGCAGCGATGGCAGCGGTTACCAGCTGGCCCAGCGATTGGGTCATCATCTGGTCGAACCATTGCCTGCCCTGGTCCAGCTGACCACGGCTGGCCGTAAAACGGTCTCCTTGTCCGGTATCCGGGTGGAGTGCGGCCTGTCCCTCATGCTGGGGGCGCAGGAAATCGGCCGGGAATCCGGCGAGGTTCTTTTTACAGAGTATGGCCTCTCCGGGATCCCGATCCTGCAACTGTCCCGCACCGTCAGTGTAAACCTGCACGAATCTGCCAGCGAAACGATGCGGATCCAGCTCGACTTGCTGCCCGAATGGACAGAAAGTGCCATCGAAACCAAGATCGCCCAGCGGATCAGCCAGAATCCAGCCTTGCACCTGCCGGATTTGCTGACTGGCCTGGTGCATCGCAAAATTGGCGCTTTCATCGTCCGCGAAGCGCTCCACACGGCTTTGGACCAGCCTGTTCGCATCTTGTCGTCGCGCCAGGTGAAAAGCCTGGCCCGGACCATCAAGCAGCTTGAGCTGACGGTGACCGGAACAAAAGATTTCTCCCAGGCCCAAGTGACCGCCGGTGGTCTGGACTGCCGTGATTTTCTGCCGGATCGCCTGGAATCACGCCTGAAACCGGGCCTGTTTGCTGCCGGTGAGCTTTTGGACATCGATGGCGATTGTGGCGGATTCAATCTGCAGTGGGCCTGGTCCAGTGGCCTTTTAGCGGGGGCATCTGCAGCCCGCCTGCTCCTGAGGTTCCAGCCGTGACCCGGCCAGGAAAACCGGCACCTCCGATGGGCAGCGGACAGGTCCAGGCAGATGGCAAGACCTGCTCCGTCAGACTGCCTCTGGGCCACACGCCTGCCGAGCTGACCCGGGCGATTGCCCGGGCCTTTCATTGTCCGGCTGGACAGCTCGGAGCCTGGTTTATCTTGCGCCAATCTATCGATGCCCGGCATAAGGGAGACATCCGGATCCAGTACACCATTGCCCGGGGCCAGGCCGCCCCCGTGCTCACGGGGCTCACCGCCATCCCGGCATTCAAGGCCGCCTTTGTGCCTGGGCCCTGTTTTCCGGAGCTGCCAGAAACCAGGCGACCGGTGATCATCGGCAGCGGTCCGGCGGGCTTGTTTGCGGCCCTGGCCCTGGCCCGGGCCGGTCTGAAGCCGCGGGTCATCGAACGCGGCCAGCCGGTCGAGCGTCGTAAAACGGCGGTTGATCTGTTCTGGGCCGGCGGGCCGCTGGACCCGGAGAACAATGTCCAGTTTGGCGAAGGTGGTGCCGGGACTTTTTCCGATGGCAAATTGACGACCAACCTCAAGGACCCACGCTGCCAGGCTGTCCTTCAGGAGCTGGTCCTGGCCGGAGCCCCCTCCAGCATTCTGGTCGAACCCAAGCCCCATGTCGGCACCGATCTGCTCTGCGGCGTTGTAACCACGATCCGCCAGCACATCGAGCAGCTCGGGGGAACTTTTCATTTTGGCACCCGCCTTGATGATCTGGTCTGTGCGCCAGTCCCCAAAGAAGGCGCCGGGTTAGAATCAGGCGCATCCGGCGAAACGGGCCCGACTGGCAAGCTGGAGCAAATCGTCGTCAGCCGGCTGCTTGCGGACGGGACCAGGCTGACAGAAACCTGGAACGTGCGCGATGTCATCCTGGCCATCGGTCACAGCGCTCGAGACATCGTCCAGATGCTGGAAAAGTACAACATCCCGCTGGCTGCCAAGCCTTTTTCAGTGGGGGTCCGGATTGAGCATTTGCAGAGTAAGATCAATCAGAGCCAGTATGGCCCGCAAGCCGGGCATCCCGCTTTGCCCCCGGCCGAATACAAGCTGGCCGTCCATTTGCCTTCTGGCCGGTCGGTCTATACGTTCTGCATGTGTCCGGGTGGCCAGGTGGTGGCATCTGCATCCGAAGCAGGGGGGCTTGTCACCAATGGCATGAGCTTCCATGCCAGAGACCAGGTCAATGCCAACAGTGCCTTGCTGGTCGAAGTCTGGCCGGAGGATTTCCCTGAGCCGGGTGCGCTGGGTGGCATTCACCTCCAGCGCCAGATCGAGCAGCTCGCATTTACCCTGGGTGGGCAGAACCATCGGGCCCCAGCCCAGCTGGTGGGCGATTTTCTGGCTGGCCAGCCCTCCACAGGACCCGCCGAAGTCCTGCCCAGCTACACCCCAGGCGTGACCTGGGCCGACCTGGCACAGTGTCTGCCTCCCTTTGTCGTTCAGGCTCTGCGTGAGGCTTTGCCGCTGCTGGACAGAAAACTGTCCGGCTTTGCTGCCCCGACGGCTGTCCTGACCGGCGTGGAGACTCGCAGCTCTTCGCCAGTCCGCATCCTGCGCGGGGAGACTCTCCAGAGCCGCTGCCAGGGCTTGTTCCCCTGTGGAGAGGGTGCCGGGTATGCTGGTGGTATCCTGTCGGCTGCCGTCGATGGCCTGCGCTGTGCCGAAGCCGTGCTCAAAGCGCGGGACAGTCTTGCCTGAGCCGCAAGCCTTTCGTTCTTCAGGTGTCCGGCATGGTATAATAAACCTGCTATCAAAAAAATTCAGGAGTCTGCCATGCGCGCACGCGTCATCATCAACCCCTCATCCGGCCGACAGACTTTGCAGAGAAAAGCCGAGCGTCTGACCGAGACACTGCTTGCCGATGGCACGTTCAGCGATGTCGATGTCGTTCGCACGGTCGGTCCCCGGGATGCCTATATTGCTGCCCGCTACTACCAGGACTGGCAGTTTGACCTGATTCTGGTCGTTGGTGGTGACGGCACGGTCAATGAGGTCGTCAGCGGCCTTCTGGACGGCAAGCACCAGACACCACTCGCCATTCTGGCAGCTGGAACGGTCAATGATTTTGCCTATGCCATGAAATTGCCCCGCACAGACAGCGCCGTAGCCAGGATGATCCGCCAGGGCAAGACCCGCCTGATTGATGTCGGCCAGGCGAACGACCGCTATTTTGTCAATGTAGCCGCAGGTGGTTTGCTGACGGATGTGGCCTACAAAGTCCCTTCGGAAGCCAAGACGGTGCTCGGGACGCTGGCCTATGTCATCGAGGGGGCCAAAGACCTCTCGTCACAGGCGCTCCGGCCGATCCCAGTCCACATCGAGACGCCGGAACGGGTGATCGATGAGGAGATATTGCTGTTCATCGTTTCAAACACCAGCAGTGTCGGGGGTTTTCGCAACCTCGCCCCTGAAGCTTCGGTGACCGATGGCCTGCTCGATGTCGTCCTGGTCAAACCGCAGAACATCCTGGAATTATTCCCGCTCCTGGTCCAGATGGTCAACGGTGTTCATGTGAACCACCCGAAAATCGATTATTTCCAGACAGATTCCTTGATAATAGCCGCCCCGAAATCCGATTCCTTCTCCATTGACCTCGATGGCGAATGGGGCGGTGAACTGCCGGTGGAGCTGAAGG
Source organism: Eubacteriales bacterium (assembly GCA_028684955.1). Lineage (GTDB taxonomy): Bacteria > Bacillota > Clostridia > Saccharofermentanales > UBA5734 > UBA5734. The sequence goes on from JAQUEY010000003.1 coordinate 54,812, forward strand.
TCAGGCACCAGGCCCTGCGGTTGATCGTGCCTTAGCCTTCGGCCAGCTCCAGATAGAGGGCGTAGGTGTCGTCGATTTCCTGCAAGACGACCGCATACCGTTCGTAATCGGCAGGCGTCGCCGCACCGGAAAAAAGCGTCTCCAGATCAGTCCGTTCCTGTTCAAGCTGCTCGATGCGCTTTTCTGCCTGGCGAATCTGCTCTTTGCGCCGGGCATTCTCCCGCCGTTCCTGGGCCTTGTTCAGGCTCTGCACCCGACCGCCAGCTGACTCGGTTGCCTGGCTGAATGATTCCCGGATCTCCAGCCCTTTTTGGTCTTTGCTTCTGGCCTCGGCTGCAGCCTCTTCCTGGCGCGCCCTGGTCCGGTATTCGGCGTATGTATCAAAAGACTGGACCTGGCTGCCGACAAAGCCGAGGACACGCCGGGCGATTTTGTCGATGAAATAACGGTCATGGCTGACCGCAAAAATGGCTCCGGGAAAATCAAGCAGCGCTTGTTCGAGGATTTCTCGCGAATGGATATCGAGATGATTGGTCGGCTCGTCCAAAAGCAGGAGGTCCGGCTGCTCAAGCAGCAAACAGCACAGGTAGAGCCGGGCACGTTCGCCGCCGGACAGGACGGAAATTGACTTGAATACATCCACATCCCTAAATCCGTAGCGGGCCAGCAAATTCCGGGCCCCGGCCTCGTCGAGGGCAAAACGGGCCAGCAACTCATCCAGGACACCGGCCTGTTCATCGAGAAATTCGACATGCTGACCCATGTGGCCAAAGACTGTTTTCTCAGACAGGCGCATGGCACCATGGCTGTGCGGGATCTTGCCGAGAAGCAGCGCCAGCAATGTGGACTTGCCGCAGCCATTTGGACCGCAGACACAGAGCTTGTCACGCCCGCGGATTTCAAAGCTGACACCGGAAAACAAGACCCGCTCCTGGAAACGGATTTCCAGGTCGCTGGCCAGGAGCAGCTGCTTGTCCGGGTCACCGGTATTCTGCACCGGCAGGAAATTGAATTTGAGCTGGGTCTGGTGCAGGCGTGCCCGGTCGCGGATTTCGGTCAGTTCAGCCGACAGTTTGGCAACGACTTTTTCCCGCGCATGATAGCTGGCCATTTTGCGGTGCGACAGCATGGTCTGGGTGACCGCTTCCTGATGGGCGAGGTCTTTTTCCATCTGCCGGATTGTGCGCGACAAAGTCAGCTGTTCGCTGGCCTGGATCTCTTTGTAGGCGGTGTAATTGCCGGGCCGTACGGTCAGTTGGCCGAGCGACAGTTCAGCGACTTCATTGGCAACCTGGTCGATGAAGGCGCGGTCATGGGAAACGAGCAGGACGGCGCCCTTGAAACTTTTCAGATAGCTTTCAAGCCATTCCTGCGCACTGGCGTCGAGGTGGTTGGTCGGTTCGTCCAGAAGCAGGACGTCCGGTGACATGAGGAGGATCCGGGCCAGAGCGACCCGCATCCGTTCACCGCCGGAAAGGGTGGACATCGGGCGGGTCAGCGCTTCGCCGGACAAGCCCAGCCCATCGAGGGCTTCTTGCATCCGGCGCGGGAAATCGTAGCCTTCGAGCGCTTCGAAACGGGCCGTGCAGTCGGCATAGCGCGCCATCAGGCGCCGGTCCCCCGGGGCTACGGCCATTTCGTGCTCGAGCTGGCGCATGTCGTCCTCGAGTGCGGACAGTTCCTGGTTGGCCAGGGGATGGCTCTCCAGGTCACAGATCTCCTCGACATGCTGGCTCAGGTAGGCAACCACGACGGTGGCGGGGCGGATGACCTGGCCGGCATCGGGTTTTTCCTGGCCTGTAATCAGGCGCAGCAGGGTGGTCTTGCCAGCTCCATTTTCACCGATCAAAGCCAGGCGGTCCCCGCGGTCGATCCGAAGCGAGACCCCGCCCAGAACGGTGCGGCCGAAATACGATTTTTCCACAGAGTGCAGCGACAGAAGGCTCATTGAATCTTGATGTTCTCCCTAAGCTCGAATGCGCCGCCAGTATAGCATATCCACTCGTCCCAGGACCAGTTTTCGGCAGAAAGCGTGAAGAAAAAGGGCCGAGGAAAACTTGCCCCCTGTCCGGGCAAAGGGTATTCTGGAATAACCTTGCGACACCTTGCCCGCGCCGGAATTTTTCCGGCACGGACCAGATGCCTGGAAAAGGAGGAGAGATCTTTGGCAAAACCCGTTGTTGAAATACTTGACACGACCCTGCGCGATGGCGCCCAGATGGAGGGTGTCTCATTTTCTGTCAATGACAAGTTCCAGATCCTCGAAAATCTCGTGACCATCGGTGTGCGCTACATTGAGGCTGGCAATCCTGGCTCCAATCCGAAGGACCGCGAATTCTTCACTAAATTCAACGACAAGCGCCCTGTGATGGACCAGACCGAACTGGTCGCCTTCGGCCCGACCAAGCGCAAGGGCATCAAGCCTGAAGAAGACACCGGCCTTGCTGACCTGCTGTCTGCCCAGACCGGCACGATTGTCATTTTTGGCAAGACTTGGGAACTCGAGGTGCGCGACATTTTGCGTTGCACCAATGAGGAGAACATGGCTCTGATCCGCGAGACGACGGAGTACTTGCGCGCCCAGGGCCGCGATGTCATCTTCGATGCCGAGCATTTTTTCGAAGCCTACCGGGCCAACCCGGACTACGCTGTCGCCTGCCTCAAGGCAGCCCAGGATGGCGGTGCCCTGTGTGCTGTCCTGTGTGACACCAACGGAGCGACCATGCCCGACGAGGTTGGTTTTGTCACAGCCGCCGTTGTAAAAGCCTTGCCGGGCATCCAGATCGGCATTCACTGCCACAATGACAGCGGCATGGCTGTGGCCAATTCCCAGGCTGCCGTCCTTGCCGGTGCGACCCATGTCCAGGGCACGTTCAATGGCATAGGCGAACGCTGCGGCAATGCCAACTTGTCGACCATCATCCCCAACTTGCAGCTCAAATATGACTACCCATGTATTCCCGCCGACCGGATGGAACTTCTCACGCCTGTGGCCCGGACAATTGCCGAAATCACCAACATCCAGCTGCCTAACGGCGAACCCTTTGTCGGCACCTCAGCGTTCTCGCACAAGGCCGGCATGCATGTCGACGGGGTCAAGAAGAACGCCAAGACCTTTGAACACATAGAACCGACGGCTGTTGGCAATGCTCGCCGCTTCCTGCTCTCCGAAATCAGCGGGCGCTCGGCTATCCTGGATATCATCCGCCGGATCAAGCCGGATATCAGCCGGGACGCTCCAGAGGTCGCCCGGGTCCTGCACACCATGAAAGAGCTCGAACACCAGGGCTACCATTTCGAGGGCGCCGAAGCCTCGCAGGAATTGCTGGTCTGCAAGGAGTTGGGCCTGTATCAGCCCTTTTTCACGCTGGAAAAGCTGCGGATCACGATCGAGCAGCCCCAGACCAGCGCCTACAGCGCCTTCACTTACATCAAGATCCTCGTCGATGGTGTTGAGGAAGTCACCGCTGCCGAAGGCGAAGGTCCTGTCAATGCCATGGACCGCGCCCTGAAAAAGGCAATGGAAGTCTTCTATCCGGAACTGACCCAGGTCCGCCTGACCGACTTCAAGGTCCGTGTCTTGAACCATGAAGCGACTGCTTCGACCGTGCGCACCCTGATCGAGTCCACCGATGGCATCCGCACTTGGAACACCATCGGGGTTTCGACCGACATCCTGGAGGCATCCTGGCTGGCTCTGGTCGATTCTCTGGAATACAAACTGATGCGCCAGCAGCTTGACTTGAAGTAACCGGCCACCACACATTCACAGACCAGACAATCAAGGAGACAATTTTCTATGGCAAAGTATCAAATCGCAGTCATCCCCGGCGACGGCATCGGCCCTGAGGTCGTCAACGGCACCCGTCAAGTCCTTGACGCCATTGCTGTCCGCTTCGGACATGAATTTGCCTACACCGAATTGCTCGCCGGTGGCATTGCCATCGACGCCACAGGCGAACCTCTCCCGGCTGCCACTGTCGCCGCCGCCAAAAAAAGCGACGCCGTCCTGTTGGGTGCCGTCGGTGGTCCGCAGTGGGATACCCTGCCGGGAGACAAACGCCCTGAACGTGCGCTTCTGGGTTTGCGTTCTGAGCTGGGCCTCTACGCCAATCTGCGCCCGGCCGTCCTGTACCCGGCCCTGGCTGCAGCCTGTCCGCTCCATCCGGAGACTGCTGCAGCCGGCATCGATGTCATGATCGTCCGTGAACTGACGGGCGGCATGTATTTCGGCGATCGCGGCCGCCGCGAAGGACCCAACGGACCGGAGGCCTATGACACCGAGGCTTACAGCATCATGGAAGTCGAACGCATCGCCCGTGTCGGTTTCGAACAGGCCATGCTGCGTGGCAAGCGCCTGACCAGCGTCGACAAGGCCAATGTCCTCGAGAGCTCCCGTCTCTGGCGCGAGACCGTGATCCGGATCAGCCAGGAGTATCCGGAGGTCACGCTCGATCATCTCTACGTAGACAATGCGACTATGCAGCTGATCAAGCGCCCCTCGGATTTTGACGTCATCGTCACAACCAACATGTTTGGTGACATCCTTTCGGACGAAGCGGCGATGATCACCGGCTCGATCGGTATGCTTGCCTCAGCCTCGCTGGGCAAACCCGGCACACCTGGCATGTATGAGCCCGTTCATGGCTCTGCCCCGGACATCGCTGGCCAGGACAAAGCCAACCCGCTGGCTACAATCCTCTCCGCCGCCATGCTGCTGCGTATTTCCCTCGGCCTGGGCACCGAAGCAGACGCTGTCGAGGCTGCCGTGGCCAAGGTCCTCGCCGATGGCTATCGCACAGGCGACATCGTCCAGAATGTTGGCAGCAGCTCGACCGAAAAGCGCGTCGGCACCCGTGAAATGACCCGCCTGGTCGTCGAGGCTGTCGCAAACGCATGAGCTGAGTACGATCTGGCTTAACCATTCATCAGATGCATGTCCACCAGCTGACCGGGCGGCAAGCCATCCGGTCAGCTATGCTATAATGAATCAATCTTAATAACAAAGAAGGTGAATCCTATGCGCAGTGATGCGATCAAAAAAGGCCCCGGCCGTGCTTCCCACCGTTCCCTGCTCTATGCCCTCGGCCTGTCCGAAAGTGAAATGAAAAAGCCGTTCATCGGCGTCGTCAATTCTTTTAACGAAATTGTCCCTGGCCACATTCACCTGCGGACCTTGACCGATGCTGTCAAGGCTGGCATTCGCAATGCTGGCGGCGTCCCATTCGAATTCCCGGCGATCGCAGTGTGCGATGGCATCGCCATGAACCATGCCGGGATGAAATATTCCCTGATCAGCCGTGACATCATTGCCGACAGCATCGAGATCATGATGATGGCCCACCAGTTCGACGCCGTCGTTTTCATTCCCAGTTGCGACAAGGTCATCCCTGGCATGCTGCTGGCTGCTGCCCGGCTCAATGTCCCGAGCATCTTTGTCACCGGTGGCCCGATGCTGCCGGGCAAGGTCGGCCGTGACCGCGTCGGCCTCGGCAATGTTTTTGAAGCGATTGGCAGCCATGCCGCTGGCAAAATGACCGAAACCCAGCTGACTGCGATGGAAATGTCAGCCTGCCCGACCTGCGGCAGCTGCTCTGGCATGTATACGGCCAACACCATGGCCTGCCTGACCGAGGCGATGGGCCTGGCCCTGCCTGGCAGCGGTACGATCCCGGCCGTCTACTCCGACCGTATCCGCCTGGCCAAAATGACTGGTGAAAAGATCATGGATCTCTACGAGTCGGGCGTGACCGCGCTTGACATCATGACTCCGGCAGCCTTGCGCAATGCCCTGCGCATGGACATGGCCCTCGGCGGTTCGACCAATTCCGTCCTGCACATGCTGGCGATCTCTCGTGAAGCTGGCTACAGCCTGACCTTGGATGAAATCAACCTGATCAGTGCTGCGACGCCCCAGCTGTGCAAGCTCAATCCCGCCAGCGACCACTACATCTCGGACCTCAATGAAATGGGCGGTATCCGGGCTGTCATGACCGAACTGGTCAAGGGCAATCACATTGAACTGGATGCCCTGACGGTCAGCGGTCCGCTCGAGGATCGCCTGGCTGGATCGTTTGGCGCGGATGGCATCATCATCCGCCGGATTGACAATCCATATTCAGTCGATGGTGGCCTGGCCGTGCTGAAGGGCAACTTGGCCAAGAACGGCTGTGTGGTCAAAAAAGGTGCTGTCTTGCCAGAGATGATGCAGCATGAAGGCCCTGCCCGTGTCTTTGACAGTGAAGAAGCAGTGGCAGAAGCCATTTTTGGTGGCCAGATCAAGCCTGGCGACGTCATTGTTGTCCGTTTCGAAGGCCCCAAAGGCGGCCCAGGCATGCGTGAGATGCTCACGCCCACCAGTGCACTGGCCGGCATGGGACTGGACAACAGCGTCGCTCTGATCACGGACGGCCGTTTCTCCGGCGCTTCCCGCGGTGCCTCAATCGGTCACGTTTGTCCGGAAGCTGCCGACGGCGGCCTGATCGCCTACGTCCAGGAAGGCGACCGGATCCGGATCGACATTCCGGCGCGCACGATCGAATTGCTCGTTTCTGATGAAGAACTGGCTTTGCGCCAGCCGGCACCGCAGCCGGACCGCAACTTGCGCGGTGTCCTGAACCGCTACCAGTCCCAGGTGATCGCCAGCAGTGTGGGTGCCCGCCTGCGCCGCAATGGCAAGGAGGATGAATCATGAATGGTGCTGATCTGATCGTCAAATTCCTGCTCGACAAGGGTGTCAATCATGCCTTCGGCTATCCGGGCGGCCCCGTGCTCGTGCTCTATGATGCCATCTACAATGCCGGATTCCCGCATGTCCAGGTCCGCCATGAACAAGGCGCGATCCACGCAGCCGAGGGCTTTGCCAAGGTCACTGGTATCCCCGGTGTCGTCATCGCCACATCCGGACCCGGTGCGACCAACCTGGTCACCGGCCTGGCTGACGCGATGCTCGACTCAGTGCCGATCCTGGCCATCACGGGTGCTGTCGCCCGCAAATCCACCGGCACCGATGCTTTCCAGGAGGCTGACATCACCGGAATCACTCAGCCGATCACCAAATACAATTATCTTGTCATGGATCCCAATGATCTGCTGCCGATTCTCGAAGAAGCCTGGCAGCTGACCACCGAGGGCCGTCCCGGCCCAGTCCTGGTCAACGTCCCCAAAGATCTCCTGGCACTCCAGATCGACCCGGCTCCCGAGGGCCGCCAAACCAGTACGTATGTCCGCCATCGCCCGGCAAAGGTCCGCACCGAGG
>JAQUEY010000189.1 GCA_028684955.1 Eubacteriales bacterium
AGCAACGGCGGCTGCAGCGACCGGGGTGGCTGCAGGGGCTGCGGCGGCGACAGGAGCCGAGAGGTCCTGGATGCTGACGGCGCCACCGAGTCCGGTGCCGGCAAGCCCAGCCGGGTAGGCCGTGCCGACCGCACCGGTCGAGACTTTGCCAGCAGCGACCAGGGCTTCAACGTCACGGGCGATCACCCGGCCCTGAGGGCCGGTGGCCATCGCCTGCCGCAGGTCCGCACCGCTCTTTTCGGCCAGGACACGGGCGCGGGGGCTGATCTTCTCCGGCGGCTCACCGGCGGGGAGGTCACCGGCTGAGACCGCAGGAGCAGAGGGAGCTGCTGAAGGAATTGCGGCAACGGGTGTTGCGGTTTCAGGGGCTGCAGCGGCACTTGCGCCGCTTGGGTCAAACTGGGCGAAACTGTCGCCCGGCTGGCCGATCACGCAGACGTTCTGCAGGCAGGGCACGTCGTCGCCCTCGGCGGCAAAAATCGCCAGCATCGTGCCGGAGACCTTGGCTGTTTCGTCAAAGGTCGCTTTATCGGTTTCATACGTGAACAGCAGGTCGCCTGCTGCGACACTGTCCCCAACTTGTTTGTGCCATTTGCCGATCAGGCAGCTTTCGACTGACTGGCCCTGGCGGGGCATGATGATGGGTGTTGCCATGGATATGTCCTCCTATTTGAGCATGTTCTGGCCGCCTGTGACAGGGATGGCCTGGCCGGTTTCGTAATCCTGCTCAACGCAGTAGAGGATGGCTTTCGTCACATCACGCGGCGAGCAGCCCCGGCGCATCGGAACTTTGGCTACATAAAAATCATACACATCCTGGACCGTCTTGGCACCCGGAACTTTGCCTGCTTTGAGGTACTGGACGAACAGGCCGCGATCCGGGTCGCTCCACAGCGGTCCTTCATAATAATTGCCCGGGCAAATGGCATTGACCTTGATCCGGTCATCAACGAGTTCCTTGGCAAAGCTCTGGACCAGGCCGATACCGCCGAATTTGCCACCGGCATAGGCGAAATTCTTGTTGGATCCTTCGAGTCCGGATTTGGAATTGATCTGGATGATGTCGGCCGAAAAATCCGGATCGAACGCAGCTTGCTGTTTCATCATGCGCGAACCATATTTGGTAACCAGGAAAAACGCGGTGTAGTTGATTTTGGTGACGAAATCGAAATTAGCCAGGGTCATTTCCTCGAGGCCGCCGGCCCGCAGGACGCCCGCATTGCTGACCAGAAGATCAAGGCCGCCGAGCTCGAGGGCGATGGTCTCCATCAAGGCTTGGACCGACTCTTCACTGCCGACGTCGACTTTCAGGGCCCGGGCGGCAGATTCGCCAAACTCATTATTCAAGGAGTCGGCAACGACTTGGGCCTGATCGAGGTTGAGGTCGGCGATGACCAGGTGTGCGCCTGCGGCAGCCAATTCGCGGGCGATGCCTTCGCCAAAACCCTGGGCGGCACCGGTGACCAGGACGATTTTGCCATGTAAACGCTTGCCCTGACTCTTTGTGTCAGCAGGACGGGCAATGAACGTGCCGATGCCATTGACCATGACACTGGTGACAGGCCGGTCTGTGGGCTTTGCCGCTCTCAGCTGGCCGATCAAGTCCACAAAGCTGGACGCGGTTGTGGCATCAACAGCAAAAGAGGCCGCAGCGGCTGTTTCGCCAACAGGAATGTATCGTATCAAAGGATAATCTGTTTCTTTGAGTAGCGAGCGGATCACTGGCGCAAGCCGCGTTGCGACACTGTTCTGCCCACCGGTTTGTTCGATCCAATCAATCATGGGTTTTGTATCCTCCTTGCCCTTTCGAGGGCACCGGTCGGCTGCCCAGAGGAGGGAGGGCAACCGGACCGGCTATCTGAATGCAGTCTCTTCTCAGGATTCAAGGGCCTGGGCGTGGGCCAGGAGATATTTTTCCGCTTCCGGATTCCAGAGGCCATTGTGGCGCAAGATGATCTCGGCCAGACCCTTGAACATCGGGTCATTTTTGCCGAGTTCGGCAAAATCAGCGATCGCTGTCAGGGGCAAATGGATGTGGGTATAGATCAGTTTCTTGCCGCCGGGGATTTTCGGCAGGTTGAGGGTGGTTTCGGCGACAGCATTGAGGCCGCCGACATGGGTGATCATTGCAGAGGGGTTGATCAGGCCACGGGACATGAGATCGATCGATTCGATCAGGTCGTCGGTGTTGCCACCGCTGTTGCCGGCGACATGGGTTGCATTGTAGTGGACATTGTAGAAATTGTACTGGGCGGAGAATTCCGGATTGGTCGGGCCAGCAAAGAAGTTGAGGCAGCCATCGAAAGCCAGGATCTTGTCGGCTTGCTCAACCACTGCTGAGACAGGGGCATAGACATAGACATCGTTATAGCCGGTATTGTTTTCGGTCAGGCTCATCAGGTAAGCCGGCACATCCGCGACACCGCTGGTGTTGACATAGACCAGCTTGACGCCGTTTTTCGCGGCCTCTTCGACGGTCAGGATGGAGGCGGCACGAGCCAGGCGGGCGTCATCGATGTCAGTGACGACGAGCAGTTTCGGCTTCCTGGGGTTGTGGATGGCATAGTCAATCGCACCGAGGCCCATCGGGCCGACACCAGCGAGCAGGGCCATGTTACCGCCCTCGACAATGCCCATGACGTGTTCATAGCTGCCAGGTCTGGTGTGGTAATTGACATGGAAACCACCGACGATGCAGGAAACCGGCTCGGCCAGGGAGCCAAAGTAGAAAGCGTCACCTTCGTAATTCAAAAGGCAGCCACGCTCCATGACGATTTCCGGAATGATGATGGTGGTGGCATCGCCGCCGATATGGGGGAAAGTGTAACCGGGGGCAGCGTAGACGTTGGCCGGGTCGTTGATCGCCGGCTGGATGGCAAAGCGCTGGCCCGGTTTGAACTGGCCAGACCATTTGGCACCGACCTCGAGGATCTCACCACAGAATTCATGTCCGATAATGACCGGGTTGGTCGCGATATCGTCCGGGACGCGTTTGTGTTCAGAGCCTTGCATGGCCGCCTTGTACGAAGACATGCAGATGCTGTCGGAAATGATCTTGGCCAGGATCTCTCCATCTTTCAGCGGTGGCAGTTCAAACGATTCGAGGCGTAGGTCACCTTTGCCGTACAGGCGGACAGCTGTCGTCTTCATGAAAGAATCCTCCTTTGATTATGAAAAGCGTAAACGCTTGCTTCTTGTTTCTGTGTCTGATTATATCATCACAAATGTTCATTGTGAACACCTGATTGAACAAACTTTTCATATCAATTTTGACATCCGTCAAAAATCCAGACCACATTGCATTTTGGTAAAAGTGACTTCAAGCGCCTTTTTCCAGTCCTCTCCGGTTTTTTCGACTGTTGTTCCAACTTGGCACCTGTTGTTGGGAAGTTGCGATTTTCCAGCAAAAATCACACTTGATTTTTACACGGAAATTATCTATACCTAAATCAGGGATTCTGTGACATTGATTTTTGCTTGTAACCAGCAGCTTTTTTGTCCCTGAACCGCCTGATTTGCAGGGCCGGACGATCGATCTGTCCGGCGAGGAGGACGGGTATGCCAACAGACCGGCGTGATGCCATCAACCAGACGATCCAGTCACGGGGCGAAATCCATCTCAGCGAACTGGCCGAGCTTTTCCCAGATGTCTCGAGCATGACCTTGCGCCGGGATCTCGAAACTCTGGAACGCCAGGGACTGGTCGTGCGCACCCGCGGGGGTGCCAAGTCCATGGCCCACCTGTCCATGATCAAGGAGGCCGCCTACACTCAGCGCCAGGTGACCAATGCCAGCGCCAAAATGGCGATCGCCGAGAAGGCAGCCAGCCTGGTCGAGGAAGGCCGTTCGATCTACATCGACTCCGGCACCACCTGCATGTTTTTTGCCCAGCGCCTCACGGACATCAGCCTGTTCGTCCTCACCCCGGCGCCAAACATCGCTCTGGAGCTGGCTAAGAATGCCAACATCAAAGTCAATCTCACCGGTGGCCAGCTCAATCGCGAGACCTTGACCCTGACCGGCTTCAACGCCACCGAATATGTCAAATCCCTCAACATTGATTATGCTTTCATGGCCGCCAGCGCCTTTTCGCCGGACAGCGGCTT
>JAQUEY010000039.1 GCA_028684955.1 Eubacteriales bacterium
AGCTTTTCGGCATGGGCACGGAAAGCCGCGATGGTTTCTTCGTAAGGGACATTGGGAGCGGTCAGCATCGAGGAGAACCAGGCATTGCAGATGGTCATGCCCCGAAGGTCCAGATGCCATTTCAGTTCTTCTTTGTCCTGGGGATATTTGCTGCCAATTTCACAGCCAGTGAAGCCAGCCAGAGCCATTTCACTGATCGTCTGCTGGAAGGTGTTTTCGCTGCCAAGTTCCGGCATGTCGTCGTTGGTCCAGCCGATGGGGGCAATGCCGAGTTTGACTTTTTTCGGATCGAGCATGGTGATTCTCCTTTTCTTTTTAAGCCGGCCATGCCTGCTTGGTGCATGGCCGGCTCGAAATCCAAACAAACAGGTCAGTATTGGCGAACTTTCTGGAGTTCTTCGACGTGGTCAGCATAGGCTTTCTGGACAGACGGGCGAGTCGAGACTTCGGCCACGCCAACGCGCCACCAGCCGCCGTAACCACCGGTCATCGTGCCAGGGGCTACCTTGATGTCGAAGACGCAGGGGCGGGTTTCTTTCTTGGCATCTTCAAGGGCAGCCAGGAATTCAGCCTCAGTGGAGATGTTGTAGCCTTTGGCGCCATAGCTTTCGCCGTTCTTGGCAAAATCGACGACGACATTGGGGCCGTCGAGCTGGCCGGTGGCGGGGTTTCTTGCCTTGAAGACGGTGCCGAAAGTCGGGGTGCCATTGTTGTTCTGCAAGTTCTCGATGCAACCCCAGCCGCTGTTGTCGATGACCAGGACATTGATCTTGAGTCCTTCCTGGACAGCCGTGTACAGTTCGGAATGCATCAGGACATAGCTGCCGTCGCCGACAACTACATAAATCTCGCGGTCTTCGCCGACGGCCATTTTGGCACCGACAGCACCACAGACTTCATAACCCATGCAGGAGAAGCCGTATTCCACATGGTAGGTGCCCGGATTACCGGAGCGCCAGACACGCTGGAGGTCAGAGGGGAGGGAGCCACCGGCGGTCAGAATGACATCCTGAGGACGCAGGTGCTTGTTGAGGAGACCCAGGATGCGGGAAGTGGCCAGACGACCATCGTCACGAGTCAGGGCAAAGAGGCGGTCGCATTCGGCTGTCCACTCGGCGACCGTGTTGGCGATTTCGGTCGCACCATAGGCGGACTTGTAGCCAGCCTGCTTCAGCTCGGCACTGATTGCTTCGAGAGCAACCTTGGCATCGGCGATGACCGGGATGGCGTCCATCTTGTGGGCATCCATCGAGCCGACATTGATGCTGATGTACTGGACCGAAGGATCCTGGAACAGCCATTTGGAGCAGGTGGTGAAGTCCATGAACTTGGTGCCGACACCGATGACCAGATCCGCTTCCTTGGCCAGCTTGTTGGCGGCCGAGGTGCCGGTCAGGCCGAGACCACCGGCATTGCAAGGATGATCCCAGGCCACGATACCTTTACCGGACTGGGTTTCACCGATCGGCATGCCGAAATCAGACGCGAAAGCACTCAGTTCATTCCAGGCTTCAGAGTATTTGACACCACCGCCACAGATCAGCAGCGGGCGTTTGGCAGTCTTGATCGCCGCGACAGCGCGGTCAAGGGCGGTCTGGGTGATAGGACGACGGTCCATGTACCAGACGCGTTTCTGGAAAAAGTATTCAGGATAGTCATAGGCTTCACCTTCGACATCCTGCGGCATCGCGATGCAGACTGCACCGGTGTCAGCCCAGTCGGTCAGAACCCGGAAGGCATTGATGCAAGCTGACATCAGCTGCTCTGGGCGTTGGACGCGGTCCCAGTACTTGCAGACGGCCTTGAATGCGTCATTGGCGGTGATGGCCATGGAATTCGGGAATTCGAGTTGCTGGAGAACCGGGTCCGGCTGGCGGGTGGCAAACGTGTCACCGGGCAGGAGCAGCAGAGGGATGCGATTGGCTGTGGCTGTGCCAGCTGCAGGAACAAGGTTCAGAGCACCTGGTCCGACCGATGTGGTCACGGGGATGATCTTGCGACGGTTGTGCTCTTTGGCATAACCGATGGCAGAATGGGCCATGCCCTGTTCGTTCTTGCCTTGGTAGAAAGTCAGGCTGTGGTCACCCTGTTCGAGTGCCTGGCCGATACCCACGACGCAACCATGGCCGAAGATACCGAAGACGCCCTCGACAAACTTCTCTTCCTTGCCGTCAAAACTGACGTACTGGTTGTCCATGAACTTGAGCAGAGCCTGAGTCATTGTCAATCGAATAGTACCCATGTTTACCTCCAAAATGCGTGAATCCCCGCTTGATTTACCAGAAATCAGGACAAAACATCAGGCCTCTGCACCACTTCATCACCGGTGCAGGGCCCGGCCAGATTGCCAATGAGTAATTTATGAGTACTTATTGGGCAATTGTGTGGTTCAATTTTATCACCACTGGGTAAGTATGGCAAGCAGATTTTGGAGAGATGTCAAAAAGAGTGCCCGGACTGGCAAATCGAGCCCGGGCACTTCTGCATAATTGGTTAAATCAAAGGGAAACTAGGCAAAAACCGCCAAAATCATGGTCATAGTCAGTCTTAGTCAATCAGATCATTGCAAGCAGACAACGCCTCTGACAGTTCGCTGACGACATACGCGTGACCGAGTTCCTCTTCGAATCCAGACTGGCGCAAGACCGAGGCTGGCTGCGGCTGGAGATGGACAAAGAAAAGGCGCGTGCCATGTTCACGACATTTGTGCAGCAGCTTTTCAAGGACATTGACTGCCGTGGCATCAATCGCCGGCACGCGCTGCATCTCCAGGATGATTGCTTCCTTGTCGACGATTTCATGGTCGATGCTCTGGATCAGGCTTTCAGCGGCGGCAAAGAAGAAGGGGCCGTTCAGGCGATAGACAGCCACACTGTCCAGAGCAGTCATGCCTGTGACTGTCCGCTCCTTGATCGTGGTGACATCGGCCATGCGTTTCATGAAGAAAACGGCCGCCAGCACAATGCCGACTTCGATTGCCACCACCAAGTCGAACACCACCGTCAGGGAAAATGTGGAAATCAGAAGCATCCGGTCCGTCTTTGGGGCCTTGAGCAACTTTTTGATCTCCTTGACTTCGATCATGTTCTTGCTGACATTGATCAGGATCGCAGCCAATGTGGCCATCGGGATCAGCTTTGCATAGGGCAGGAACAGGACCGTCACCAGCAGGACGGTGATGGAGTGGACAACCGCGGAGACCGGACTGACCGCTCCACTGCGGATATTGGCAGCAGTTCGCGCAATCGCACCGGTGGCTGGCAAGCCACCAAACAAGGCCGAGACAATATTGGCCGCGCCCTGGCCAACCAATTCCTGGGAGGAATCATGCCGCGTGTTGGCCATGCCATCCGCCACGACTGCAGAAAGCAGCGATTCCACCCCACCGAGGATGGCAATGGTGATCGCTGGCTGGATCAGCTGGCGCAACGTCTCCAGCGTGATGCTGGGAAATTTGAGGGGCGGAAAACCTCCGGACAAGGAGGCATAGCGGCTGCCGATGCTGACAACTTCCAGGTCACTGAACTGGACCATCAGTGTCGTGACCAGGATAGCGATCAGGGACCCCGGGATCTGGCGGTTGATTTTCGGCCAGACCAGGATGATCAGCAGCGCAACCGCACCCATCAGGAAATCAGGCCAGTTGACCTGGTCGAGATGCTCCACATAAACCAGGATCTTCTCCACAAACTCAGCTGGCATTTTTTCAATGCCGAAGCCAAAGAAATCGTTGAGCTGGCCCGTGAAAATCGTGACGGCAATGCCCGCTGTGAATCCGACTGTAATCGGGAAGGGGACGTAGCGGATCACGCTGCCCAGTTTCATGAGCCCCATTGCCAGCAAGATGATGCCAGCCAGGAGCGTAGCCGTGATCAGGCCGTCAAGTCCATGATCCGCGATGATGCCATAGACGATGATGACAAAAGCACCGGTTGGACCGGTGACCTGAGTGGCACTGCCACCCAGAAGGGCAGCGGTGAAGCCAGCCAGAATCGCTGTGTACAGGCCTGCTTCGGGTGAAGCCCCCGAAGCAATCGCCAGCGCAACTGATAGCGGGATGGCGATGATCCCGACCAGGATACCGGCTACGATGTCTTTGCTCAGGGACCGTTTGTTATAGCCTTTGAGATAGTAAAGCAGCTCGGGTTTCATACCTGTTCCTCCGGGCTGCGGAAATAAGCCAGCCAGTCGCCATAACCTTCTCGTTCCAGATCGGAGAGGGGAATAAAGCGCAAGGATGCGCTGTTGATGCAGTAGCGCAGACCGCCTTTGCTGACGGGTCCATCCGTGAAGACATGACCCAAGTGCGAGTCACCGGACCGGCTGCGCACCTCAACCCGGTCCATGCCGTGGCTTCTGTCCCTTTTTTCTCGGATGACCTGGTGTTCAACGGGTTTCGTGAAGCTGGGCCAGCCACAACCGGCATCAAATTTGTCCCGCGAGCTGAACAGGGGTTCTCCCGTGACCACATCCACATACAGGCCTGTGCGTTCCTCACGCCAGTAAGCCCCGCTGAAGGGATGTTCCGTTGCATTTTCGCGCACAACGGCATACGAGATCGGAGTCAGGCTTTTTTTCAGAATGGCGTCATCCGGCCGCGTGTAGCGAGCTGGATCGATGAGCGGGGCTACACCTGCCCGGTCGGTTACAGGTGACGGGGTGGCCGGCAGGATGACAGGCTCCAACCTGTCGCCAGGCAAAGAGGCGAAACTGACATGACAGTAGCCACCGGGATTTTTCTCCAGGTAGTCCTGATGGTCATCTTCGGCCAGGAAAAACTGCTCGAGCGGACGGATCTCGGTCACGATCGGCAACTTGTATGCTTGTTGTTGCTTGGCGACAACAGCCTTGATCACCGGCAGGTCTGCCGGATCCTCATAATAAATGCCCGTGCGGTATTGTGTTCCACGATCATTGCCCTGCTGGTTCAGAAGGGTGGGATCAATGATTTTGAAAAAATAGTCAAGCACAGTGGAAAGATCGATCCTTTCGGGATCATACTGCACTTCCACGGTCTCCGCGTGGCCGGTGTGGCTGTAGCAGACCTCCTGGTAGCTCGGATTCTCCGTCCGGCCATTCGCATAGCCAACACGGGTGTGCGCGACACCGGGCAACCGCTGCAAGTAAGCTTCTGCACCCCAGAAACACCCCCCGGCGAGGAAAATCCGGTGCAAGTCTGCCTGGCTGTAGTCAATTTTCACATTTGGATTCGGAGGAAGATTGTCGTGTCTCATGGATTTTCTTTCTGACCGTCATGCCATACCCCGGTCAAAGGTTGCTGCAAGCCTATTCTAGACCTTTTGTGCTAAAATGTAAGTGGTGGGATCATTCATTTTCTGCATCATCTGCGCGTTTTCCGGATCATGGACGAACCAGGAGGTGATGGACTTGATTCTGGTGACCGGCGCTACTGGACATATCGGCAATGTCCTGGTCCACGCCCTTTCCAGCCGTTATCCCGAAGAAATCATCCGGGTTTTTCTCCAGCCCGGGGAATCCTTGGAGCCATTTGACCGTCTCACGTTACAGCTCTACTACGGCGATATCAGAAATAAAGACGATGTCCGGGCAGCCGTCCAGGGGACGCGACTGGTTTTCCATCTGGCCGGAGTCATCGACACGTCACTGTACCCTGATCCGCGCATCTACGAAATCAATGTGGGCGGCACACGCAGTGTCGTTGAAGCGTGCATGGCTGTGCCTTCTGTCCGGCTCATTTATGTCAGTTCCGTCCACGCCCTGCCAGATTGGCCGGATGGACGCGAAATCTCTGAGATCGACCAATTTCCAGTTCCCGGACTACCTGAAGGCTATGCCTGTTCCAAATCAGAAGCAACCGCCCTGGTTTTGTGCGCAGCTCGCGATGGGCTCGATGCCGTGGTCGCCTTTCCCAGTGGTGTCATCGGTCCCGATGATTACAAATTGTCTGAGATGGGCCGCATGTTCCGGTATTTCTATTCCATCCGTTCATTGCGCCTAGTCATGTCTTTCCAGGGCGCCTACAATTTCGTCGACGTCCGGGATGTTGTCGCGGGCTTGATTGCCATCGCCGAACGCGGCAAAAGCGGCCAAGGATATATATTATCCGGCCATCCGATCACGATCAGCGAAATCATCCGGATCGAGCGCGAGGTAATCGGTGCCAGGCAGCCCTACATTCTGTCCGTTCCGGTCAAACTCGTCCAATTGGGAGCAGCGATTCTGGCGCGTCTGGCCCACTGGTTTCATTTCCATTCCATTGTCACGCCCTACAGCATCTCGGTCCTTCTGTCCAACAGCCAGATCAGCCACGCCAAAGCCAGTCGTGAGCTCGGGTATCAGCCGCGGCCGATTGCCGATTCGATCCGGGACAACCTCACTTGGCTGATGGATCACGGTTTGTTCAGGAAAAGAAATGCTGCATCCTCGTCAAATCGAATGCCTTGAGAGGCAAGCGGACTATCTTTTTTTCCAGGGCAGACTGGTAGATAGCCAGGACCAGGGCCACCGCATCTCGTCCGGACTGTCCGTTGGCCAGGGGCTCCCGGTTTTCTTCTATCGCGGAAATGAGATCCCCGAGCAGACCGCTATGGGGATTGGCCAGCTGCCTGAGCCCCTGAAAGCCAGACTGGCGCAAGGTCTGCCAGACTATCCGGCGTGTATATGCGCTGGCAAGGTTTTTGCCTGTTTTGTCATAGACGCTGATGAACGGTTTACCGGACACAATCCCTGCCTGGATTTCCCCCTCAGTCAGACGGATGAAAAAGGATGCTTGCGGTCGTTTCGGATCGGTGATGGTTGTCCCTTCCACCAGGCACTGGACATCATTGGCCAGGGTCAGGATTGCAAAACCAAGGTCTTCGGCTTCCATGTGGTGTGTTTTCCGGAAAATCTGGCCGGAAGCTGATTCGACAGCCTGCCCCAGGAGCCAGGTCATCAAATCCATGGCATGGACACTCTGGTTCATCAGGGCACCGCCATCCTGAGACCATGTTCCGCGCCAGGCAGCCTGGTCATAATACGCCTGTGCATGGCCCCAGCGCACTTTGACATCACCATAGAGCACTTGGCCAAAACGGCCTGACAGGATATCGGACCGAATAGCCTGCACCAGAGGGAAGAAACGGTAAATATGGCCCACGGCCACCTTTCGGTTGCTTTTACGCGCGACCTCCAGGATTTCGTCAGCCTGCTCAAGTGACAGTGTCAGAGGTTTCTCGATCAGGACATGGGCACCCGCTGCCAGAGCCGCCAGGCTGATCGAGGCATGCGAACCACTGGGCGTTGTGATCACAACCAGATCTGGCCGGACCTCGGAAAGCATTTTCTGGTAGTCTTCATAGATGGCAAGTCTGGCAATTTCTTTGGCGTTGAATCCAGCGGCGGCAAAGATTTTCTCGGCAGCACCCGGCCGTGTATCGACTGCTGCCACAATTTCCAGTGTCCGGCGTTTATTCTGATGGTAGCGGGCGCCTTTCAAATGTTTCCTGGCCACGACGCCGCAGCCGATGATCGCATACCTGATGGTTCCCATGCCGATATAAGCTCCTCGTAAATCTATGGTTATTGGATGAATCTCAACTGACGAAGCTGACTGAGCAAGCGTTCTCCACCCCATGAAAGAAAGGCGTTGACGCCAAATTTTGCAGCTGATTCTACGTTTTCTGGACGATCGTCGAAATAATAGATGGTTTCCGGATCTTGGTTAATCATGGCAAAAGCCCTGCGGAAGGCTTCCGGATCCGGTTTCATGAAGCCTAATTCGTAAGAAACATAGACTTGGTCAAAAAAGCGGCCAAGGCCCAGGGTCTGACCGCAGTGATCCCAATGGAAAGAACTGGTATTGGACAAAAGCTGCAGGCTAAACTGGCTGTGCAGGGTCTGTAGAATCGGCCGGGTCAGGTCAAACGGTTCGCCAATGATCCGGATGTATTCGTCATGAAAATCATCCAAGTCGATTGTGATCCCCATTTCCTCTCTCACCTGGTGGTAAAACTCAGTCAGATCCGAGATCAGTCCTGTCTCCAGGCGCCGGACGGCCTGGCTTTGTCCCCATCGTTCAGCATAAGGCAGTGTGCCTGGTCCAGGCATCTGTCCTGGCCAGAAGCGGTCGACATTGTGAAGATGGACCAGGATATTGCCCAAATCAAACAAGACAATGGGATGATCAACAGCTGGACCGGGACCAGGCTGTAGGATCTTGGCCGGGTTCATGTTCGGGTGGCCGTCTGAGGTTTGAGCACAGTGAAAAGGGTTCCAGCCAAAAAGAGGATCGGCAGGCTGTTGGCCAGATAATAGCCCCAGAAAGAGTTTGAGAAAATCACCTGGTCGATGCCAAAATAAGCCACAATGATGAACAGTGCGCCCGCATAATGGGCCAGTTTCAATGGCTGGTGATTCTTAGGCCGAAGCTGCTGGAACAAAAGCAGAGCCACAAGGCCGGTAGCTAAAGCATTGATGCCGAAAAACAGGTAATCCATGTGCGTTCGAGTCTCCTTTTGCATCAAGTATAGCATAACCATCCGCCCGGTCTACGCCAGTCACCGCCTCGTTTCAAGGGCCCTCATTTTGTGCTAAGATAGGAATACTTTTTGATAGGATGGACGGTAAACAAGTCATGAAACAACCCAATGTACACCTGTTATGGGACAAGGCCATTTCGTTGCTCGATGGTGAAGTCTCGGAAATCAGCTTGAACACATGGATCAAGCCGCTTGAGCCCATCGGTGTGGAGCAGGGTGTTTTCGTCTTGTCTGTTCCCAATGATTTTCACAAGACATTTGTCGACCAATATGCCAGCCTGATCAAAAATGCGATCAAGGCTGCCGGTTCAGCGGATTATGAAGTCCGGTTCCAGGTTGGTCCAGCAGAGCCCTTGTCCCATACGGTCCGGACTGAGAAGAAGCCCCAGTCGCCAACGACGTCCAATGAGGCTTTCGGACAGGCCTCTCTAAGCCGGCTCAATCCCCAATACACCTTCGAAACGTTCGTGGTTGGCAGTGGCAACCGGTTTGCCCATGCCGCCTGTGTCGCGGTTGCCGAAAAGCAGGGAGGCCGCAATTTCAACCCGTTATTCCTGTACGGTGGGTCTGGACTGGGTAAAACCCATCTCATGCACGCCATCAGCAATTTCATCTGCGAAAATTACCCGGCCAAGAAAATCCTCTACGTCCAGTGTGAACAATTTGTCAACGAGTTCATCTATACCATCAAGGAAAACAAATACGACGATTTCCGCAGCAAATACCGCAACACGGACATGCTTTTGATCGACGACATTCAGTTCATCGAAGGCAAGGAACAGATGCAGATCGAATTTTTCCATACGTTCAATGCTTTGTACGAAACAGGCAAGAATATCGTCCTGACTTGCGACAAGCCGCCGCAAAGCCTGGCCTCGCTCGAAGAACGTCTGCGCACGCGCTTTTCCAGCGGCCTGATCGTTGATATCCAGCCCCCGGATTACGAAACACGCCTGGCCATCCTGCGCCGACACGCCCAGCAAAACAACGTATCTGTACCAGATGACGTCTACGAATACATCGCTTCGAATGTTGCATCCAACATCCGTGAACTGGAGGGAGCTTTCAAGACGGTGCTGTATTACTCCATGCTGGCTGGGCCGATTACCCAGGACGTTGCCCGTGAAGCGTTGAAGGACATCATCCAACCCTCAGCAGCCAGGAAACTCAGTGCCTCACTGATCATGGAGGTCGTCGGTAATGCCTACAATGTCACCGTTGACGATCTCAAGTCCAACCGCCGCAGCAAAGAAGTGGCCTTGCCACGCCAGATTGCCATGTTCCTCTGCCGCAGTCTCCTCAACATGACCCTGCCCCAGATTGGAACAGAGTTTGGAAATCGGGACCACACCACCGTCATGTACGCCTGCAGCAAGATCAGTGAAGACCTGGCCGTCAAGCCTGAACTGGTGCGCCAGATCGACGATCTCAAGAAGCGGATCACGGGCTAACTGAGTAAAAATTTTTTATTGAACCATCCAGTTTTCCACAAATTGTTTATTAGTATGTGGAAAAACTCCTGTTGAAAGAGCTGTGGACAAACTTATCCAAAAACTTATCCACATTTGGCGCCGTTTCAGCGCCGTTCCACTCCACACACTTCTTCACAGGGTAAATTCTACAGGCTCTAAGCGTTTCACCGTTTTACACATATTCACAGCCCCATAAGAAGAAAAGTGATAAAATATATCTCATTAGAGTTCAACAGCCGGAGGTAACCCATGAAGTTCATCTGCTCCCGAGACCGCCTGATGGAAGCAATCAGCATCGTCCAAAAATCAGTCGGCGTTCGTTCTCCCTTGCCGATCCTTGACGGTATCCTGGTGGAAGCCAGCCAGGGTGTTAAATTGACCGGATATGATATGGAAACCAGCATTGAGTGCCTGGTCGAAGCAGATGTACCTGTCAAAGGTGGAATCGTCATCAATGCGCGAATTTTTGGCGACATTATCAGGAAATTGCCGGATGATGTTGTTTCGATCGAAACCAATGAAAATTTACAGATCCAGATCGAAAGTGCCAGCACGCATTTTACGATCAAGGGCTTGCGCGCAGAAGATTACCCTAAAATTCCAGAAGTGTCAGATGACCAGCAGCTCCATGTTCGCCAGAGTGTCTTGAAAGAGATGATCCGCCAGACGATATTTGCTGTCAGTACCGATGAAAGCCGGCCTGTTTTGAATGGTTGCTACCTCGTCTGTGATGGTTCAGCCTTGGAAATGGTCGCCATCGATGGATTTCGCCTGGCCTTGCGCCGTAATGAGCTCGGCAATGATCTGCCGGCAATGAAATTCATTGTCCCAGGTAAAGCCCTTGGTGAAGTGGGCCGGATCCTGAATTCCTCCGGTGAAGCGACTGTTGATATCTACCCTTCTCAGAATCACATCAAGTTTGACATCGGCTCGGTTAAGCTCGTTTCCCGCCTGATCCAGGGTGAATACATGAATTACCGCGGCATTATTCCGCAGACAGCAGAAACGACGTTGACGGTAGATCCGAAAGTAATCCTCTCTGCCATCGAACGCGCAGTTCTGGTGATCACCAGTGATGATCGCCGTTTCCCGGTCCGTCTCTCGATGTCCGATGATGAGACATTGGTGGTCAGTGCCAATACCGATGTTGGGTCTTTGCGGGAAGAAATCTCTGTCACCACAGCTGGCAACAAGATCGATATCGATTTCAATCCCAAATATTTTCTCGATGCCTTGAAAGCCATTGACGAGGATGAAATCAGCATCATTTTCAATGGCAGCATGGGACCTTGCGTGCTGCGGCCTGTTGATAGCCAGGAATTTGCCTACCTTGTCTTGCCTTTGCGCCGCTGAGGAGCATGGACTGGCTGAAAGATTGATTTAAATGCACGTCACAGCGATCGAACTGACTGATTTTCGTAATTATCGTTCGCAACAGATAACCGTCCATCCAGATATCAATGTCTTTTTCGGAGCTAATGCCCAGGGGAAGACGAATATCCTGGAGGCGGTTTATCTTTGTGCTTGCGCAAGGTCCCATCGGACCAGCCGTGATGCAGATTTGATTCACCAGGAGGGTGATCATTATGCAGTCAAAGTCGATTTCATAACCCAGTCCGGCCATCCGGATTCCTTGGAAATCCGTTATTTTGATCCTGTCCCAGGTCATCCGCAGCGGCAAAAACCAATCCGCCAGATCTACCAGAATGGTGTCCTGCTCGAACGAATCAGCGACATGATGGGGCTGTTTCATGCGGTCATTTTTGCGCCGGAAGATTTGATGCTGATCAAGGAAGGACCTGCTACACGCCGGCGTTTTCTCGATCTTTTGATTTCCCAAGTCCGGCCCACTTACTTTCAGGATTTGCAGCGTTACAGCCGCTTGTTGCAGCAACGCAACAAAATTCTCAAGGATCTGCGCGAGGCCAAGTCTGCTGTGGGATCATGGAGTGAAACGGACCAATTGGAAGCCTGGGATCTGACCATGGTGCCTTATGCAGCCAGGATCATCCATCAGCGGATGCACTATGTCCAGCGACTCGATCAATTCGCGGAAAAAAACCATTCCAATATATCGTCCGGAAAAGAAAAGTTAAACGTAAAGTATAGGACAATCTCTGGATATTCCCATGAAACAAGCATTCCAGACCTGTCTGATCTGCTGATTAGGAAATATAAATCTACTATTTACGAAGACATAGCCAGGGGTTCCACTCAGACAGGTCCCCATCGGGATGACCTTGAATTCGTCCTCCAGGGGGAGGCGATGAAACCGTATGCTTCGCAAGGACAGCAAAGATCCGCCGTTCTTTCGCTCAAACTATCTGAACTGGAGATCATCACAGAGGATATCGGTGAACGCCCTGTTCTGCTTCTGGATGATGTGATGTCTGAACTAGACACCGACCGCCGACGTTGTCTTCTGGAAAGCATCTCCCAGGCGCAGGTTTTTGTGACCTGCACGGATGCCAACCATGTCGTCGCAGACATCCGCCTGGCTGATCAATCCAAGCAGCTTTCATTCAGTCAAGGGGTTGCGGATTCTAGTCAAACCACGTCTCAAGACCGTCAATTTTCATTTTACGAAGTTCGTTCCGGACAGGTTACCAGAGTCGAGCAAGAAGGCTCGTTTTCTGATATACTGTGACCATGTATATCCATATCGGCGGTGAATACTCTGTCTCGAGCCGGCTGATCGTCGGCATTTTTGATTTCGAAGAGACCACACAGGAAGGATCACAGACCCGAGCCTTCCTGAAAAACGCCCAGGACACAGACAAGATCGAGCTTGTATCTTCAGATTTGCCGCGATCTTTTGTTGTTACGGTCGAAAGGGTCTATTTATCTCCGATTTCCGCAGCAACCTTGCGCAAGAGGATCGCCAACCAAAACGATCCAACGGCCTTGTTTCATGAAAACAGATCAATCAGGATGGTGAACCCGTGAGTAAACAGACAGATGACCTGCAGAAAAGTGGCATTCCCAGTGAGTTGGAAAGTGATGGGATTGAAGATGTTGTCAATCTGGCGGTCAATCCGCACGCTTTGATAGACGATGATTACCATGAAATGGCTTTTGAAATGACGGATGGTGATTACGATTCGTTCGATACCACCAATACGTCTGCTTACAATGAATCTGATATCCAGGTTCTGGAAGGTTTGGAGGCTGTACGCAAACGCCCTGGCATGTATATAGGTGATACAGCACTGCGCGGATTGCACCATCTCGTTTATGAAATTGTTGCCAATTCGGTCGATGAAGCATTAGCTGGACGGTGTGACACCATTGATGTTGACATTAATTCAGATGGTTCAGTCACAGTCAGTGATAATGGCAGTGGTATTCCCGTAGGTAATCATCCCAAGATGGGGATTCCCACTGTTGAAGTCGTCCACACGGTGCTTCATGCCGGTGGCAAATTCGGTGGTGGAGCGTACAGTGTATCCGGTGGTTTACATGGAGTCGGTGCATCAGTCGTCAATGCCCTGTCTGCGTGGATGGAAGTTTTTGTCAAAAGAGATGGTAAGATCTACAAGATCCGATTTGAGAGAGGCGTTACAGTCGGACAGCTGGAAATCATCGGAGAAACAGATGAAACCGGTACGACAACCACCTTCATGCCTGATAATCAGATCTTCCCCGATACTACATTCGAATATCACACCATGCTGACTCGTTATCGCGAAATGGCTTTCCTGAATAGGGAAATCACCATCAATTTGAATGATCATCGCGAAACACCTCCGGTTGAAAAGAAACTCCACTACGAAGGTGGCATCATTTCATTTGTTGAGTATCTGAACAAGAACAGGGAAGTCCTCCATAAACAACCCATTTACATCGCGACTCGCAGTGGGGATGTGTTTGTTGAAGTCGCCATCCAGTACAATGATTCTTATTCGGAAAATATCTATTCCTATGCAAACAACATTGCCACCATCGAGGGTGGCACCCATATGACTGGGTTCAAGTCAGCTCTTACCAAGGTTATTAATGATTACGCCAGAAAATATGGCATGATCAAACCGAATGACAAGAATCTCCAGGGTGAAGATGTTCGTGAAGGTCTCTATGCGATTATCAGTGTCAAATTGCCTGAACCTCAGTTTGAAGGCCAGACGAAATCCAAATTAGGTAATTCCGAGATTCGTACGTTGGTTGAAAGCGTCATTAATGACAAATTGGCTGCCTACCTGGAAGAAAACCCTTCAATTGGCAAGATCATCATTGATAAATGCCTCTCAGCTTCCCGGGCCCGCGACGCAGCCCGTAAAGCTCGTGATCTGACTCGGCGCAAAAGTGTCTTCGAATCTAACTCGCTCCCGGGTAAATTGGCGGATTGCCAGGAAAAAGACCCCACATTTTGCGAATTGTTTATTGTTGAAGGTGACTCCGCTGGTGGTTCAGCCAAGAACGGCCGTGAACGTAAATATCAGGCCATCCTGCCGCTTTGGGGCAAGATGCTCAATGTTGAAAAGGCCCGGATCGACAAGGTCTATGACAATGAGAAATTGTTACCAATCGTATTGGCTTTGGGAGCAGGGATCGGGTCTGATTTTGACGTAACCAAATTGCGTTACCACAAAATTGTTCTGATGGCCGATGCTGACGTTGATGGATCGCATATCCGGACTTTATTGCTGACATTTTTCTTCCGGCACATGCGACCGTTGGTCGAAGCAGGTTTTGTGTATATTGCCTGTCCTCCGCTTTTTCGAGTGTACGAAGGGAATACCAGTTATTATGCGTACACAGATAAAGATGTAGAGGAAATTAAGCTTAAGACAGGATGGAAAGATCCTAAAATTCAGCGCTACAAAGGTTTGGGTGAAATGAGCGCAGAACAGCTTTGGGATACGACTATGAATCCTGAAACGAGGAAATTGATGAGAGTCACGGTCGAGGACGCGTTGTCCTCTGACGAAACATTCAGTTTACTGATGGGAGACCGGGTTGAGCCAAGAAAGGAATTCATCCAGATGAATGCCAAATACGCCAACACGGATGTGTAAACGAAAACTCTAACTACAGAGTGTAAACCAGATAAATATCAATCCGAAATCTAAAAACCGGATGTTTCACGTGAAACATCCGGTTTTTCATTAGCCTGATAAAGCTATCAGATGCATTGGATTTATGATAAGATACTCAACATTGGAACAAGGAGATGCATTCTATGTCACAGGTCATCGCGATTGTGAATCAAAAGGGTGGGGTTGGCAAGACCACAACCACGGTAAATTTGGCATCTTTTATCGCAAATAAAGGTAAAAAGGTCCTGCTGATTGATGTAGATCCTCAAGGGAATGCAACTTCTGGTTTAGGATTGGAGAAAAATCAGGTTGAGCAATCGACTTATGACGTGTTGATCAATCAAGTTCCTTTTCGTGATGCAATCGTGGAAACAGGTAGAAAAAGGTTATCGATCTGTCCTGCAAACATCAATTTGGCTGGTGCAGAAGTTGAACTGGTTGGAATTGTTTCACGTGAAACATGTTTGAAACGTGCCATCGACCCAGTTCGCGATGATTTTGATTTCATCTTGATGGATTGCCCGCCTTCCTTAGGTTTATTGACTTTGAATGCGTTAACCGCTGCGGATAGCATCTTGGTACCCATCCAGGGTGAGTATTATGCCTTGGAAGGGTTGACTCAGCTCATGGAAACCGTTTCGATTGTCAAACGGACGATGAATCAGAAATTGTCGGTGTTTGGAGTCGTTGTGACGATGTTTGATGCCCGAACTCAGCTTTCACATCAAGTGGCAGCAGAAGTCCGGAAATATTTTGGTGACAAAGTCTTCCGGACCATCATTCCGCGTAATGTGCGGCTCAGTGAAGCGCCCAGTTTTGGCAAATCTATTGTCGAATATGATCCAAAATCAAAGGGTGCTGAATCTTATGATGCATTAGCCAGAGAAGTCATCAAGCGGGCAGGAGGGTACGGATTATGAGTGGAGCGAGCAACAAAGGACTGGGACGAGGCCTTGGAGCTTTACTGACCAACACGGAGATGATCAATGAAGAGATCAAAGGTTCGATCGTCGAATTAAAAATCAATGATATCGCTCCCAATGCAGATCAGCCCCGCAAGCAATTTGATCAGGATAAACTTCAGGAATTGGCAGCGTCTATTCGTGAAAATGGAGTTATCCAGCCGATCATTGTTTGCAAAGCCGAAAAGGGATACAAAATCGTCGCTGGTGAACGGCGGTGGCGAGCTTCCCGCATGGCCGGTTTGTCAGTCGTTCCCGCGATCGTCCGTGATCTGACTAATTTGCAGGTTTTGCAACATGCCTTAATCGAAAATATTCAGCGCCAGGACTTGAATCCTCTGGAAGAAGCTCTGGCATTGGAAAAATTGATTACCGATCATGAAATGACCCAGGAATCTTTGGCAAAAGTCGTTGGACGCAGCCGCCCTGCGATCGCCAACACCCTGCGTTTGTTGAATTTACCGGATTCGATTCGTCACCATGTTATGAATGAGGAATTGACTGCTGGACATGCCAGAGCACTTCTGGCCTTGCCAGATGAAGACATCCAGGTCAAAGCCGCCAATTTGATCATTGGCAAGGCCCTGAATGTTCGCGAAACTGAAAAACTGGTTAAAAAACTCCAGCAACCAAGCAGACAAATCAAGACAGTCGATGAAGCCTACCAGCTCAGTGTCAAAGAAGTCGAGCGAGAACTAACCAGCAATCTGGGCACCAAAGTTCGCCTCAAGGATCGCAATGGCAAGGGAAGCATCGTGATTGACTATTTCTCGAACGACGACCTGAACCGGATCCTCACACTGCTAAAATCTTAAATTTGACAAAACAGACAGGGATCCGGTAGAATGATCCAGCATTCAAACAAAGCCATGCCATGAATTGGAGAGATGGTCGAGTTGGTTTAAGGCACCGGTCTTGAAAACCGGCGCAGGTGAGAGCCTGCCGTGGGTTCGAATCCCACTCTCTCCGCCAAATAAAAGAAGCTGCCTTGGCAGCTTCTTTTATTTGGCGGAGAGAGTGCTCTCACTAACGAATAACCACGAATAATCACGAACAATCAATTTTTACCAATCCATTGACAATTTGCAGTTGAGCCCGTAGAATAGTGTAGCAGCTTCACGCAAGCTGTTTTTCATATCGGTTGAACAGTCGATTATGGACTGGTCAATCGGCCATACGGAGAAGTACCCAAGTAGGCCGAAGGGGGCAGTTTGCTAAACTGTTAGTAGGGGTAACTCTAGCGAGGGTTCGAATCCCTCCTTCTCCGCCATTTTTTCAGAACCTTTCTCCTAAAAGGCTCTGAACAGTCAAAACTAGCTCTGTTTTGCCAAGAAAGGCATTGCTTGAACACTCAGGCGATGTCTTTTTTGGTCTCTGCCA
>JAQUEY010000190.1 GCA_028684955.1 Eubacteriales bacterium
AAAGCTCCATCTCAGAGTGTAGCATGAAGGGGGGGGTTCTTTGTTAAAATGAAAGAAATGGAAACCCTATCGTTGAAAGCACGGAGGTGTCACATGCGTTATCGGGAAATCGGCCAATCAGGCCTTCAGGGTTCTGTCGTATCGTTGGGAACGTGGGCAGCGGGCGGGGATGCCAGCTGGGGCGGGCGCGACGATGCCCAAGCGATCGAAGCAATCCAGGCCGCGCTTGATGCAGGCATCAACTGGATCGATACAGCTCCGGCCTATGGCCTCGGTCACAGTGAACAACTCGTCGGCCAGGCAATCCGCGGCCGGCGCTCAGAGGCGCTCATTGCGACCAAATGCGGCATCGTCTGGGACACGGACAAAGGCTCATTCCTGATCGAGCGCGATGGCAAGCGTTTTTACCGCAACCTGTCGAAAAAGGCCGTAATCGCAGGCGCGGAGCAAAGCCTGCGCGACTTGGGCACGGACTACATAGACCTGTTCATCACCCACTGGCAAGCCGTTGATCCATTTAAAACGCCGATTGACGAGACGATGGAAGCCCTGCTGGAACTCAAGCAAGCCGGCAAGATCCGGGCGATCGGTGTCTCCAATGTCACGGCTGAGCACGTGCAGGAATATCTGAAATACGGCCAGATCGACCTGATCCAACAGAAATACTCCTTGCTCACCCGGACTGATGTGGAAGCTAATCTACTGCCACTGTGCGAGACACAAAAAATCACGCTGCAGGCCTATATGCCGCTGGAGCAAGGACTATTGAGCGGCAAAGTCAACATGGAGACCATTGTTCCAGAGGGCGATGTCAGAAACCGAAACCCCTGGTACAAACCGGAAAACCGGATCCAGGTGGTCGAAGTCCTGGATAGCTGGGTGCCCCTGTGCGAAAAGTACCAGTGCGACATTTCCCATCTGGCGATCGCCTGGGTGATCGCCAGGTCCGGCCAGACCAACGCCCTGTGCGGTGGGCGCAAAGTCTCGCATGTCAAAGAAAACGCCCGGGCCGCGGAAATTATCCTCGACCGGGGCGATCTGGCGAAAATGAGCGATGACGTGGTCAAGCTGCAATTGGTGACGGGGTGAGCATGTACGAGAAACGGATTAACTGACACCCATCAGATAATCCCTGAGTGCTCAATCCAATCCGCCAGCAGCTCACAGAAACGCTGGTTGCTTTCCAGGTCGAAATGCATGAAATCGACCGTGTTGGCGGTGACGACGGCATTGGCATCGAGGAAGTGGCAGTTGCATTCAACGGCGGTCGCTGCGAGCAACTGTGGCAGTTGCCAGGATTTTTCAGCGCAACCGGCGCCCATGCCTTCGTTGATGCGTGGTACGGTGTAGATGCCCTGGCCGATCAGGATCGGAGCGACAATCAAAATCTGAGGCTGGCTGCGCCAGACGGCCAGGGACTGGGCTTTCTGGACCAGGCGGCGGACGCCATCGGCGATGTTCTGGGCGGTCGCGGAAAAGCGCTGTTTGCAATCATTAGTACCCAGCATGATGACCAGAAGATCGATCGGGTTGTGCGAACCAAGGATCGGTGTCAGGCTTGTAAGGCCGTTGAGGCCTTCAAAGAGTGGGTCCTCGAAAACGCTGGTCCGGCCGGAGAGGCCTTCTTCGCAAATCTGGCAGGTGGGCCCCAGCCGCTCGGCCAGAAGCTGGGTCCAGCGGACATCATCGGGGTAGCGCAAGCCCGTCGTGGCATCATAGCCCCAGGTATTGGAATCTCCATAGCAGACGATGCGTGTCTTGTTCATTGTGAGTACCTCTTTAAAATGAATGGATAACTACACTCAATCTATCGGATGTATTTGGCCAGCTCTGTCTGGAATTGCTTTTCCGGCGGTGGTACAGATACCTGCTGCCCGGTCCAGTTCGACAAATAAGCCGCCTGGATAATCGCCAGGGAATCCGCTGCATCGGCCAAACTGCAAGCGATGCGGGCTTTTCCGGCGATGGTGTCAACGAAGTTCTGGATCGCTGCGGCTTGTTGCACGCGGTTGTCCTGGTCGTGATGCACATATTCCTCACAGGATAAGCCGGGCTGGACAAAAGGTCCAGTGGCCGAACGGGCAAATTCGCGCTCGTCTTCTGCCAACGTGCAAATCCGGACCAGACTGTCATTTTCGATCACAATCTGACCCCGGGTGCCGCAGATTTCCAGCCGGTTGGTACCTGGTGTTTCACGGGCAGAAGCGATGAACTGTCCCCACGCCTGCCCAGGATACTGCAAAAACAGCATGGCTTCATTTTCCACTTCAATCTCGCGGTCCACGGTTCTGCATGATGCCTGCACCGTTTCCGGCAATCCGCAGAGCCACATCAGCAGATCGAGCTGATGCGAGGCCTGGGTCATCAGGAGGCCGCCGCCTTCACCGGACCAGGTGCCGCGCCAGGAACTGGTGCGGTAATAAGCGTGGGTTCGGTACAGGTTGGTGATCAGCCAAGTGACCCGGACCAGGTCGCCGATTGTACCATCCATCATGAGCTGTTTGATCCGCTGATAAGCACTGGCCTGACGCCGGTTATACAGCACGCCGCCTGTCAGGTGCGGATGTTTGTTCAGGTGCTCGAGCAAATGACTGACATCGGCTGGATCTACCCCGATCGGTTTTTCGACCAGGATGTGCAGACCGTGATCGAGCGCCAGACGGGCCATGCCAGGGTGCTCCTGATGCGGTGTACAGATCAGGACGGCGTCGACCAGGCCGCTGGCAAGCATGGCGGCATAATCGGTAAAACCCTGAACACCGGAAAGACCATGTCGGGTAAAGGCCTGGTCTAGGTTGCCTGGATTGCGGCTGGACAGAGCCGTGATGCGGACATCCGTCACGCGGCCGTCCTGGATCAGGCCAATGTAGTCATTGGCAATGGTGCCGATACCTGCAATCCCAAGACGGATCATATGTCCGCCTGAGATAGAAAACGTGCCTGGATGGACCCCTCACGTAAGGAAACCACGATCGGCGAGGCTTGTGCCGGATCTTGTTCAGGGTGGTCGCCCCGGAAATGGGAACCTCGGCTTTCACAGCGCAGGTTGGCGGCGGTCAGGATCGACCGGGCGGTTTGCAGCTGGTTCTTGAGCCGGCAGGATGCAGCCAGGGATTTGGTATCGGCCGGTTTTTCTGCCGGTGAGGAGGGCGCGATTGCCTGCAGGCGGTCCGCGATCTGGTCGAGTTGGGCCAGCGCTTGTTCTAGACCCTTTTTTGTCCGGATCACCAGCGCAGCGCGATACATCAGTTCACGCAATTCGGTCAGACTGTCTGCTGTTTCAGGCGCTGCTACAACCGAAAATTCGCAGGTCAGGCTTTCCCTGGCCGGATTTTCTCTGGCAAACCGGGCTGCTGAGTGTCCGGCGATCCCGCCAAAAACCAGACCATTGGCCGTAGACAGACCGCCGATGCGATCAGCGCCGTGCATACCGCCGGTTGCTTCGCCACAGGCGAAAAGGCCTGGGACACGGGTCGCGGCAGTTGTGTCGATCCGGATGCCGCCATTGGCCGCATGGGCAAACAGGCCGATTTTCGCTGGTTCTGACATCGTGAGATGTTTGGCTTTGGCCATCCATTCAAAATAGGTCCGGATCAGTTCCGGTGGATGTTCGATCATCTCCCTGGCATATGCAACCGTGACGCCACCGGGATCGGCTTGCTGCGCTTTAAACAATGCCAAGTCGACGAGTCTTGATTTCAGGCGTGAGGTGAAAGGCCCATAGCCAGCCCGTTCATCGAGCAATTCCTGGGCCTGGTCCATTTCGAGCAGCAGGGGCAAGTCGAAACTGTCTGTCAATTGGGCGAAACGGAAGGTTTTTTCGTTGAAAACAGTCTTGTAGATCGGGGAGAGGTAACCAGGCATGATCTGCATGAATTCGAGATTGACCAGTTCGGCGCCACTATTGAGGGCAATACTCTGGACACTGCCACTGACATCGTCCGAGGTCAGGCGATGTGTGAACAAGCCGCCAAAGCCACCGGAGGCAAGAACCAGCGCGCCACAGGCAATCAGGCGGATCTGGCCGTCTTCATGGACAACAGCACCGCGGACCTGGCCGCCCTCCTGGCAGATCTCCAGCAATTCGCAAAAGGGTCAG
>JAQUEY010000191.1 GCA_028684955.1 Eubacteriales bacterium
GGCCCGGATCCTGAAAAGACCGACCGGGTCATGCTCGAGCGCAACCGGTTGTCCCGTATCTATTTCGACGGTCATTTTTTTGATTACCCGGTCTCGTTGCGCTGGGAAACGCTTCTGAACCTGGGCTTGTGGCGGACCATGAGGGTCGGGGTGGGGTATCTTCTGGCCCTGCTGCACAAGCGGCCGGAAAATTCCC
The DNA here is from genome assembly GCA_028684955.1 of Eubacteriales bacterium. Classification (GTDB taxonomy): domain Bacteria; phylum Bacillota; class Clostridia; order Saccharofermentanales; family UBA5734; genus UBA5734. The sequence goes on from JAQUEY010000191.1 coordinate 197, forward strand.
TGGAAGATTTCTACATCAACCGGTTTGGCCGGCCATTGTATGAACTGTTTTTTGAAGATTATACAAAAAAGCTCTGGGGCATCCATCCAGCCCGGATCGCTGCTGACTGGGGCGCCCAGCGGGTCAAAGGCCTCTCTCTGTCCAAGGCCATCAGCGCCATGCTGCTCAAACCCTGGCGGAACAAGCAGGTGGTGGAAACATCCCTGATCGATGCCTTCTGGTATCCCAAGCTGGGCCCCGGCCAGCTCTGGGAGACGATGGCCGAGCAGATCCGCCAGCTGGGCGGAGAAATCATCTACGAGGCCCGGGTGGACCGGGTGAGCATCGATCTGGAACAGCCCAGCCAACGCTACACTGTCGAAACCGTCTCCCCGGATGGCAGGAGGAAAACCTGGAAAGGGCGAGCACTGTTCAGTTCCATGCCGGTCAAAGATCTGGTTGCCGCCCTGGAACCGGAACCACCCCTGGATATCCGGCGCATTGCTTCCGGACTGCCTTACCGGGATTTTATCACCGTCGGTCTTCTGGCCCACCGGCTCAAAATCCAGAACACGACTGGATGGGCGACCATCCATGGCCAGGTACCGGACTGCTGGATCTACATCCAGGACCGGACAGTCAAGTTAGGCCGGCTGCAGATTTTCAACAACTGGTCCCCTTACCTGGTTGAAAACCCAGTCGAGACTATTTGGCTGGGGCTGGAGTATTTCTGCAGCGAAGGCGATGACCTCTGGAACCTGTCGGATCCGGACATGGTCGCACTGGCCTTGTCCGAGCTTTCCGCCATCGGCATCCTGGAGCCGCAGGATGTGATCAGCCAGACGGTCCACCATGTCCGCAAGGCCTATCCGGCCTATTTTGGCAGCTATGGCGAATTTTCCCAGGTGCGCGCCTATCTGGACGCATGGCCGGATCTCTACTGTATCGGCAGGAATGGCCAGCACCGCTACAACAACATGGACCATTCCATGTTGACAGCCATCGCGGCTGTGCGCTGTTTCCAGGGCCAGGCTGGTAAAGATATGATCTGGCAGGTCAATACGGAGCAGTCCTATGGTGGCTGAAAAACTCGCGTCCGAGCTTGGCCGCACTGACATTCCGCACCGGCTGAGAGGCTTTTTCTATCTCCTGATGCTGGCTCCGGCATTGCTGGTCCAGAAGGTTTTGAACAACGACATCTGGTTTCTCCTGGCGAGTGGGCGGCACGTCCTGGCCCACGGCTTCCCGGCAACAGAGCCACTGGCCATGCACGAAGGACTCGATTTTGTCATGCAGCAATGGCTGGCAGCAGTCATTTTCCAGGCGGCTTATGTCAACTGGGGTGAAGCCGGCTTGTTTGCGGTGGTCAGCCTGATGTACGGCTTGATCATCCTGACTATTTTCCGGCTGGCCATGAGGGTTTCCGGGAATCAGTTCTTCCTGTCCTATCTGGTCACGACCGCAAGCACGCTCTGGGCCTACCTGTTCATCACAACCCGGCCTTACCTCTTTTCTTCACTGGTGTTCGTCCTTGAGATCTATCTGGTTGAAACCGCTCTTCGCTCGGGGAAAAGAAGCATCCTGACCGGGTTACCGCTCCTTTCGGCTCTGCTTGTGAATCTGCACGCGGCGATGTGGCCAATGTTTCTGGTCCTGCTCCTGCCTTATCTGGCCGAATCGCTGATCCAGGCCCTTGGTCGGAGGCCGGGCCTGAACCTGGTGTTTGGTCGTGCCCTGATGCTGGCTTTTCTGGCATCCCTGGCCAGCGCGCTGGCCAACCCCTACGGTTGGAAGGCCATGACCTATCTGTTTCGATCCTACGGTCATCTGGAAATCAGCAAATACATTTCGGAAATGCTCCCGCTCAACATCAACGAACCATCCGGAAAGGTCTATTTTGCGGCATTAGCTCTGGTCATTCTGCTGCACGGGCTTCGCGGCCTGAAATCGGTTCGTCTGCGCTATCTGTTCCTCCTGTCCGGGCTTTTCTACCTGAGTGTCTCGTCCTTGCGCAATAATCTGCTGTTTTCCATTCTCGGCTTTTTCCCCTTGGCTGACACCTACGCCATGGTGTCTTGGCGCTGGCCACTTTCTGGCGTCACGGCATCCGCGAACGACAAGGACCGCTTTCGGGCGCGCGTTCTGTCACGAGGGCTCCTACGCGGTCTGATCGCCGCTCTTTTTGTCTTGCTGGTGGTTTTGTCGTTGCATCTTCTGACCCGGGACGAACAAGCAGAAGTCCCCGGCCATACACAGTTGCTGGAAATCCTCAACCAGGTCAAAACCGATTCTGCTGTCCGGCCTTTGATTCTCTACACGGGTTACAATGATGGCGGCCATGCCGAATTCATCGGTCTGAAACCCTATCTGGACCCCCGGGCTGAGGTATTTGTGCTCGCCAACAACGGCCAAAAAGACATCATGGCCGAGTTTGTCCATCTCCAGACGGGAAAAATCCATTACCGGGATTTCATTGATCGCTACCGGTTCACGGACCTGGTGCTCGGACCCAAGGATGTCCTGCGGGTCTATCTGCCCCGTGATCCGGGTTATGAGCTGGTTCTGGTGTCCGGTGACTACCTGTGGTATCGCCAGTCAGGCAGCCGCTGAAGGGCAGCCCGGCAAACCTGTCCGTTCAAGACGCGCTGGCTAGCCGCTCACTCAACCACGATCTGGTCCGGACCGAGCTGGACGGCTTCCCGCATCCTTGCCTCAGTGACAAGGAGCAGGGACTCGATGGCTTCGCCATGGTGCTGGGAGATGCCACAGTTCATCGTAATGGACAGATTCTTTTCTGCGTTGAACCGGGCCAGGGTCGCCTGGATCCGGGTGGCGGCAATCCTGGCATTAGCCAGCTCAGTGTCCGGCAAGGCAACCAGGAATCGTCCATCCTGGCCGCGGCCAAGGATGTCGGTCGTGCGCAAGGTCTTGTTCATGGCTTCGGCCAGGCCGGCAACAATCATCTCCCCGTGTTCCGGGCTGCCAGAACTGGCAATCTCCTGACCATTCTCCTGCAGCTCAAAAGCCAGCAGGCACAAGGGATGTTTGTACCGGATCGACCGGGCGGTCTCGACCGACAAGCGGGTTTTGAAAGCAGGTTCGTTGTAAAGCGAGGTCACTGGGTCGCGCAAAGTCAAATCATCGAGTTGGCGCCGCAAGGTGAGGGCTAGCTGCTGCAGCTCGATCTCGCGGGCCTTGGCTGAAAGGTTCAGGCTGGACAGATATAACCCGAGGATGGCAGCCCCGCCCGCAGCCAGGAAAAGGGAGGATGTACCGGTCAGCGAGCCGGTCGAGAACAGGTAAAGGGCCGATCCCAGAATGGACCCAAGCAGATTCAGAAGCTGGTCAAACAGCGGGCGGGTCGTCAAGGCTGCGCAAGCCAGAAGCCCGAGCAAAAAGACGGGCCAGACAGTGGCTTTCGTGTCTTGCGCAGGTGCCAGGGCCCAGACCACACCCACAATCGCCCACGTGATGAGAACCTGGGCCACGCGCTGGGGCCAGATCGTCTTGCCCTGCGGGATGCTGCGGGCCAGGAAAACGATCACAGACAAGCCAAGGGCCGCCAGGGCAACGAACCAGCGGGTCATCTGCTCAGGGCTGCCAGAATGGATCCAGTTGTGAAGGATCACATACACAGCAAGGGCAGCTGCGATCGCCGACAGCCGGGTATAATTGCCGATGGTCAGGCCATGAAGCCTTTCACCCTGGAGCGGTGCTGTGATCGACGCGGGATAACTGAACCAGCTGTTTTTTTTCATCATTCACCTGCCCGGACGTCATTGAGATCTGTGGCTTTATTCTATCATCGCGCGGGGGCTCCAACAATGCAACCCTGGTGCCCTTCGGTCAGAGCGAGTCGAGTTGCTGCAAAGCTTTGGCCGTCCAGT
>JAQUEY010000192.1 GCA_028684955.1 Eubacteriales bacterium
TCGACGCCTTTGGTTGGCTCATCCATGATGATCAGCTTGAGGTCAGCGGTCAGAAGCTTGGCGACGATGATTTTCTGCTGGTTGCCGCCCGACAGGGAGCTGGCCAGATCATCGACTCCCTGGCATTTGATCGAGACCAGTTTGGAGAGTCGTTCAGCGGTTTCCTTTTCCTTGGCTTCCTGGACCAGAAGACCCGGGGCAAAACGGTCGAGATTAGCCAAGGTGATGTTTTTCTCGATGCTCCAGGACAGGACCAGACCTTGTTTCTGGCGGTCTTCCGGCAGATAGCCGATCCCCAGTTTCATAGCCGTCAAGGGGCTGTCAATCTCCACTGTCTGGCCCAGCAGGTCGATGCGGCCGCTGTCGGGACGATCGATGCCGAAAATGGCCTGGCAGACTTCACTGCGGCCGGCGCCGACCAGTCCGGTCAGGGCGACGATTTCGCCCTTTTTGATGTCAAAGCTGACATCCTTGAAATAACCCATGCGGGACAAGCCCTTGACCGCAAATACGGTCTCTTCGGCTGGCTGGGACAGCGACGGTGGGTACATCTCGGTCAGGGAGCGGCCGACCATGGCCTTGATCAGGTCGCTGTTGGTGATGCCGTCGACCGGCCAGGTGCCGATGTACTGGGCATCACGGAACACCGTGACCTCGCTGGCCAGGCGGTACATGTCTTCAAAGCGGTGCGAGATGAAGATGATGGCCTTGCCTTCGTCGCGCAGCTGCTCGGTGATGCGGTATAGTTCTTCACACTCCCGGTTGGTCAGGGCGGCAGTCGGTTCGTCCATGATAATGATGTCAGCATCGGTCGACAGTGCCTTGGCTATTTCGACGATCTGCTGCTGGGCCACACTCAGGGCGCCCATCTGCTGGCGTGGATCAAGATCCGAACCAAGGCGGCGCAGGAGTGTTTCGGCCTTGCTGTGCATGGTGTTCCAGTCGATGACCGGCAGACGGCCGCGCATGGCCTCATGGCCGGCAAAAATATTCTCTGAGACACTGAGGTCGGGAAAGCAGGTGACATGCTGGTAGATGGCGGCGATGCCGTGGGCAATCGCTTCCTTGGGATTTTTGAATTCGACTTGCTTGCCACGCAAGGTCATGGTGCCTTCTTCCGGTTGATGTACACCGGTGATCACCTTGATGAACGTGGACTTTCCGGCGCCATTTTCTCCCATCAAGGCATGGATCTGACCGGCCTTGAGCTGGAAATGCACCTGATTCAGCGCTTTGACGCCGGGAAAGATCTTGGTGATTCCCGAAAGTTCCAAAATGAACTCTGACACGCGTGTTCCCCCTTGTTTCCCCTTTTCTTCTATCCTTGTATGTTCTGGCTGGTGACCAATTCCACGGGTACGTAGATCTCGCGTTTGTCCGGGTCGTCAAAGATGATGTTCTTGCCCTTGATCAGTCGGTCAGCCAGCTGGACGGTGATCCGGCCCATTTCTTCAGGATTCTGGGCAACCGTTGCCTGCATCAGTCCAGCGGCGATGGCATCCTGGGCTATTTTGTCGCCATTGAAACCAACGATGAGGATATCTGTGCGGCCCGCCTCAGCGATGGCGTTGGCAGCACCGACCGCCATGGGGTCATTTTCCGCGAAGACTGCAACCAGGTCCGGGTGCTCCTCGAGGATAAATTTCATGGCGGTGTACCCGTCCTCTTGTTTCGAATAAGCAGAGATCTCAGCCGCCACTGTATACCCTCTGGCCTTGATCGTCTCCTTGAAACCTTCACCGCGGCGGGCGGCGTAGACAGCCGATGGTTCCACAGTGATGATCGCCACTTTGCGGCTACCCTCCCGGCCCTTGAGATAACCAGCGGAAAAGTCAGCAGCGAGGACTCCACCCTGCCAGTTATCTGAGATAACAATCGCGTCGTAATCGGAACCGCCGCCACCGATGTCGTTGATGATAACCGGGATCCCTTTTTCATGCGCACTGTCGACCAGGGGGGGCAAAACCTCTGGGCTGATGGGCGAGACGATGATGGCTGCCACGTCCTCTTCGATCAGCCGTTTGAAACTGGTGACCAGCCGCGTTTCATCACCTGCCTGGTCATAACGGATACTCTGGTAGCCAAGAGACTCGGCTCCCTCCATCACACCCACTTCCATGCTGTGGAAAAAATCGAGCGAGAGATCATAACCTGTGAAGCCGATCAATTTCGGCTTCAGGAGGGATGCAACGACGACTGCGGCTACAGCTAATAGCACAAGGCTGGCCAGGGCAGCGATCCAGATGATTTTCCGGCTGAAAGTTGAACCCGGCTGGCCAATGGCTGCAGCTGTTGATTCCCTGGCAGATTGTTCTTGTGCCACGGCCAGCGGGCTCCTTTCCTTTTCGTTTTCTGTCCGCTTGTGATTCAGCTCAGGATGATCATTTGTAACGTCTGTCTGATCGTTTCGAACAGGCTTTGCTGTTGTTTTCAGTGTAGCGCACTGCGTTAGCCAGACAAGCCTACAGAGGCAAATGACTTTCATTTATCCGCTATTTCGGTTATCTGATTTGAAAACTCTTTTCTTTTTCCAGCTATTTACGTTTTCATTTTACCGATATATATTTGTGATAGAGATATTTCCGCCCAGCAGACAGGAGCCTTCATGCGGATTTTTCAACGTTTGACCCAGGCGAATACGCATCAAAAACTGGTTCGGCTCATCATCTTCTGGCTGGTGATGACCTATCTCCTGTTCGTGTTGATCTATTCCATGGTTGCCTTCCGGGTCACAGAAAGCCGCCTGCTGACAGAAAACACCAGCCTGGTCAGGCAGACTCGGCAATCCGTCGATGATTTATACCAGCGCATCCAGGCGATCAGCAGCCAGCTTCTGCAGGATCCCCTGGCGACATCTTACCTCTACGAGCGCACCTCGCAGAGCCTGAACCTGTCCAGTGTGAACAAGCTTCTGGTTGATTACCAGAAGAGCCATTCGCTTCTTGTTCGCTATCTGGGACTGTACAACGGCTATCTGGGAACGTACGAGACATCGCTTGGCACCCTCCCAGCCAGCCAGATGGGATTGCCAGTCGGAAATAGCCCGTTCAGCCTCAGGCCGCGCGAAATCCGGGTCGAAGGCACGGCTTTGGAAGCTCTCAGGAATGAATTTTCACGCCTGATTGTGTTTTATGCCCGGGTGGAAGACAACCCTCAGCGCACAAACCACTGCCTGGTCATCCTTCATGTCGACGAGGCTAGATTCACAGCGTTGCTCAAGGATTACCAGCCCAAGGCAAGGATCTATCTGACAGACGCCAACGGCATCGTCTTTGCCAGCAGCGAACCCAATGCGTTCATCACTGATTTAAGTTATGGCCAGTCCTTCAGTGGTATTTTCCAGAACGAAAGCGGGACGCGGCAATTGTCCGACCAGGGAACCCTTCGTTCCGGAAACCTCTGGCAGCGCCAGTTGACTTACTTTCTGCGTTCACAGACCAGCGGGCTGTTCACCATCGTGGTCCTGGATGCTGGCCTGATCTGGCTGGAATACCTGAAAACCATCGCGCCCGTCATGCTGGTCAGTCTGCTTTTCGTCTTGGCGAGTACCTGGATCATCCTCAAGCTTCTGGCCCGTTATTACCAGCCCTTGCAAAGTCTGGTCCTTGAAGTGGCCGGCCATGAAGTGGGCGCAATGGAAGAATATGCAGTCCTGCACAAGGCACTCCTCCTCGGAGACCAGGCGGCACGGATCGCCCGCGAAAAGTATCTGTCGGATCTTCTGGCCGGCAAACCGAATCTCGAGGATGCCGAACGCATCCGGCAGATTCTCAGCCAACTGGATGCGCCGGCCTACTTGCTGGTTGTTGCCCGCTTTGATGGCTTTTCCTCATTGGCGGAGACCAATCCGGACGATCTCGATAATTTTCGCTTCATCATCATCAACATCACCCAGGAACTGCTGGAAAGCCAGGTGCCCACGACAGGTCTCGTAACCGGTGATCACGAAGTCACCTTGATTCTCCAGCTCAACGAATCGACGAGACAGAAGGACTCGAAGACGCTCTGATCCAGGCCCAGACCCAGATCCGGCGCTATTTCCCCTTTACCGTCAGC
>JAQUEY010000193.1 GCA_028684955.1 Eubacteriales bacterium
TGGCCGGCGATCGTGACGCTGGTCCTGCTGGAGCGGATCGGCAAGGCTCTGCGCAATCCGGCCAAGGATACCCTGTTGTCGGCTGTGGCAGCTCATCCGGACACCAAGATCGGGGTTGGGCTGGCATTTGGCATCCAGGAAGCCCTCGACCAGGTCGGTGCTTTTGCCGGGCCCCTGATTTTCACCGCTGTTTTTGTTGTCATGAAAGCCTCCGGCGTAGCCGAGTATCAGCTGGCCTACCGCCTGCTGGCGGTTCCTTTCGCCCTGTTGATGCTGTTTTTGGCCTATTCCCACCGAACAGTCAGGCGCGATCATCTGATCCCGGCAGCACCGGCACGAGGCTATCAGACTCAGCACATGCTGAAAGTCTTCTGGCTCTATACGGTCTTCACCTTTTTTGCCACGCTAGGTCTGGTCAATTTCAGTGTGATCGGCTACCACCTGAAGGCGCAGGACTTGCTGACGGACGGACAGATCACCTTGCTTTATGCAGGGGCAATGGCGGTCGACGCGGGGGTGGCTTTGCTGGTGGGCCGGGCCTATGACCGGCTCAAAGCCAGAACTGGTCGGCGCGCGGGCGGTCTTCTGATCTTGCTCTTGATCCCGCTGGTGACCGTGTTGTTGCCGCTGCTGGCCTTGAGCCAGTCCGTGGTGCTGATCTTGCTGGGCATGGCGGCTTTTGGCATCGTTTTGGGGCTGCACGAGACCATCATGCGATCCGCAATCGCTGATCTGACGCCTTTCCAGAAAAGGGGCACCAGCTATGGCGTGTTCAACGCCAGTTACGGGCTGGCGCTGTTGGCAGGTGCTGCTCTAATGGGCTGGCTGTACGACCGCGGTTTGACGTTGGTGATCAGCGCACTGGCCTTGGCCAGTGAGGTCGTAGCCCTTGTGGTTTTTTACAAATTATTTCAAATGAGCCGGAATGTGTCTGGCTCGATAGAAACGAGGTGACAGATATGAAAGAACCTGTTGTGAGTTGGCCCACGTTCCTGAAAGATGTGTTTGTCTGCTCCCTGGGATCATATGGCGGTCCAGAGGCGCATATTGGTGTTTTCCTTGACCAGATGGTGACGAAAAAGCAGTACCTCACGGAGGAGGAGCTGATTGAGCTGGTGGCGCTGTGCAGCATTTTGCCCGGTCCAACCAGCACACAGACCATTGTCGCGATCGGTCACAAAAAGGGGGGGCCACTCCTGGGCTTTCTGACCATGCTGGTCTGGGCCCTGCCCGTCCTGGTGGTGATGACGCTTCTTTCTTTCCTCTACCAGTTCTTGGCGGCGATGCACGTATCAAGCGATGGCTTGCGCTACATTGGACCACTGGCGGTCGGTTTCATTCTCGTCGCGGCCTGGAAAATCGGACGCAAGGTCGTGGTCGATCCCCTGACCCTTGGCCTGATGCTGTTTGGTGCCCTGACGACGTTTTTTTTCCGCGAACCTTGGGTTTTCCCGCTGGTGTTGCTGGCCGGGGGCGCTGCCAGCGTCGTTGCATCCCGGGAGAAAAAGCTCTGGAATCATGTCCGTTTGAATCCACCCTGGGGTTATCTGGTCGCTTTTGCAGTTTTCGCCCTCGGCGGCATTGCCTTGACCCTGACTTGGGATAATCTGGTGGTCCATCTGTTCGAGAGCTTCTACCGCTATGGGTATCTGGTCTTTGGCGGCGGCCAGGTGGTGGTGCCAGTGATGTACAGTGAACTGGTCGAATTGCACCAGTACATGACCAACCAGGAATTTTTGACCGGCTATGGACTGGTGCAAGGCTTGCCGGGACCGATGTTCAGCTTTGCGGCTTATGCCGGTGGCATGGCAGCCCGCAGCGGAGGACCGCTGGTCCAGGTCCTCGGAGCGATCGCCGGCGGGGTTGGCATTTTCCTGCCGGGTTTGCTGTTGATCTATTTCATCTATCCAGTCTGGGAAAATCTCAAGCAGATCCGTGGCATCAAGGTGTCCTTGAAGGGCATCAACGCAGTTGCCGGCGGCATGATTGCGGTGGCAGCGGTGATTGTCATGCAAAAGAGCGGTTTTTCACTCGAAAACCTGATCGTGATGGCCATTACGGTCGTGCTTCTGAACATCAAAAGGATTCCCGTGCCACTGATCGTCCTGCTGGCACTGGTGGCCGGGTTTGTGATTTAAGAGGATGCTTCTTCTATCAATCGCAGAAACAGTCGTGTAATGTCGGGGTCGAACTGGGTGCCAGCGTTGCGACGGATTTCCTCGATGGCCTCGTTTCGCGGCAGAGCCGGGCGATAAGACCGGTCTTCGGTCATGGCGTCGAAGGCATCGACCACGGCCAGGATCCGGGCCAGCAAGGGGATTTTTTCGCCGGTCAAACCTTGCGGATAGCCTGTGCCATCCCAGCGTTCGTGATGGGTCAGGATCAGTTCCGAGATGGGGCGCAGTTCCGGAGAGGCCTGGGCGATCCGGTAGCCGACTTCGGGGTGTTTTTTGATCTCATTCCACTCCGCGTCAGTCAGGCTGCCTGATTTGGTCAGGATATCATGGTCAATGCTGATTTTGCCGATGTCGTGCAAGGTTGAAAAGAGCTCCAGGGCGACCAGGTCGTTCTCGGACAAGCCCAGGGCCTGACCGAGCTGTTTGGTCATGGTCGCCAGCCGAGTCCCGTGCGCCTCAGTTTCGTTGCTTTTCTCAAACAAGGTCGTCTTGATCGAGGCAATGATCGAACTATGCAAGCTGCGCGTCTCGAGCAGTTTGCGTTTGTACATGTAGGTTTCGGCGTCGTTGCGGATTTTGACAAAAGACTCTTCAGCGCCGATTTTGGTCGCGTAGCCGAGGGAAATGTCGACATAATAGGCATCGTTCTCCTGTTCGCGCGCATATGCACTGCAGGCAGACTTGATGCGTTCGACAACCCTCCTGGCACCTTCGTCATCTGTTTTAGGCAGCAGAATCCAGAATTCATCGCCTCCGGTACGGGCGATGATGTCATCGGCACGGCAACTTGCTTTGAGTATCCTGGCAACATTCACGAGCAGTTTGTCGCCTTCGTCATGGCCCAGGGCGTCATTGATCAGCTTGAGACCGTTGATGTCACCAATGATGATGGACAAAGGTAGCTGGCGCGGTGTATCGAGGCGGGTCAGTTCCTCCTGGAAAAAAGGCCGGTTGTACAGCCCCGTCAGGGAATCGTGGTAATTGAGGTATTTGACCTGGTCCTCGTGCTGCTTGCGGCTGGTGATGTCACGACTGATTCCGATCAAGCCAATCACCTGGCCATTGGCATCGTAATACGGAGTTTTCAACGTATCGATATAGACAGCCGTGCCATCGGGGTAGGTGACGTATTCTTCATTGGAGTGGGACTGGCGCAGGCTGAGCATTTCCTGGTCCATGCGGCGGAAGGATTCGGCCACTGATCCATCAAACAGGTCAAAATCGTTCTTACCAATGATTTCCTGCTCGGATTTAGCTACAAATTTCTCGAAAGCCTTGTTGCAGCCAAGATAGTTGCTGTCCGGATCCTTGTAGAAAACCAGGTCCGGGATGGAATTGATCATCGCTTTGATCAGAGCCTCTTTTTCCACGTATTCGTGGTAGAGCTGGCGATACTCATCGGTGGATTCAGCCAGTTGGCGATTGGCCTGGGACAACTTCAGATTGGCCTGGGCGATCTGGCGCAACGCTGCACGGACCAGCAGATAGATCAGCCAGGCACTGGCCAGGACGTAAAACCAGCCCTTGAAGAGACTGGCCAGAATCAGAGTAGGCGGGTCCGGAATGAGCCATTCGATGACTTTATCAGACAGCAAGATCCACAGAGCTCCGACCAGCGAATAGATCGCGGAAATCCGCAGCGCCTGACCCCAGGCTGTGTTTTTCTTTTTCTTCAAAAAGCGATACATGTCAAAAAACACCTGTCTACACGGTAAGATAACACCCATATTACTCAAATGCGCCTGCCAAACAACTTTGAAACCACTTTGAATCAGAATGATAAGTCTGTCAATGGTTTGCCGAATTTGGGCCCCCAAGAGGCTTGTTCCTCTAGGTTCGTCCCGAATTCGGTATTTCTA
>JAQUEY010000194.1 GCA_028684955.1 Eubacteriales bacterium
AATGCAGTGATTCCACCGCGGCCCGCTCGATCGCAAGCCCTTGTTGATAGCGTGCCATAAAGTCCTTGAATCCTGCAACCTCTTTTGGCGTTGGCACCAGAATCGAACCTGCCTGGCCAACAAATACCCGCTGGTTCAGGAAATCTGCCAAGTTCAGATCTTGTTCCTTCTTCACCGCAAAAGCCGCCAGCAGGGCGATGCCCCAGGCCCCGCCTTCGCCGGCTGTTTCCAGCACCGAAACCGGCACCCCGGTGGCCGCGGCCATGATCCGCTGGCCCACTTCCTTGGTCTTGAAAAAGCCGCCATGGCCTTTGATTTCATCGACCTGGACGCCTTCGTGATCCAGCAGGATGCCCAGTCCCGTATGGAGCGCACCGAGGGCCGTCGACAGATGGACGCGCATGAAATTGCCCAGGTTGAACGCACTGCCAGCCGAGCGGACAAACAAAGGACGTCCCTCCTCAAAGCCCGTGATGTGCTCACCCGACAAATAGCCGAACGCCAGCAAGCCGCCGCAATCCGGGTCGCCGGCGAGAGCCAGGCCCAGGAGTGTGTCGTAGAGCTGGGGCTTGCTGACAGCAAAGCCGAGCGCCTTGACTGCTTCAGCGAACAAGCCGATCCAGGCATCATAGTCTGAGGAACAGTTGTTGGAATGGACCATCGCCACCAGATTGCCATCCGGGGTCGTGACCTGGTCGATTTCGGCGTAAGCACGCGAGAGCTCTTTTTCGAGCACGATCATGGCGAAAACCGATGTCCCGGCGGAGACATTGCCCGTACGCGGCGCGATGCTGTTGGTCGCGACCATGCCGGTGCCGGCGTCACCCTCTGGCGGGCAGAATGGAATGCCGGTCGTGAGTTTGCCGGCCGGATCGAGCAATCGGGCACCGGCCGCGGTCAGGGCGCCGGCCTTTTCCCCGGCCACCTGGACCTGGGGCAGGATGTCGAGCAACTGCCAGGGGTACTGGCGCTCAGTGACGAGCGCATCGAACTGACTGGCCATTTCGGTATTGAACGACCGAGTTGCAAGGTCGATCGGGAACATGCCCGATGCCTCGCCGACGCCCATAACTTTTTCGCCGGTCAGCTGCCAGTGGACATAGCCCGCCAAGGTCGTCAGGTAAGCAATCTGGCCGACATGGTCTTCGCCGTTCTTGATGGCCTGGTAGAGATGGGCGATGCTCCAGCGCTGCGGGACCGGGTAGTTGAACAGCTCGGTCAATTCCTCACTGGCCGGCCCTGTAATGGTGTTGCGCCAGGTGCGGAAAGGCACCAGCAGCTGGTCTTCCTGGTCAAAGGCCAGATAGCCGTGCATCATGCCGCTGATCCCGATCGCGCCCGTTGTGGTCAGGTCCAGATCGTAGCGCGACTTTACATCGGCAGCCAGTGCGGCAAAGCTGTTTTGCAGGCCGTGCCAGACATCCTCCAGACTGTAAGTCCAGATCCCGTCAACCTGGCTGTTTTCCCAGTCGAAACTGCCAGAAGCAGCTGGCATCAGGTCCGGTCCGGTCAGGACGCTCTTGATCCGGGTCGAGCCCAGCTCGATCCCGATGCTTGTCTGTCCGGCCGCGATGGCCTGGCGAATGGCTTGTTGATCCATGATGGTTTCCTCCCCTGTCAGGTAAAAATCTGGCCCGGCTGCACAAGGCAGTCCGGGCCATTTGATTCAAGTTTTTGGAACCGTCTGCTGGCGCTTTCTTTTATTTCAGCTTCCAGATGATGTCGTTCCAGGTCAGTTCCTTGCGCAACTCGTTGATGTCGGTGTGGGCGCCGATGTGGATGAATTCAATCTGCATGATCTCGGCCCAGTCGCGCATTTCCTCGACGGTCAGGCTGTAGGAGAGCACGGAGTGGTGAGCCCCACCGGCATACATCCAGGCTTCGGCCGAGGTTTCGAGATCCGGGAGCGGTTTCCAGAGCACAGCTGCAACCGGCAGGTTGGGCATGTCATGGGTCTGCTCCTGGCAGACAACCTCGTTGACGATCAGGCGGAAACGGTCGCCCATGTCGATCAGGGAGGCCAGAATAGCCGGTCCGGTGGCGGCTTTGAAGGTCAGGCGGGCCGGGGGCTGGCGATCGCCGATCCCGAGTGGCACGACCTTGATCTTGGCTTTTTCACCGGCCAGGGTCGGGCAGACCTCGAGCATGTGGGCGCCCATGTTCATGCCATTGCCGGGTTCCATGTGGTAGGTGTAGTCTTCCATGAATGACGTGCCGGCAGTCTGGTCGGCGGCCATCAGTTTCATGATCCGGACCATGGCGGCGGTCTTCCAGTCGCCTTCACCGGCAAAGCCGTAACCCTGGCGCATCAGGTCCTGGCTGGCGAGGCCCGGCAGCTGCTTTAAGGACTGCAGGTCCTGGAAATTGGTATGGAAAGCGCCAAACTGGCCGTTTTCGAGAAATTTTTTGATCGCGACCTCTTCCTGGGCCTGGTAGCGCACAGCGGCCAGGTCATCGGTGGCCAGATCGTACAGCTCGGTGTACTCGGCCATCTGGGCGTCGATCTCGGCTTCGGTGACTTGCTCGACTTTGGTGATGATGTCCTGGACGCCATAATGGTCTACCTGCCAGCCGAACTGGATGTGGGCTTCGACCTTGTCGCCTTCGGTGACGGCGACTTCGCGCATGTTGTCACTGATCCTAAGGACACGCAGGCGACGGCTTTCATAGGCACCGACGGCAGCGCGCATCCAGGAAGCCATGCGGGCACGGAATTTGCCGTCCTCCCAGTAACCGGCGATCGCCTTCTGCGGGATGCGCATGCGGGTCAGGATGAAGCCGTGTTCGCGGTCACCATGAGCCGACTGGTTGAGGTTCATGAAATCCATGTCGATCTGGCCCCAGGGGATGTCGCGGTTGAACTGGGTGTTGACATGCAGGAGCGGCTTTTGCAGCGCCTTGAGGCCGCGGATCCACATTTTGGACGGGGAAAAAGTGTGCATCCAGGTGATGATGCCGGCGCAGTCGGCATCTTGGTTGGCTGCCTGGATGACGTCATAGATTTCATTCGAATTACGGACGACTGGTTTGAATACGACGGTGCAGGGAATGGCCGGATCGGCGTTGAAGCCATCGACCATGACCTGGGCGTGCTCAGCGACCTGGTCGAGGGTCTTTTTGCCGTACAGATCCTGGCTGCCAACGACAAACCAGAAGGCGTATTTTTTCAGGGTGTTCATGGGAAAGTCCTCCTTATGGGAATTCATGACTGGATTAAAATGGAGCTCTCTTGTGCGGTTCAGCGGGGATCGTCGGAAAGTTGAAATCAGGGCGCGTTTCTATCTTGTTCCTTTACTTGATGGTACAAGTTAATTTGCTAAAATGCAAGAGGTCGCCGATTCAAATCATCAGATGTTTTTACAGGAATCGCGCACAACCAGTTCGGGGCGGTAGAGGATCTGGAGCGTGTCGCTGCCGCTATCCAGCATGTCGATCATGAAGGCAGCGGCGCGGCGGCCCATTTCGATTTTCGGATGGACGACCGAGGTCAGCTTGACCTCCGAGGCGATGGCTTTTTGCGAATCATCGAAACCGACGACAGACAGGTCGCGCGGCACTTGCAGGTCACAATCGCGGGCAGCGGTGACCACCATGCTGGCGATCTGGTCGTTGTAGCAGAAAATCGCAGTCGGGCGGTTTGGCTGGCGCAGCAGGGACTTGGCCAGCAAATAGGGCTGCAAGGTCTGGTTGGCCGTTTCATATTCGACGATCAGGGCTGGATCGGCAGCTACCTCATAGTGGCGCAAAGCGGACAGATATCCTTCACGCCGCTTGATCCCCTGGATGTCGTCCTTTTTGAAAATGCCGGCGATCCGTTTGTGGCCGAGCTGGAGCAAGTATTCGGTGGCGATGAAGCCGCCGCGCTCGTCGTCGAGCAGGACACTGGCGCCAGGGATCTCCGGATAAGTGGAATTGACAAAAACGATCTTGATCCCTTTTTCGCGCAGTTCGTCGAAGAGTGGCTGGTTGATGTTGACAAGTGCACTGCGGGTCGGCTCGATGATCAGGCCGCAGACATCATGGG
>JAQUEY010000195.1 GCA_028684955.1 Eubacteriales bacterium
CACGCACGGCATGGGCGATGACGGAATTGACCAGGCGGACGACCGGGGCATTGTTGATCTCGGACAGCTGGTCGGCATCCTGCTCGGTGATCTGCTCAAAGTTGAAATCCTTGCGGATGTCCTCGACGGCCTTCTCAGCGCCTTCACGGCTGTAGTAGCGGTCGATCATGGCCGAAAGCTCGGCGGGCACGGCGATGACAGGCTTGATCGCCATGCCGGTGAACAGGCGCACATCATCGATGGCCTGGATGTTGAGCGGATCGGCCATTGCCAGGATCAGCTGGTCATTCTCGCGATTAATCGGCAGGACCATGTGACGGCGGGCCATCGCTTCATTGATCAGGAGGGTGGCGTCCGTGTCAATCTCATAGGTGCCCAGCTCCACCAGCGGGACTTGGAGCTGGAATTCGAGGACTTCGAGGATCTTCCGTTCAGTGACCAGACCCAGCTCAATCAGAGCCTCGCCGAGTTTTTTACCAGAAGCGCGCTGAGCAGCAAGAGCATCATTCAACTGATCTGCAGTGATGAGCCCTGCTTCGATGAGTAATTCGCCCAGTGACTTGCGCTCGTTGGTTAACATCATTTCCCTCTGTCAAATGTCATTTTTGTATATAAATTATGGAAAATTTGTTATCAGATCGTTGGTTTAGTTATAACATACATGATTGGTCTATACAATTGGATTTTCATGTTTGCCAGGTTACAATTTCGCTTTTTTAATCACTCTGTCGAAATAGTGATGCAATAATTTTAAGTATAGTGAGGTCATTAACAGGCCCAGAAACAGTCTGGGCGGATGATTGGCGTGCTGATGCAAAATCTGGATCAATGGATGAATCTGCGCTTGTTGCTGCGCTGTCCCGGGTCTGGTTTCAGCCTGGGAAATGGGTGTCGAGATCGGCCAGCTGGTCGTCGGTCAGACGGACGGCGCGGTCGAGCGAGGGGAGTTCGAGCAGAGAACGGGACATGAACTCGACGACTTCGAGGCGGTCATAGGCCTTGGCGATCGTTTCGCCAGTCACGATGACGCCATCGTTCTCGAGCAGGATGGCCGGAGTCTGCGGTCCAAAAAGGGAAGCGGTCCGCTGGGGCTCACTGTAATTGAAGCCATAGCTGGCGCGCGGCATATTGTGCAGGAGGATGTACGGTTCCGGCAAAGACCGGACGTCAATCTCCAGATCGGTCAGGGTAAAAGCCATCAGGTAGGGTGGCTGGGCATTGATAATCGACTGGACCTTGGGATTGCGGTGGTAGATCATCTCATGGATGAAAACGGCCCGGCTGGGGGTCTTCCCTGCTTCTTTGAGGCCACGGCGGACGAGGACGAAATCCTCGGCTCCGACATCGAGCCGGTCACGGCCATAGGGCGAAATCAGGAAGGAGCCATCGGAAAGACGGGCGGAGGCGGTGCCGGTATTGGCGGCGAAAAGCTTCTGGTCGACGGCACGCTGCATCATGCGGGCCAGCTCGCGGCGCAGGTCAAGCTCCTCCGGCGAACGAGGGCGGGGCGTCAGCTCGGTCATGCGGGTGTGCTCACGGGTCCGGGCCAGGTCGATCTCTTCCTCGGACAGGGACCGCGGTGTCCCGAGCCGGCGGGCGTGGAGCTCGATGCGAGCAGCCAGCTCGAGGGTCTCGAAAATCGAATAGGCTTTCTGCATGTTCTCAGCTGCAACCACAACACCATGGTTTTCCATGATCACGGCATTGACACCCTTTTTGAATTCAACAGCGAGAATGTCACCGAGTTCCTCGCTGCCCATGCGGGCATAAGGGGCGAGGGCGATCGGACCGCAGACAATGCGGGTGACCGGCATCAGGCGGACATCCGGCAGCTCGCGCATCAGGGCAAACGAAACGAGCGCAGGCGAATGGGCGTGCAAGATGGCGCGGATGTTGTTTCGTGATTTATAGATCGCCTGGTGGAACGGCAGCTCGCTCGAGGGTGCTACGCGGGTATTGACCGGGCCCTGTTCGGTGATCTGGACCATGTCGCCCCGAGTCAGGATCCCCTTGTCCAAGGCGGTCGGGGTGATCCAGATGTGGCCATTGGCATCGAGGATGGATAAATTGCCACCGGACGCGGTGGTCAGGCGGTTGGCGTAGATCCGGGTCATGAACGCGACCAGCTGGTCAGCGGGGTGCATGATTTCCAGGCGCATCTTCTTCTCCCCCCAAGGCCGAATCTTAAGTTACTTCCAGCATACCACACCGGTCAATTCTTCCAATAGATCCAGAATCTATTTCCAGCGAGAATTTTTAGGACTAAAATTGAATCATCATGCAACCTGAAAGCATTGTTGTGTGATTTTATCACAGTAACCGCAAACGCTTACAGTTACACTCAGTGAGACTATTCCGTAATCGTTTGTGGGCGTCGATCCACAAGCAGCACCAGCAAGAAAGGAAATCATGCTTCTGCATGATCAGGAGGTATCCCAGATGAAAGTTTTGATTGTCGGCGGTGTGGCCGGCGGTGCATCAGCAGCAGCTCGCCTGCGCCGTAATGATGAAAAGGCCGAGATCATCCTGTTTGAAAAAGGTGAATACATATCCTATGCCAACTGCGGCCTGCCCTATTATGTCGGCGACGTGATCAAGACTAAGGACAAATTGCTGGTCCAGACCCCGGAAGCCATGCGCCAGCGCTTCAACATGGAGGTGCGCATCTTCTCCGAGGTCACCAAGATCGATCGCGCGGCTAAAACCGTCGCAGTCAAGAACCACCAGACCGGCGAGACCTACACCGAGTCCTATGACAAACTGATCCTGTCCCCCGGTGCCGAGCCGAAACGCCCCCCGATGGAAGGCATCGACCTGCCCGGTGTTTACACCCTGCGCACCGTGCCGGACACGCTCAAGATCCGCGAATTTGTCGATACGAAGCATCCGAAACGGGCCGTTGTCATCGGTGGTGGTTTCATTGGTGTCGAGATGGCTGAAAACCTGATGGAACGCGATGTCGATGTCACCCTGGTGGAATTCACCGACCAGGTCGTCGCCTCGATCGACCCGGACATGGCCGCTTTCCTCCACCAGCACATGCGCCAGAAGGGCTTGCGCCTCCTCTTCCACACCGGTGCGACGTCTTTCCATACCAATCCGGCCGGCGGTCTGACCGTCAAACTGACGAATGGCAAAGAGATCGATACCGACCTGGTCATCTTCTCGATCGGCATCGCGCCGGATAGCCGCCTGGCCAAGGACGCCGGCCTCGAGCTCGGCATTGCCGGCAGCATCAAGGTCGATCGTTACCTGACCACCTCCGACCCGGATATCCTGGCCGTCGGTGACGCGATCGAGATCGAACATTTCGTCAGCCATGCCCCCTCCCTGATCCCGCTCGCGGGTCCAGCCAACAAACAGGGACGCATCGCTGCCGACAATGCCTGTGGCCAGAAGGTCCCGTTTGAAGGGGTACAGGGCAGCGCCGTGCTCAAAGTCTTTGACATGACAGCCTCCTCGACCGGTCTCAATGAAAAGCAACTGAAGCGTGACCAGACTCCGTACGAAAAGGTCTATGTCCATCCGCTGAACCATGCCGGCTACTATCCCGGCGGTACCCAGATGTCGCTCAAGCTGCTCTTTGACCCGGCCTCCGGTAAGATCCTGGGTGGCCAGGCCGTCGGGTTTGACGGGGTTGAGAAACGCATCGATGTTCTGGCCACCGCCCAGCGCCTCGGTGCCACGGTCGCAGACCTCGAGAAACTCGAACTGACCTATGCGCCACCTTTCTCCTCAGCCAAGGACCCGGTCAACATGCTCGGTTTCACCGCCCACAACATCATCAAGGGCGACATGAAGATCTTCCAGTTCCATGATGTCAGCAAGATCGATACGACTGTCGATTTCATCATCGACGTCCGCACCCCGGAAGAATACGAACTGGGCTCGATCGCGGGCGCAGTCAACATCCACGTCGACGATCTGCGCAGCCGCCTCTCCGAGATCCCGAAAAACCGCAAGCTCTTTGTGTTCTGCCA
>JAQUEY010000196.1 GCA_028684955.1 Eubacteriales bacterium
GGGCAAGTCGAAACTGTCTGTCAATTGGGCGAAACGGAAGGTTTTTTCGTTGAAAACAGTCTTGTAGATCGGGGAGAGGTAACCAGGCATGATCTGCATGAATTCGAGATTGACCAGTTCGGCGCCGCTTTTGAGGGCAATACTCTGGACACTGCCACTGACATCGTCCGAGGTCAGGCGATGTGTGAACAAGCCGCCAAAGCCACCGGAGGCAAGCACCAGCGCGCCACAGGCAATCAGGCGGATCTGGCCGTTTTCATGGACAACAGCACCGCGGACCTGGCCGACCTCCTGGCAGATCTCCAGCAATTCGCAAAAGGGTCGCGTTTCAATGCCCAGTTCCGCAATGCGCTGGGCAAACACCGTTCGAGCGTTTTCGGCTTCGATCCGGTTCCAGTCGCGGTGCTTGTGGTCAAAACAAGGGATGAACTCACGTTCGTTGGCGTTGGCAGCACGATGCAGGTGAATGCCCTGGGATTTGATTTCGGCGATGGCCGGCTGGATACCGGAGACAAACATCTGGACCAGCTGGGGATCGGCCATGCCACAGCCGATGCGCTGAATCGTCGCAGCGAGATCGGCTTCGTCAGCCTGGTTTTCGGGACCGATCAGGCCAAAGCCCCAAGTGCCTGGAAAAAAGCTGGAGCCAGAGAAAATATTGGCGCTACTGGCCAAGATAACGCTGCTTCCTTCGCTAGCAGCTGTCAGGGCAGCCCGGATACCGGCAAGACCGGTCCCAATGACCAGGACGTCGCAGGATGCATGAGCTGTCAGATTCATTCAGCCCTCGTCTCTGCTGTGGCATAGAGGTGGCAGGCCGTGAAATGTTCTTTGCCATCGACGATGTGCTTCTGGAGGGTAGGGCGCTCGGTTTTGCAGATCTCCATGCACTGGCGGCAGCGCGGGTGGAAATTGCAGCCAGACGGAGGATTGATCGGATTGGGCACGTCCCCTTCGAGGACAATGCGATGGGTTTTGTGGTCTGGATCGACGACTGGAATGGCAGACAGCAGAGCTTCTGTGTAGGGATGCATCGTGTGGTCGAAAATCTGGCTGGTCTCGGCCAGCTCGACGATGCGCCCGAGATACATGACCGCTATACGGTCGCTGATGTATTCGACGACGCTGAGGTTGTGAGTGATGAAAATGTAGGTCAGCTTGAGCCGGCGTTTCAGGTCTTTGAGCAGATTGAGCACCTGGGCCTGAATGGATACGTCGAGCGCTGAGACAGCTTCATCGCAGACAACCATTTCCGGGTCGACGCAAAGTGCACGGGCAATGCCGATGCGCTGGCGCTGGCCGCCGGAGAATTCGTGCGGATAACGATCCATGTATTCGCGTCGCATGTTGACGGCCTCAAGCAAGTTGCCAATCAGGTTGCGCTGGGCTTCTTTGTCCTTGACACCGAATTTGGCCAGCGGATCGCGCAGGGACTGGTAAATGGTGAAGGCCGGGTTGAGTGACGAGTAGGGGTCTTGGAAAACGATTTGAATGCGTTTGCGAGCCAGGTCTTCGATTTCGCCGGATACATGGCGCAGGTCGTGGACTCCGACCGTATCGCCAAAATTGTAGTTGATCTCGCCATCAGTGGCTTTGACCAGCTGGATGATCGTCTTGCCAAGCGTGGTTTTGCCACAGCCTGATTCACCGACAAGCCCCAAAGTTTCGCCGCGATAGATGGTCAGATCGACATCGTTGACGGCCTGGACGTGGTCGACGACTTTGTTGAAAAATCCCGAGCGGACAGGGAAGTAAGTTTTTACCCCTTTAAGTTGCACGAGAACTTCTTTGTTCGATTCCATAGGATACCTCACTGGACAACCGGCTTCTGACCGGCTGCATGATCTGGGACGGGTTTTTGGGCTGCCCGGCAAGCATCTGCATGCCAGCAACGGACGGAATGCGTCGCATCGACGGCCGATTCATCGGGCATCTGGGTACACTGCTCTGTGTAGAAATCACAGCGGGGACCGAATTGGCAGCCTGTGGGCCGGTCAAAGGGATCCGGTGTAACGCCGCGGATCGGCTGCAGGTCCTGGCTGGCGCCCTGGTGCAGGACAGGGATGGAACGCAGCAGGGCGGAAGTATAGGGGTGGGATGGATTCTTCAAGACTTCGCGCACGGGGCCCTGCTCGACAATGTTGCCCATGTACATGACGGCGACATCGTCAGCCAGCTCACTGACGACACCCATGTCATGGGTGATCAGCATGACCGCTGTATCATGTTCGGCCTTGAGCTTGGTGATCAATTCGAAAATCTGGGCCTGGATGGTGACGTCCAATGCGGTGGTCGGCTCATCGGCGATCAGGACTTTGGGGTTGCAGCTCATGGCCATGGCGATCATCGCCCGCTGGCGCATGCCGCCTGACAGTTCATGAGGGTACTGGTCGACCCGTTTGGCGGGATTGGACACGCCCATCTGCTCGAGCAATTCGATGGCTTTCTTGCGCCGTTCCTTTACATTGAGCGTGGTGTGGTACTTGAGATTTTCCATGATCTGCCAGCCGATGGTGTAGACCGGATTAAGGGCGGTCATCGGATCCTGGAAGATCATTGCCATGTCTGAACCGCGCAGCTTGCGAATGGTTTTGCCATTGCGCTCGAGCTGGTCGATGCGGATGTCGTTCTTGTTCCCGTGGTAGGTGATCGAACCACTTTCGATCCGGGACAAGACGGGCAACAGCTGCATAATGCTGGAGGCAGTCACACTCTTGCCGCAGCCGGATTCACCAACGACACAGAGGGTGCGGCCTTTGTAGAGTTTGAATGAAATACCGTTGAGGACTTTATTGCAGCGCTTGTCGTTGTAGAAATAGGTGCGCAAGTTGTCAACGGTAATGACAGGTTTGAGATCCATGTTGGCTCCTTCATCTAAGCGAGGGTGGGATTGGCTGTGCTTAGGTCCAGCCCGTCAGGGCGAATTCTACCGGATCAGCCTTGCTGGGTCGGGTCGGTGGTGTCTCTGAGACCATCACCGACAAAGTTGATGCTCATGACAAACAAAGAGATCGTGATACCGACGGGCAACCAGAGCCACCAGGTATTCTGCAACGTGTAGAGATCCTGGGAAGCGTTGAGGATATTGCCCCACGTGGCAATTTCCAGCGGTACACCCAATCCCAGAAAGCTCAGGGCGGATTCCTCGAGGATGAACATGGCTGTGCTCAGGGTGATGTTGACGACGATCGGGCTGATCGCGTTGGGCAGGATGTGTTTGTAGCAAATGACAAAGTCGTTGAGGCCGAAGCTTTTCAGCGACTGGACGTATTCTTCTTCACGCAGGGAGAGCATGCGAGCCCGGGTCAGGCGGTAGACACTGCCCCAACCAGTAATGATGAAAATGATCATCAGGTTGGATAGCCCCTGGCCGAAAATGGAGACCAGCATCATGACCAGGATCAGCTGAGGAAAGGACATGAAGATCTCCGAAAAACGGATGACGGTCTTGTCGAACCAGCCGCCTTTGTAGCCACCGTAGGCACCGAGCAGGACCCCAATGGCAGCAGCCCCCAGCGCTGAACCGAGCCCGACGAAAATCGAGATCCGGCCGCCGTACAGGACACGGGTGAAGACATCACGACCGAGCTTGTCGGTGCCAAACAGGTGCAGCAGCGAGGGCTTTTTCAGGATGGAGCGCATATCGACACCGAGGGGATCATAGGAGGTCAGCAAAGGGGCGAAAGCGCTCGACAGGAGGATGATCAGGAAGATTGCCAGGCCAAACATGGCCAGCCGGTTGTTCAGCAACTTGCGCAGGGCACGGCTGGTGTTGCTTTTTTTGTTCAAGCCGGCTTCTTCAAGGTCGCGGATGCGGTCAAATTGGCGGTCGAGCCGGGTCCGGGTCCGGGTTAATGTGAACATGGGCTGCTCCTTAATGCAATTTGACGCGTGGGTCGAGAGCGGCGGTCAGGATGTCGACCAGCAAGCTGGCGATCAGGACAGCGAAGACCGAGAACAAGGC
>JAQUEY010000040.1 GCA_028684955.1 Eubacteriales bacterium
CTGTCTTCCAGTCTGATCTGTTGCCGTTCATTGGGTGCGAATGCCATGCTCTATCCTGCCTGCTGTTTTGTTGTTATTGATATTGTATCATTTTAGTCAGTGGGGTGACTTTTGACACCCGAACCATCCTTGGGACATTGAAAATGGAATGAATGATTCATAGATAAGTCATGAAAGGCTTGTTAAGGTATGTACCACTGGATGAATTTCTGAGGTGACATACAATCTGGGACATATACAGTCCGAAAAAACAAAAATTGAGGATGCAATAATGATGGCTAACGAACCGGAAAAAATCGAGTGGCAGGGCACAATTGTCTCCATCCAGCCCCGCACGACAGTGTGGCGATATAGACTCGATAACCGCACCCATTATCATAGGGGCTACAATCTTTTCCTGGACGGCGAAGCGCAAGGGATCAAGACCCTGTTTTCGGTGGCCATCTCAGAAAAACAACAGATGAAAGGAATCTTCCGGATTGGTGATGAAGTTAAAGGTACGGCATGGACGAAAATGTATGACGTCAGTGACTATGCCGATTACTACCGTGCTGGAAGCTTGAAAATCACAATAAGAGCAGAACGAACCGATACTACACCTCCGCCATATTTGATTGAGCCACCCGATATGGCAACTTATGAATGGCGTGGCGCAAGGATGCTCAGTGCCAGTTCTTACAAAGGCAAATGCTTTCAATGTGTCTGGGCAACGATGGCGGCGGTCGAAATAGAATACAACTGGGGTGTAAGCAAGAAATATAGATTCGAGAGTTTTTGTTATGGCCCCAAGTCGTGCAAATTCTACAAAATGGGCAAGCCTCGTGCTGTACCATATAAGGGTGACGGATCAACCTATGACGAAGGTTGGATGGACGATCTCTGTACGGAGAACCGGGGATGGGATGATTAGTAGTAATAAATCAAGAAGGCAATAATAAACCATGAAGATGAGTTAAAATATTGGATGTTGATATTTCAAGAGTTAACATATTAAGCTTGTTGGGAAATTTGCTTAGGAGGAAAAAATGGAAGAACTCGATGTCAGAAAACAGATGGCCATGAAAGTAATGGATGTTGAGTATTTTCCATCCATTCAAGAAGAAATACTTGAGGATAATAGTTTCCACAAATTATCTTTGTTAAACATTTCAGCCTTAGGCATTGCATTTGAACCACTAGTCTCTGCGGTGCAGACTGTTGTGGGCGGTGGCAGTGGAATGAGCGGCATTTACCATGTATACACCAAAGGATTACCGATGGCAAAATTTAGAGATGCGCCAGGATTTTTAGGCTCTCTATTAACCAATACCGGTTCCGTAGGTGGAGGACAGGCGGTCATAACACCATTGGCGCTTGACCCTACAATGCTGTGCGTGGCAGCCGCTATTATGATCATTGAAAAGAAGTTTGACGATATTCAGGAACTGCAGCGAGAAATATTGGATTTCCTTAAGACGAAAGAAAAGGCGAAACTTCGAGGCAATATCAATACGCTCTCAGACGTTCTAAATAACTATAAGTTCAATTGGAATAATGAAAAATATAAAACCAATAAGCACATTCTTGTACAGGACATCAGAAAAGACTCAGAGCAAAGCATTCTCCTTTATCGTGACCAGATAAAGAAGAAACTCGCCAAGCAAGGCTCAATTCACAGCGACCAAGAGGTTAAGGCAAAATTACAAAAGCTACAGAGTGAATTTAAGGATTACCAACTCGCACTCTATTTGTATTCATTCTCGTCTTTTCTGGAAGTGATGCTGTTAGAGAACTTTGATTCACAGTACCTGGAAAGTGTATCTAACAAGATTGAGGAATATTCCTTCCAATATCGTGAACTTTATACATCATGTTACAACCAAATCGAGGCCTTTTCAAAATCCTCAGTACAGTCAATCCTATTGAATGGGATATCCGGATTAAGTAAGGGTGCCGGAGAAATAGTTGCTAAAATTCCAGTTGTCAGCAAAGGCCAATTGGATGAAGGTCTCATAACGGCAGGTGGAAAACTTGGAAAATTCAACTCGCAAAGACCCGAAAAAGCTTTACTGAGCTTTGTTGATAGTTCTATCAGTTGTGCCGCTCCATTCCTGGATAGCATTAGAATGGTAAACAAAATTTATAATCAACCAATTGAAGTACTATTTGACGCGGAGAGTATCTACTTCGTTTCTATTGAAGCTTTAGCCGGCTTATTGTCGATTAATAAACAAAAAAGGGAAAATTCGTTGAGAACCTGACAACAACACACTGTTTATTATTCTGATATTTTGGATGGATATGGCATAATTCCATGATTTTGCATTCGAGACTTGACACTAATTTCTCGAGATGCTTTATAACATCGACTCTCAAATTGCCTTCAACCAGTCATTGAGTCCGCCGACAAGCTCGACCAAAGCTGTTGCGATCAGCGGCAAACCAAACGGACTGATCAGCCAAGCCAGTCCGAGAATTCGGATCCCTTCGGACGGCTCCTGTAGAAGAACCATCGTGCCCAGGGCGACGATGAATATCAGAAAAGCTATTAAGGATAACACCATATTGGACAGCTGGCACAGCAAACGGGCGACGGCGACCAGAAGCGTCAACAGCAGGGTTACCGGAAAAAGAATCACTTTGACTATAATACGCATCTCACTGGCCTCCTTTGAATAGATCATCTTATCTTGAAGCTAGCAGACAATTATTAATCCGTCCATGATGTCGTTTTGGTGTCATCATAACTGCTATTCGATGGTGGAGAGGCGGGTCAGGATCTGATCCGCCTTCTCCCACAATCGTTCGTAATGTTGTCGGATATCCTCAATGTCTGTTTCGTAGATGTTGCCCGTTTCATGGGCCCGCTTGGCATACTGGTTCAGGTTGTTGCTGCTGCGGCGCAGCAATCTGACGAGCTCGGCGATATCGGAAAGATCCAGCCGGACCACATAGCCATCAATCGCCATCTTGCGAAGATAGGCCCCCATGTTTTTAGTGCCCAACTGTGCCATTTTTTCATCGATCAACGCTTTTTCGCGATCATCCACCATGAAAAGGAGCGGGACCTTTCTTTTACGCTGAACCATCAATTGCCTCCATCTATTTGGTTACTAACCTTGCCGCATCAGTCCCAATCTTCTGTCTTGAAATCCGGTATCAGGATCAGTTGACCGTATTCCAGATCACTCATCTGTTGGACTTTCGCCAAGACTGTTTGTACCAGTTGGATCAATTCAACATCGTCTTCTGCTAAGAGCGGCAGGACCTTTTCCAGTTCGGTCAGGAGCCCGTTGCGGGACCCTGTGTCATAGATGCACATCAGGTTGATTTCTTCCAGGTTGAATGTCGTCATTTCAGAGCTCCATTTCTATGCCCTTGGCGAGCGCTGCTTTGCGATCGGTCTGCTTGATGGCAGGGGGCTTCAGTTGATCCTTGAGGGATACCCTTCTGTCGGAACTTTCCTGGCTTTGCTCACGGGGCAATTCGTTGATCAGAACAGGATAATTGGCAACCGATGCAAGATTTTGACCGGCAGCATCCGGCAGGTTATTGATCACGCCATCAAAATGGTTGTCGTTCTGTTCAACTGTATCCTCGACGCTGCGTAAAGCAGAAGCCTGAGGCAGGAAACTGGGTAACGGCTGAAAACTCCAGCTGTCCACATAATGGGCAGTCTGCCTGTCATCTTGCTTTAAGACGACGACATCACTGACTGACAGACTATGTCCGGTAAAGTCGGCTGGCAGATCCTGATTGAATTGCCGGTACAGCCCGTTGAGCGTACGGTCAAGATCGGCCTTCTTGGTCAATGGTCCTGTGTACACCAGATCATAATGGTCGGGATGGACGTCGAGACCAGAAGTCTGCAAGTGCTTCAAGGATTCAAAGCGATAATCCCGGTATTCATCGCCATCTTTAACCTGGTAGATGGCGAATGAATTATCAGGTTGGTCTCTTAAGGCTTGCACCTGGTGATCAGACGTTTGTTGTTTCGGCTGGACGGTATCGATCTGGTTTTCCTTGCTGAGAACAGCGAAATGGTGGTCGATGTCATCGATCAGTTCAGAGGCAGTTTGACTGATTGTCTCCAGCGATGCCCGCAGTTCGGGCAGATCTTTGTCTTTGCTCCAGGCAGCGATGTAGCCAAAGCTGTTTTCCCCTGTCTGGATGCCGTAATAGGTACAGACGGCATAGGAAATGCTTTCTGCTTCGACTTCTTCCGTTCGCCGGTCTTTGGGTCGGGCCGGTTTGGCAGGCTCCGCCTCATGTACCGATGCCTGCCGAGCAAGAGAACGATTATGCAGCTTGGCATGGGCAATTTCATGGATGGCAGCGGATACCGTTTGCACTTCGCTCATGCCTGACCGCAACGCGATCTGCTGTTTGGTGAGGCTGAAATAGCCGTCGGTCTCTGGCTTCATCGATTCAAAGCCAATCGGAACTGGTGAGGCTCGCTTCAA
This sequence comes from Eubacteriales bacterium, assembly GCA_028684955.1. GTDB lineage: Bacteria > Bacillota > Clostridia > Saccharofermentanales > UBA5734 > UBA5734. The sequence continues at coordinate 4,443 of JAQUEY010000040.1, forward strand.
TGCTTCCAAGAAGTTATCGTACTGCCGGACATCGCCAGTAAGGATGCTGGCCAGCGGCGGCAGCGGTTTGCCTTCGGTCTGCGAGACATCGAAGACTGAAACGACCCGGTACATCGGGACCTTGACCTCAACCTCTTCGGTGATGGCCTTGCCAGCTTTGTCGAGCAGAGGGGCATGGGTTTTCGGATCCAGCTTTTGCTGTTCACGTTTCACCTTATACGGAGCGGGGGCGATGATCTTGATGCTTTTTTCGCCCTTTTTGACGCTCCGGTCAAATTGGCCCTGCCATTTGTTGTAACCGGCTACCAGCGAGGCGTCCGGATTTTGCAGGGCGATCAGGAGTGTGTTGTTCAGGGAATAGCGATGGAAGCGCGACATGGTGCGCAAATAGGCTTGGTACTTCTCACTGTCGAAGAAATCCCGGATGCCCGTTTCCAGTTTTTGCGTGATCTCCTTCAGTCCGTCCTTGTTGACCTGATAGGATTCGGCGTTTTCCGACACGGATAACCCGGCCTGATAGGGGACAGTCTCTTCAAATACACCGTTTGCCCTGAAGGAATAGACTTCGTTCTGATTGACACCGGTGATGATCACATGGTCCAGAACCGGGATGCTCAGTAATTCGCCAATGTCTTTGAGTCGCCCGGTGGTTTGTTGATCCTCCTGGCTGGGAGTCACATCTCCGGATGGATGATTGTGACAGAGGATGACGGCACTGGCCTTGTTTAGGATCGCATTGCGAAAGATTTCCCGGGGATGGGCAATGGAGCTACTGATCGTGCCGAGGGAGACGATGTCATAATCGATCACCCGGTTTTTCGCGTTGAGGGAGGCCACGACCATCGCTTCCTTGTCATGGATGTTATCCATGACCGACCGGAAAAAGGCAGCTGCCGCTTCTGGGGTATGGATGACCGGGTTTTTGTGACCAAGAGCCGTGCTCATCCGATACAGATCGAGAAAAGCCTGGTGCTTTTCCCGCTGGGCCTGGGTGGTCAGCAGCTGTGATGCATTGTCAATCAGGGCTGCGATGCCTTTGCGCTGTGCATATTCGATCGTGTCAGATTCCTTGACGCCAATGATGCGGGCAAAGGCCTGCATGTAGCGGATCTCTTCACGACTGGTCATCTCACGCCTCCTTTACTTCTCTGGAAAGCTTGAGCAGCAGGATCAAATCCTGAAGCCTGGCAGCATCTTCCGGGTTCGAAATATAGCTTTCTGGCTCTTCCATCAGCAGGTTGAGATTGTTCGTTGTGACCTCAATGTCCAGCAACTGCTGGATCAATTCCTTGATGTTCATGACAAGATTTCCATCCTTTCTTGGCATTGAAAAAGCCGAATCGGCGGGATCCGGCTTTGCTTCGTGGCTTGTCAGCGATCGGGTGAGCTGATTTGGTGTTTCCGAGTTTTGGTTGGCTTGACTGGCTTGCCATAGAAATCATAGCTTTCGACCTTAGCTGCCGGGGTGTCCCAGCCAAACATCGAGCCGCCGATCATGGCGGCCACCTGCTGCCTGGTGATGCCGGCCCTGCTGTTCAGTCGATCTGCGGTTGCCTTGTCCTGGGCTGCGCTCCCGCTGGCAAAACCACAGGGGGAATAACCTTGCTGATCGCGCTTGATGATGATCAGTTCGCCGCTGGTCGGTAGATTGGTATAGCACAGGTCAGGTAATTTCATGGGCTGCTCCGGTGCATAGGTTGCCTTGATTTGTTCCATTCGCTCGGCGAATTCACAAATGTGGTAGATCGAGGTTCCGATCCGTGTATGGTAATCGTCGAGATATTTGCAGGGCCGGATCAGCTTCTCGCCATCCTCGTGTGTGATGATGATATTGGCGCCATCCGGCACCGTGAACAAATGGTTATAATGGCTGTCGATGAAGCGGATATTATTGATCTCTTCAGGATTCATGTTTTCCACCGTCCTTGTGGCTCATTTTATGTCTTGTGCTTCGCGTTCTGAATGAAAAGGCTTTGGCCATCCTTGACTGCTTGATAGGTTTGCACCAGATCTTGAATCAGGATCTTGATGTCGCGAATGAAATTTTCAGCCGCAAGATTGCCTTGCTCGACCTGTTTCAAACGATCTTCCCATGCTGCGGTGAGTTGGGCGGACTGGAGCTGCTCCGGCAGCACCGTGATGAGGGCGATTCCCTTGTGGGTTGGCAACAAGTGTTTGGCCTTCTTTTCGCCGTGGCGGTCCACAAGACCGGTCTTGATCAGCTTTTCCAGGATGCCTGCCCTTGTGGCAGGCGTGCCGAGGCCTCTGCGAGCAGCGTTTTCCGGCATGTCGTCAGCGCTCGCTGTATCCATGGCCGCAAGCAGGGTGTCTTCCGTAAAATGCTTGGGCGGCGAGGTTTTCCCTTCTTTAATGCTGGCTATGAGAGCAGTCAGACATTGACCCTGCTGCAAAGGGGGCGGCAGCGAGTCCGGTTTTGGATCTTCCTTCTTGATCTTCAGCGAGGAGTTGAATGCTTCATCGATGGCTTTCCAGCCAGGCTGCGTATTGGACTTCACTTTGGATGTGAAGGCTTGGCCGCCAAAATCCACAGTTATTGTTGTTTCGGAAAAGTGATAGGCCTCGGCAGTCGCACAGACCAGTCGCACAGCAATTAACTGCAGAATCGCGCGCTCGCCAGCCAGCAGGGCTGAAAGATCTGTTTGAGTGATGGCCATGGTGGGGATCATGGCATGGTGGTCATTCACCTGGTGGTCGTCCACCACTTGTCCCGGATGGCAATCGCATTTAACTGCTGCCAGGCAGGGCATCAAAGCAATGGACAGCTTGACAAGCTCCTTGGCCTTTTCAGCCAGATCGGCGGTTAAATAGCGACTATCTGTTCGCGGATAGGTGATCAACTTCTTTTCATAAAGGCTTTGTGCGTAATCGAGGGTCTGCTGGGCGGTAAAGCCCAGCAGACGGTTGGCATCACGCTGCAAAGTCGTCAGGTCATAGAGCCTGGGTGGTTTTTCCGACTTGTCTATTTGCTCAATTCGGGTGACCGTGGCTGTCTTTCCGTCACAGGCAGAGCGGATTTGCTCAGCCGTTACGCGATCCTTGAATGGATCGGATGATACTTGGAAGGCCCCCGCATCGAGAACAACGGTGTAGAAAGGGGTGGACTTGAAACGTTCAATGGCGGCTTCCCGATTGACGATCATCGCCAAGGTTGGGGTCATGACCCGGCCGACATTCAAGGTCTGGCGATACAGAACCGAGAAGAGGCGGGTTGCGTTGATACCGATGATCCAGTCTGCCTGAGCCCGGCAAAGGGCGGCTTGGTAAAGATTCTCGTATTGGGAGTCGTCGCGTAATTGGGCAAATCCTTCACGAATCGCACGGTCCTCCATCGAACTGATCCACAATCTCTGAACCGGCTTTCTGCATCCGCTCTGGTTATAGACCAGCCTGAAGATCAGCTCGCCCTCGCGCCCCGCATCTGTCGCGCAGATGATTCTAGACACGCGAGGGTCATGCATCAGCTGGCGAATGATGTGAAACTGTTTCTGCCTATCCTCGGGAATGATGAATTTCCAAGGCTCAGGCAGGATCGGCAGATCTTCAAAACGCCATTTTGACAGACTCGGATCATACTGGTCTGCCGGTGCGAGTTCGACCAGATGCCCGACACACCAGGACACAATGACGTCCTTGCCTTGGAGATAGCCTGCATTGCGGTCCACTGCCCCCAACACAGTTGCGATGGTCTGCGCCACGCTGGGCTTTTCGGTAATGACGAGCATGATTCCTTGTCCGTTCGATGTCTCACGTTTCATTCTTCATCCGCCTCTGCGCTTTTAATTGCAGGGACCGGTTCAACGATTTCTTCCAGTTCATCTTCCTCATCGTCGAAGGTGTATTCATCGAGGTTGGTGAGACCTTTAGTGGTGGGCTTAGGCTGGCGCAATTTGAAATAGGCAAATCCACCACCCGCTGCGACCAGCAAGAATAGGAACAGTGGCAGGATTGGTCTTGTTTTGGAGCTGACCGGTGCCGGGTTTTCAACTGCTGTTTCAGGCGCTGCGGTTGGCTGCGGGGTCGGTTCGGGCACAGAAACCGCGCCGCTGGTTGCCTGGCTTTTAGCGCCATCGTCCTCGATCAGGGCGAGCAGATCCGCTTCATCAACCAGATTCAAGAAGTAGACATTGTTTTTGTCGGCGGCCCGGTCGATGATCAAGTAGAAGGTGTTGCCGGACTTGCTGATGACTGTGATAAATTGCTTGTCTTCACTGGCTTTGTCCTCAACGTCATCGACCAGAGTCAGATTGCCCCCTGGTGTCAGCGGGACCGCCACTTCGATTGGAACAGGTAGGGCTGTTGGGGCGGAGCTATCTGTTGGCGCCTGAGGATCGAGTGTCGGATCGTGATCGGCGGCTGGCTCGGTGATGGCTGGCAGGGGATTCAAGGTTTGACTCTCTCCACCGTCTGCATAGGCTGCTGCCGGGACGATGGCCAAGATCAGCAGCGCGACCATCATCAGGGTGATGAATTGGGATGTCCTTTTATTCATTCTCGGGTTCCTCCTGAGTGTTTAAATTGAGCGCTGGTTTGCCTTTCTGGCGAAAGGACTTGATGAAGGCAGCAAGTTCCTCGGGGGTCGCCTGAACGCTGCGAACCAGGCCTAGGATTTCAGTGTTTTCAAGTTCTTCGCGTTGTTGAGTCAGTTCCTGGAGCCGGTTTTGCAGATGGGCTATTCGAACGGATATCCGCTCAATTTCCTCGGTCAGTTTTTGGATTTTCGGATTCATAGTTCCTCCTTTACGGTAAGCGTCCGAAAGCATAGAAATGGCTTTGCCAGTATGATGTTTGAGAGGACGCGTATTGGATGGGGTTTCCCGCGTGAATCATCATGCCGTCTCCGACGACGATGGCCACATGGGTCACGGGCTGATCGTTGGCATAGGTGCCCGTAAAAAAGATCAGGTCACCCGGCTTGGCTTCGCTCGGTGCAATAATCTGGCACTGGTTAAAGATGCCTTGGGCGGTTGTGCGTGGAAGAGCGTAGACGCCTGAGTTCGTGAAGACCCAGCAGACAAAACCTGAGCAGTCAAAAGATGTCGCCGGCGTCGAACCGCCCCAAACATACGGGTAGCCGAGATACTTTTCGGCTTCGGTGATCAGCGCCGCGAACCGCGCATCGGACATCGCTTCTGGCGGGATATCGTAATCAGTGTAGGGACTGATGGCGCCAAAGTCCGACGGTGTGTAAGGATCCGTTCCCTCGATGAAGAAATAGGGATTCAGGTACTGGTACTGATAGCTGAGCTCCAAGTGCAAGTGGCTGCCGGTGCTGGCTCCCGTGCTGCCCGCTGTGGCGATTGGGTCGCCGCGAACGACGGATTGCCCTTCAAAAACAACGATGCTGGCACAATGAGCATAGGTGCTGCGATAGCCTTTTTCGTCCTTAATGACGAGGTAGTTGCCATAGCCGCCGCTATCATAGCCGACCGACACGACTTCACCGTCCATGATGGAATAGATCGGTGTTCCCTGGGGCACCGCCAAATCCAGACCACGGTGGAGCTGCAGCTGTTGGCTGATGGGGTGAACTCGCCATCCGTAAAGGCTTGAGACATGGCTGGACCAGTTAAAATCGAAAGGATTGCCGAAATACTGCTTATTGCCCTTGGTGTCCATGTAAACCAAAAACATGTCGCGCTGCTCTACCGTCAGACGTGGGTAGGCGATGGCATCAAGTGTCCTGCTGGTCAGGCCAATACTGAGAATCGTGTAGTCATAGGGGACTTCCACCGTGTAACTCTCAGTGACCGTTGTCTCTGCGCCGGTCAGGGGATCAATCTCGGTATAGGTAGACGTGCGGGTCTCTGTCCGGTATCGCACCTCCGTCCTTGCTGTGATCGACAAAGCGTACATAGATGAGAAGAGCGAATGGATTTCTGGCTTCACTTCCGGATAGGTGAAAGCGTTGTAGCGGGCGGTGAGGTAGGCGATCAGTTCATGTGGATCATGGCCGATTGGGTCGATTGCGTAGCGATATTCGTCATAGCCGGGATGGGTGCTTTCGATGCGCAACAGATTGTATTCCAGCTCGGCCTCGAGTCGGGTGAGTTCGAGATCAGCCGCGCAGATGTCCTGGTCTTCAGCGGTGTAGGATGTCGATATCAGTGTGTTTAGACCGCCAAGGGCCAGTTGCGAGCAGGAGGAAAACAGATTCATCAGAATCACGATGATCAGGAGAATCCCCAGAATAACCAACAATCCATGTTGGTGTCGCGTCACAAAACGTAGCGCTTGATTGGTGAAGGTGGCCGTTTTCTGGGCGGTCTTTCGCACACTCTCGACTGTTGAAGTGGTAGTTGTGGTACTTTTTCCTGCCTTGGCGGCCACATAGCCGCGCTTGATCGCTTGCTTCTGCTGCCAGCGGGAAACGAGATTGGATGCTGGATGACTGTCCCTGCACGCTCTGGATCGAATGATTCTGCGACCCGTCACGACACCCGATTCAACAGCCTCTTCTGATTTGTGAGCGGATTCCAGACCGACGTTTTCGTCCTCCTGCTGACTGACTTGACGATGGGCTTGCAAGGCCGCGCTCGTTTTAAAGATCTGGACAAGTTTAGTTGGCGAAGTGGCTTTCCCACTTTCCTCGTCAGTGAAGTGCAGGCGTCGCCGTCTCCGCTTTGATGGCTTGGCGTTCATCCTACACCCCCCTGACCTCGTTCGGCTTCGTAGTCATGATCCGGTACAGTTCCGAGTTTTTCGGGAAACGATCGACAAAGGGCAGGATGACATTGCCATAGAACAAGAGTCCCTCGCCTTCGCCGGAGTGGGTGACATAGGATAGCTGATGCGGCGAGATGTTGAGCTGTTTGGCCAGAATCTGGCGGTCGCCACCGGCCTGGTTGAGCATGTAGATAAAGTCGCTGTTTTCGAAGATGTTCTCGATTTCGCGCGAGGACAGCAGGTCCTTCACATTTTGAGTAATGCCTGTCGGGATACCGCCCCATTTGCGGAATCGCTTCCAGATCTCCACGGAGTAGGCGGCTGTCTGTTCCTCCTTGAGCAGCAGATGGAATTCATCAATGTAATATCGGGTGCTTTTTCCTTCGGCCCGGTTGGCCGTGACCCGGCCCCAGACCTGATCCTGCACGATGAGCATGCCCAGCTTTTTCAACTGCTTGCCGAGTTCCTTGATATCGAAGCAGACCAGCCGGTTCTGGATATCCACATTGGTCCGATGGTTGAAGACATTGAGGGAGCCGGTGACATAGATCTCCAGGGCCGTCGCGATCCGGCGCGCCTCCTTTTCCTGCTGTTGTAGCAGTGCCTGATGCAGGTCGCCGAGCACCGGGACATGTTCGGGCCGTGGATCAATGAGATAGGGTTGGTAGACCAGCCGAACCGCGCGGTCCACGACAGTTTTTTCAACCGGCTGCAAACCTTCGCGACCGCCTATGATCAGTTCGCACAGGGAGAGGATGAAGTCGGATTTCAACGACAAGGGATTGTCATCCTCGGAGTAGTTGAGGTTGATATCCATCGGATTGATGTAATGACCGCTGGTCGGCGAAATCTTGATCACCTGGCCTTTCAGCCGTTCCACGAGCGGGTAATACTCGCCTTCGGGATCGCAGATCGTGATATCGTCCAGCGTCAGCAGGAAAGCGTTAGCAATCTCGCGCTTGGCGGCAAATGACTTGCCGCTGCCCGGTGTGCCGAGGATCAGGCCATTTGGATTTTTCAGCGATTTGCGATCGACCATGATCAGGTTGTTGGACAGGGCGTTGAGACCGTAGTACAGTGCCTCTTCGCCGTTCTGAAACAACTCTTGGGTGGTGAATGGGACAAAAATAGCGGTGCTGGAAGTCGTGAGACCCCGCTGGATTTCGATCTGGTTAAGGCCAAGTGGCAGAGAGGAATTGAGGGCTTGTTCCTGCTGGAAATCCAGGCGCACCAGCGAGCAGTTGTATTTCTGGGCGATGCCCTGAGCTTGGAAAACATTGTTTTCAACCTGTTGCTTGGTGTCTGCCGTATTCAAGACGAGGAAGGTGACGAGAAACATTCGTTCGTTGTGACTTTGCAGATCCTGCAGCAGCTTTTTAGCTTCGCCACCATAGGTCGCCAGATCTGAGGGGATGATATCCATGTCATAACCAGAACGTACGGCTTTTTTCTGCTCCTCAATCTTCATCCGGTCGAGATCGGTGATCTTTCGCTTGATGGTCCGGATAGCAGCGGCTTGATCGATCGACTGGATATGCAGACTGACCATGAGACTGCTGTCCATGGCGAGAAAATCAGCCAGCATGCGATCGTTCAATTCTGGGGCTAGAATCTGCAGGAATGAGGCGGTGCAGACCTTGTTCCCCATGCGGAAGGATCGACTTTCCTTGAATTCAAAGGAGGACGGCGCAATCAGATCTTTGGTTGAAAGCCCCGACAGTGGCAGCCAGTCCCATTCGAAGAGAAACCTTTCCTGATCATCCATGTGGTAGATGCTGTGCAGCAGTCTCAGGCGATCCTTACCATCCTGAGGTGCGGCCGCCACCCCGAGTCGCTTGAAATTGTTCAGAAGGTCGTTTTCAATTCGCTCCAGCCGTGACTTGGCTGTCCGAAGATCGTCCGTCTCAATGCCAAATGTGATGAACTTGGACTTGGTCAGTCCGTTGTTGCCCTTGGCCAGCTGACCACGCAGCATGTCGGCATATTCGCTGCGAATATCATCAAAAGCATCGTATTGCGGCGGAATGGAAATCGTCTGCTCAAAGCTTTCCAAGCTGGTGCTGAGGTTGAAAAAGGAAAATTGGAAGCGGATGGAGCTGTCAAAGTAATTGAGAAAGTCGCACCAGCCGTCAAAAATAGCAGTTTTGTCTTCGTTTTGCGCTAATTGGTAGTTGATGTCCTGGAATTGAATGCTTCTGGTGTAGAGTCGGTCGGTCACCCGGCAAACGCCATCGGGGTACATCCGCTGATAGGGGATGGTCTGCTGAGCGGTCGCTGGAATTTTACCTTCAGACTTGGCCTTGGCGATGGCCGTTTCGATCCGCTGCCGCTCCGTTCGAGACAGTTTTCGGGGAATGGTTTTCTGTTTGGACAATCGCTTGTACCTCCTTGTCGAGCTTATGCTGCCGGATAACAGCTGAATAAAAGTTGTTGGATTGGTAGGGCCGGATTTTAGACCGGATGAAACGGGCTTGTATAAAGTTGCGCAGTATTTTTTCGAGCGGCTGGCCGTTTTTTTCATACATCGCCAGCAGGAAGAAAGGGAGCATGGACAGTATCATCAGGAGCGAGGCCAAGCTGACACTGGTCCGGCTCTTGATGAGAAAAAACAGCGGTACGCCGATGAGCGCGCCGCTGCCGAAACAGATCAGTTGTCGTTTGGTCAGGTTGAACATCACCTTGGTTTTAATCCGGGTCAGATCCTTGGGGACAGGCACATAGGCCATCGAAGACCTCCTTTTCTAGTGGGCATTGAAGACTGATTTGGCGAGGCTTCCGGTTTTGAACAGGGTGAAGCAGAGCAGGACGGTATAGCCCATGGTGGTCCAGACCGCTGCGATCACATCCGTTTCCGTCGCGATGCTTTGCACTAAAACCGCGTAGATGCCGACACAGACCATGATCAGGAAAGCCTGAAATGCCAGAGCCAGCAGGGAACGCAGGTAGTTCTGGCCGATACTGCCCCACTCCCGGTTGGCCATGGTCGCCATCGGAATGGGACCGACCGAAGTCACCAGATAGATCTCGATCATGCGACCGTAAATGACTAGAAAGATACAAAGCGACAGGATGTGCATGGTCAGGCCGATAAAAAGGCTCTGAAACCAGAGTCCGAAGAGTGGACCCAGTTCCATGGCGGCCAGTCTCGTTTCCAGATCAGTCAGGTTGTCGATGCCGACAGAGGTGCCGGTTGAAATAACACCAGCTGCGCTATTGACCACTTGCTGACCCATCTCAAAGATACCCATGACGATGTTGAAGGTGTTGGTGACGATCAGGACAGCCACAAAGGTCTTGAAGATCCATTTGAAGAAGATCCAGGTGTCGATTTCATGCAGATTATTGCGTTCAATCACCATTTGGATGAGCTCATAGGTCATCACGAAGGCCAGGATAACGCCGGCGATCGGGACGATCACCGACTCGGAGAGGTTGCGGATCATGGAAAAGACGCCGGCATTCCAACCAGCCGGCGTCAATCCCACTTGGCCCGCGATTTCGCCAACCTTCTGGTTGACGCTATCAAACATCCCCGACAAATTCGTGATGATGCCGTCGATCAGCATCAGCTTCAGCCATTCGGTGATATTGTCGAGTATGCTTTGCATGGCCTTTTACCCGATCAACCGAACAGGCCGGAGAGAAGGGGGACGAGCATCAGGCCGATCAGGGCGACACCGCCGCCAGCCATCAGCTGCTTCATGCCCTGGGACTTGGCGCCGGGGTTGTCATTGCCGTAGCCTTCGAGCAGGTTGATCACGCCCCAGATAGCCAGACCGGCACCGAGAGCGACCACGAGGGTCTGCAGTACGTCGACTGCGCTATTGAAAAATTCCATGAATTACCTCCATTGGGTTTTAATTTGATGATTGAGATGAAAAAAGCCGCTCATTCGGCGGCTTTCGCATCGTCTGTCAGGTCGATGTGATAGACATCAAAGACTTCGTCCGGTTTGGGTTTGAATCGTGTGGACAAATATTGACCGATGTCGAAGGCATTGCGCGGATCGGCATCGGCCAGGTACGGATAATTCGGGTGCCTGGTGATGTCGTATTTGTTGGAGAGAAATGGCCGTACCCCTCGCAGCTGCAGGATGCACTTGCCGCCGTCGAGCACAGCCAGTTCGTCGATGCTCATCAGCTCCTTTCCTAGTTTCTGGTAGTTCAGACTATGGGAAACCTCACGGCCTCGGCTTTCCCCTGTGTTATAGGTGTCGATTGTCTCCTTTCCCAATGTCTCAGCCAGCTCCTTCAATGTGGTGCGCTCCTTGCCGCCCAGAAAGATTGTGCTGTCCATGTTGCCGATGATGGTGTCGCAGTGGTCTTTATATAAAGCTTTCAGCTGAGATTGTGCCTGAAGGACCAGGCAGGCCGAGATTTCCCGGCTGCGAATCGTGGCGACCAGCTTCTCCAATTTGGGAATTTGGCCGATGTTGGCTGTCTCATCGAGTAGGCAACGAACATGAATCGGCAGCCGGCCGCCATAAATATCGTCTGCTTTGTCGCAGAGCAGATTGAACAGCTGGGTGTAGGCTAATGCCACCAGAAAGTTGAAGGTGTCATCTGTGTCGCTGATGATGATGAACAGGGCGGTTTTCCGGTCCCCCAGCTGATCGAGGTCCATCTCGTCATAGGCTGTCATTTCCCGCAGTTCCTGAATATCAAACGGGGCCAATCGGGCTCCGCAGCTGATCAGGATCGACTTGGCGGTCTTGCCGGCAGCCAGTTTGTATTTTTTGTATTGCCGGACCGCAAAGTGCTCCGAATCCCGCGCTTCGAGCGCCGCAAACATCAGGTCAACCGGGTTTTGAAAAGACTCGTCGTCTTCACGAACTTCCGAGGCATTGATGAACTCGATCAGGGTCGCGAAATTCCGCTCGTCTTCCGGTGCCTCGTAATGGATGTAGCCGATCAGGGCGGTGTAGAGTAAGGTTTCGGCCTTGACCCAGAAGTCGTCGCCCGTCTTGCCTTCACCCTTGGTATTGGCGATCAGTGCCGTGACCAGTTTCAGGATGTCTTTTTCGCTGTGGATGTAGGCAAACGGGTTGTAATGCATCGACTTCTGGAAATTGATGGTATTGAGGATCTTGATCAGATACCCATCACGCTGCAGCAATTTGCCGCATTCCACGACGATGCTGCCTTTCGGGTCCGTTACTACATAGCTGGAATGGCACTGCATGAGATTTGGTTTTAACCAGTACCGGGTTTTACCTGAACCAGAGCCACCAATGACCATGACGTTTTTATTCCGCGCTGTTCTGGGATCACGAGGCCGATTATTCATAGTCAGCCGCTCCGTCTGGGTCAGGATGACATTATTTTTGAAAACCGGGTCC
>JAQUEY010000041.1 GCA_028684955.1 Eubacteriales bacterium
GGTCTTCGGCCTGTTCCGCGAGACCGCCCATCGCGACCGCGCCCATGCTGCCCTCGAGAAACGCCTGCCAGACGGCTATCGGATTTTCTCAGTCACAACCCGTGGCCAGGGACTGAGGATTACCTGAGGATTACCTGAATTTTTTATGATTGACAGAATTGCCAGGTCGCGCTTATAATCGTAAAGCATTGCAAAAAATCGACCTGGAGGTGAAGATAGATGAAAATGACCTATCAGCCGAAAAAACGGCATCGTTCCAAGGAGCATGGCTTCCGCAAACGCATGCAGACGGCATCCGGCCGTGATGTCCTCAAACGGCGCAGGCTCAAAGGAAGAAAACAGCTTTCAGCTTGAAGACCGCATCACTGTGGTCTTTCTTCTTTTTAGCATGATTGGCAGAGGACTTGCCGGACCAGTCCCCAAAGGACTTCCCTCAAATGCTTAAGACAACGACTTTGCGCAAGAACTATGAGTTCGGCCGCGTCTACCAGAAAGGCCAGCATGTGGCGGCGAGGACACTGGTTCTCCACTATTTCTCCCGCCGCCACCGCCAGCTGCGCCTTGGGGTGACAGCCAGTCGCCAAGTCAAGGGCAGTGTGGCCAGAAACCGGGCCAAACGCTTGCTCCGGGAAGCCTACCGGCTCCACGAGCACGAGATCAAGCCTGGCTACGACCTGATCCTGGTCGGCAGGGCAGTTGATCCACCAGCCACCTACTGGGATGTCGAGGCAGATTTGCTCAGAGCCTGCCGTCGCGCCGGATTGTTGCTGTTGCCACTCCAAGAGCGCGGCAGACCATCTGGCGAACAGAAAACATCGGAGCCAGCTCCATGATCCAGCGCATCCTGGTCAGAATGATCCGGTACTATCAGCGGACGATATCGCCTCACACAGGTGCATCGTGCCGCTATTTGCCCACCTGCTCCCACTACGCAGTGGAAGCCATCGAAACTCACGGCGCACTCAAGGGAACTCTGCTGGCGGCCTGGCGCATTCTGCGTTGCAATCCTTTCAGCAAAGGCGGCTATGACCCGGTGCCCCCGCACCATCACAAGGAGAATTGAACGCGATGGACCTGGCAGTTGTAAGCCTCATCAGTCTATTTGACCCACTTTACATTGCTTTTGGCTGGGCAATGCGCTTCCTTTACAATCTATTTGATAACTATGGCCTGGTGATCATCGTCTTCACGGTGGTTCTGCGCGGCCTGATGATCCCGCTCGGTGTCCACCAGCAGAAAGCCATGATCAAGCAGCAAGCCCTGCAAGGTGAGCTCCAGGAGATCCAGCGGCTCCACCCCAACGACAAAGCCAGGCAGAGCGAACTCCAGATGGAGCTCTACAAAAGACACGGGGCCTCTCCTTTGTCCGGCTGCTTGCCCGCGATCCTGCAGCTTCTGATCATCTGGCCGATTTTCCAGATTTTCCGGGCGCCGCTGGTCCATGTCATGCAGGTTTCCACGGAGAATATCACCAAGATTGGCGACTTTCTCAAGGCAGCCAGCCTGATTAATGAAACCGACGCTAAAAATGCCATCACGAACAATATCCCTTTGATCAATGCTCTGAACGCGAGCGCATCGTCCCTCGGCCAAGTCGTCAACCAAGGCTGGATCGAACTGCGCCAGTTCATTGATGTCGAATTCCTTGGCATGAATCTGGGCCTGACACCCAGCTGGAAGCCAGCCGACCTGTTCGGTGCCGGACAAGCGGACTACTTGCCGCTTCTGGTTTTCCCGCTCCTGGTTGTTCTGACGACTCTGGTCCAGATGCGCATTTCGACCATGACCATGCCGAACCGCCGCAAAAAAGCTGAGGACAAGGAACGGGAGAGGCTCAATCCTGCCCGGGCTGGCCAGAGTCCCGAGGACCGCTCCGAGTCCATGATGAAATCCATGAACATCATGATGCCGCTGTTCATGCTCTGGACCACCTTCACCATGCCAGCTGCCCTGGGTCTTTACTGGATCATCGGCAACATCATGATGATTATCCAGAGCGTTTTGATCTATTTCCTGTTTACCCGCAAACTGGAGGATAAAGCACATGGCCACAATGGTTGAGAAGACTGCCAAAACTGTCGAGGAAGCCATCAACGAGGCACTCGAAGAATTGGGTGTCACATCCGAAGAAGTCATCATTGAAGTCATCGACGAAGGCGTCCCGGGCGGTGTCCTGGGCATCGGCCGTCGTCCAGCCCGCGTCCGGGTCAGCATCGACGAGGAGGTGCTCCATCCGAGCCCTGCCAGCGACGAAGTCCCGGCCTATTACGGCGACGACGAATACACTGATGAACCGGAGTCTGCTGAGGAAGCGGAGACCACTGCCTATGTAGCGGCCATCCTGTCCGGCATAGGCATCCATGGCAAAATCAGTTCCTACCGCGAGGGCGAGACCCTGCACATCGAGATCAGCGGTCACGATGTTGGTGCCGCGATCGGCCACCATGGCGAAACGCTGGATGCCATCCAGTACCTGGCCACGCTGGTTGCCAACAAGCAGAGCGAAAATCGCCTGCGCGTCTCCGTGGATATCGGTGGATACCGCCGCCGGCGTGAAAGCACGCTGGTCAGCCTGGCCGAGCGTTCAGCAGAAAAGGTTGTCCGCAGTGGCCGCAGTTTCAAGATGGACCCGATGAATCCAGCCGAACGCCGGATCGTCCATACTGCCCTGCAAGACTATCCGGGTGTCAAAACCCACAGCGAAGGTGAAGAACCTGAACGTCGGGTTGTTATCACTCCAGCGGAAGTCTGAGGACAGATCGCAGCAAAGCAGATGCCATGAACATGGACCGAGCCCAGTTAAATGAAACGATTGCAGCCAGTGCCACGCCGCCGGGAACGAGCGGAGTGGCACTGATTCGCTTGTCAGGCCCTGCAAGCAAGGCCGTTGCTGCAGCCATTTTCCGACCGCTGAGTCCTCGTTTCCCAGCTGCCGATGCCATGCCCGGCTACACCTGTGCCCCGGGCTGGATGATCGATCCGATCTCAGCCACCCAAGTGCCGCTTGACCAGGTTGTCCTGACTCATTTTTCCGCCCCTCATTCTTTCACGGGGGAGGATGTGTACGAAATCACCTGCCATGGCGGAACGGCTGTCCGCCAGGCGATCCTGGACGTGCTGTTCAGACTCGGCGTCCAGCCGGCTGGCCCTGGTGAATTCACCCGCCGCGCGTTTCTCAATGGGAAACTGGATCTGGCCCAGGCTGAAGCCGTCATGGACTTGATTGCAGCGACAGCCGGCAAGCGCGCCCAGGCTGCAGCTCGCCAGTTGCAGGGCAGCCTGTCTGGAGAAGTCCGAGCGGTTCGCACAGATTTGTATAACCTGCTTGCCAGGCTGGAACTGGTTCTCGAGTATCCCGAACATGAAGAAAGCCATGATGCCCAAGCAGACCTGTCCAGCGGTCTGGCAGCCGTGATGGCTCAAGTGGCCGCACTGGCTGCCAGTTTTCGCCAGGGGCGCCTGCTGTCCGAAGGGTTCACCGTTGTGATCGTCGGCCGGCCCAATGCTGGCAAATCATCCCTCCTGAAC
This sequence comes from Eubacteriales bacterium, assembly GCA_028684955.1. Classification (GTDB taxonomy): domain Bacteria; phylum Bacillota; class Clostridia; order Saccharofermentanales; family UBA5734; genus UBA5734. Next base: position 3,529 of record JAQUEY010000041.1, read on the forward strand.
GCTCTGGCCGGCTATGACCGGGCCATCGTCACTCCGGTGGCGGGCACAACCCGGGACACCGTCGAGGAACTGGTCGACATCGGGGGCATCCCCGTCCGCCTGATCGACACAGCCGGGCTGCGTGACACATCGGACCTGGTCGAACGGATCGGTGTTGACCGTGCCCGATCAGCCATTCTCGAGGCTGACCTCATCTTGTGGCTGATTTCTCCGCCGGATGACTGGTCCAGCGAGATTTTCCGGCTGGACCAGTCCAGGGTGGACACGTCCAGTCTGGATGAGGAACTGGATGAACTGCGCGATCTGTCCGAAAAAACCGAGGCTCTGCTGCTTGTGGCGGGAAAAGATGACCTTGCGGCCAGTGCTCCTTTGCGTGAATGGCTGGCCAGCGAACTGCCCGATTTGCCACTGGTTCCGTTTTCTGCCCAGACTCGCGAAGGGCTGCCTGCCATCCGCCAGGCGATCGTGGACCGCTATGACCGCGCGGGCAATGCCCAGGCCGATGAGGCGCTGGTCACATCCAGCCGTCACAAAGCCTGTCTGGACAAGACCCTTTACAGCCTGGAAGCGGCCGCTCTGGAACTGGAACGGGGCGACCTGCTGGATCTGGTTGCGGCCCTGGTGCGCAGTGCCTTGGACAACTTGGCCGAAATCACCGGTGACCTGGTCAGTGAGACCCTGATCGAAACCATATTCAATCGTTTCTGCGTCGGCAAATGACGCGTCTGATGCTGCCGGCAAACAGGCCTTGCTGGCTGGAACTGAGGTAGACAAGACTAACCATGCTGACAATCGAGCAAGCTTTGCTGCGGCCAGGGGCTTATCTGGCTGACGCTTATGATATCGCCGTGATCGGTGCTGGACATGCCGGCTGTGAAGCCGCCCTGGCTGGTGCCCGGCTTGGCTTCCAGACGATCCTGTTTGCAATCAACCTGGATTCCGTCGGCAATATGCCCTGCAACCCCAATATCGGCGGTACGGCCAAGGGCCAGCTGGTGCGCGAAATCGACGCCCTGGGCGGCGAAATGGGCCGGGCCGCGGACAAGGCCATGATCCAGTTCCGGATGCTCAACCAGTCGCGCGGTCCGGCTGTCCTGTCACCGCGGGCCCAGATCGATCGCCGCAAGTACCAGTCGGTCATGAAGCAGACCCTCGAGCAGACCGAAAATCTGGACTTGCGCCAGTCCGAAGTCGTGGAAATCCTGGTCGAGCCTGCCTCCCATGATCCAGCTGAGGGCCCAGGTAGCGTTTTGCCCAGGGTCAGCGGGGTTATGACCCGGACAGGTGCGATTTACCCGTGCCAGAAGGCTATCCTGACGACAGGAACCTATCTCGAAGGCAAAATCATCATCGGCAGTTGCCAGTACAGCGGTGGTCCAGACGGCATGTTCCCGTCCATCGGCTTGTCGGACTCGCTGCGTGGCCTCGGTCTCGACCTGGTCCGATTCAAAACGGGCACCCCTGTCCGCCTGAACTTTCGCACCATCGATTTTAGCCAGACAGAACGCCAGGATGGTGATGCTCAGGTGGTGCCCTTTTCCTTTGAGCACGAGGAAGACCCGGTCTACACCCAGATCGAGCAGCAGCCCTGCTACCTGACCTGGACGACTCCTGTCACCAAGCAGGAAGTCGAGGTTAATCTTCATCGCTCGCCCCTGTTCAGTGGTGAAATCGAAGGGGTCGGACCCCGCTATTGTCCTTCGATCGAGGACAAATTTGTCAAGTTCAAGGACAAAGAACGGCATCAGGTCTTCATTGAACCCATGGGGCGTGATACGTATGAAATGTACCTCCAGGGCATGTCAAGCAGCATGCCGGAAGATGTCCAGGTCCGAATGATGCGCTCCTTGCCTGGCCTTTCGCATGCCAAAATCATGCGCAGTGCCTACGCCATCGAATATGACTGCCTCGACCCGACCGGACTGCGCCTGACCCTCGAGACCAAAGCCGTGCAGGGTCTCTACAGTGCGGGCCAGGTCAATGGCACCTCCGGCTACGAAGAGGCAGCTGCCCAGGGTCTGGTGGCCGGGATCAATGCAGTGCGTTCTCTGAATGGCCAGACACCCGTTGTGATCGACCGGTCCCAGGGCTACATCGGGGTCCTGATCGATGACCTGGTCACCAAAGGTACCAACGAACCTTATCGCATGATGACGGCACGAGCCGAATATCGCCTGGTCCTGCGCCAGGACAATGCCGACCGCCGCCTGACACCGCTGGGCCATGAACTGGGCCTGGTCAGTGACGCTCGCTACATGGCATACCTGGCCAAGCAAGCCCGGATTGCGGCAGAAAACGAACGATTCCGCAAGACCCGGGTTGCCCCGGGTGAAAAAGTCAATTCATTGCTCGAGAGTCTGGGCAGTACGCCGCTCAAGCCCGGGGCTGGAACCAGCCTGGCGGATTTGTTGCGCCGCCCGGAAATCCACTTTGACGATCTGGCTCCGATCGACCCGGACCGGCCCGGGTTATCGACGGCCGAACGCTTTGCGGTCGAAGTAGACTTGAAATACGAAGGGTATATCCGGCTGGAACAGGAGCGCATCGACCGTTTCCTGCGCCTGGAGCACCGCGAGCTGGCAGAGACGATCGATTATGCTGCGATCACCGGCCTGCGTCTGGAAGCCCGCCAGAAACTGTCCCGACTCAAGCCGGCTTCGCTTGGGCAGGCCAGCCGGATATCGGGGGTATCACCGGCAGACATCGCCGTCCTTCTTGTCTATCTTGATGCCAGAGGTGCTCCCCATGCCTGATTCTCCGGTCCAATTACCACGCACACCAGATCTGGGTGGTCATCTGGAGCGCATCGTGCCCACACTGGCCGAACCACTCAGCGCAATGCAGCAGCAACAGCTGCTCAACTATGCCCGTCTGCTGCGTGAATGGAACGAAAAGCTCAATTTGACCGCGATTCTCGACGATGAAGGCATCGCCGTGCGCCATTTCCAGGATTCCCTGACTCTTGTTCCGGCTATCCGCGCGTATCAGCAGAGTCATCCGGGCTTGCTGCATCTGGCAGATGTCGGCACGGGTGCCGGTTTTCCTGGACTGGTGCTGAAAATTGCCTGCCCCGAGGTCGAAGTCGTCCTGATCGATGCCCTGAACAAGCGCCTGAAATTCCTCGATGCTGTGATTGCCGAGCTGGGTTTGACGGGAATCCATACGGTGCACGCCCGGGCAGAGGATGCCGGCCGGATGAAAAATCTGCGCGAGCAATTCGACCTCGTCGTCGCCCGTGCAGTCGCTGCCTTGCCGGTTCTGGCCGAGTATTGCCTGCCCCTGGTGCGAAAGAACGGCCAGTTCATTGCCATGAAAGCCCAGGCCGAGGACGAGATCGCATCTGCCCAGAAGGCCTTGGCGACCCTGGGAGGCGCCAAACCTCGCGTGCAGACCTTTCTGCTCCCTGGCACGGACATGCAACGCACCTTGATCGCCGTGGACAAAGTCCGTCCGACACCACCCGCCTATCCGCGCAAAGCCGGTAAAGTGGAACAAAATCCCCTTCAATGATATAATAGACAGGTTAAAACGATTCGCCCGTGACAGGAGGCATACATACGCATGGCTGACGAGCTGGATCGCGCCCAGAACTCCGCGAACCTCGACAAAAGAGACCTGCAAAAGCAGAAAGAAGCCGCGGTTGACGCCGCATTCCGCAATCCATTCAACACGATCATCCCGATCGATCTTGAAGACGAAATGAAAAAATCATTCATCGATTATGCGATGAGTGTTATTTCCGACCGTGCCCTGCCGGATGTCCGTGACGGTTTGAAACCTGTTCACCGCCGCATCCTCTATTCGATGTTCACCCAAGGCTTCACCCCGGACAAGTCCTACCGCAAATGCGCCACCACCGTCGGCGACGTCCTTGGCCGTTTCCACCCGCACGGTGACGCCGCCGTCTATGACACCATGGTCCGCATGGCTCAGGATTTCTCGCTGCGCCATATGCTTGTCGATGGCCACGGCAACTTCGGTTCGCGCGACGGTGATCCGCCAGCTGCCTACCGATACACCGAAGCCCGCTTGTCCAAGATTTCGCTCGAGATGATGAGTGACATCAACAAGAACACCGTCGACTTCAAGCCGAACTTTGACGAGCACGAAATGGAACCGATCGTCCTGCCGGCCCGTTTCCCCAACCTTCTGGTCAATGGCTCGACTGGCATTGCTGTCGGCATGGCGACCAATATCCCGCCCCACAACCTGCGTGAAGTCATCGAAGGTGTCATCCTCCTGATCGATAAACCGGAAGCTACGGTCGAGGAGCTGATGACCGTCATCAAAGGGCCAGACTTCCCGACTTATGGCACCATCCTCGGTGTTTCCGGTATCCGCGATGCCTATCGCACCGGGCGCGGCCGCATTGTCGTCCGGGCCAACACCGATATCGAGCCGATGAAAAACAACCGCCAGCGCATCATCGTGCGGGACTTGCCCTACATGGTCAACAAAGCCCGCCTGATCGAACGCATCGCCGAACTGGCCAAGGACAAGAAAGTCGAAGGCATTTCCGACATCCGGGACGAGTCTGACCGTAACGACGCCGTCCGCATCGTCATCGAACTGAAAAAAGAAGCCAATGCCAGCGTCGTCCTGAATCAGCTGTACAAGAACACCCAGCTCCAGGATGCCTTCAACGCGAACATGCTCGCCCTGGTCCCGGATGAGCTTGGCCGCTTCGAACCGAAGATTGTCAATTTGCGCGAAAGCCTGATCCACTACATCGAACACCAGAAAGAAGTCACCCGCCGCCGCATTCGCTTTGACCTCGAAAAAGCGGAAGCGAGGCGCCACATTGTCGAAGGCCTGCGCATCGCCATCGACCATATTGACGAAGTCATCGCCATCATCCGCGGCTCCAGAAGCGAAGACCAGGCCAAGGAACGCCTGATCGAACGGTTTGGATTCTCGGACAAACAAGCCCAGCACATCGTCGACATGCGCCTCGGCCGCCTGACCGGTCTCGAACGTGAAAAGCTCGAGAATGAGTTCCGCGACTTGTGCGAAAAGATTGAATACCTCCAGAGCCTGCTCGCTGAAGAGCCCCTGTTGCTCGGTGTTATCAAAGACGATCTGCTCGATGTGGCCCGCCGCTTTGGTGATGAACGCCGCACCGCGATCGAGAGCATGGGTGATGATGAGATCGATGACGAATCTCTGATCCAGGAAGCCTCGATTGTCGTCACCCTGACCCATTTCGGCTATGTCAAGCGCATGCCAGTCGACACGTACAACATCCAGCACCGGGGTGGACGCGGCGTCACGGGCATGGCCACCCGCGAGGAAGATTTCGTCCAGACCATATTGACGACTTCGACCCATGCCATGCTGCTTTTCTTCACCAACAAAGGCAAATCCTACCGCCTGAAAGGGTATCAGATTCCTGATGCCGGGCGCCAGGCCAAAGGCATGGCCATCGTTAATCTGCTCGCGCTTGACAGTGACGAGAAGATCCGGGCCGTCATCCCGATCCAGAGCTTTGACCAGGGCGGCTGCCTGATGATGGCCACCAAATCAGGTGTCGTCAAAAAGACCGACCTGGCCGAGTATTCCAACATGAACCGCAATGGCCTGATCGCGATCAGCCTGCGCGAAGATGACGAACTGATCGGCGTCCAGCTGACCGAGAGTCACAACGACATCGTTCTGGTCACCCGGGAAGGCATGTCGATCCGTTTTGATGACGAAGATGTCCGGGCGACCGGCCGCAACACACAAGGTGTGCGCGGCATCGCCCTCGACGATGGGGACGAGGTCGTTGGTATGGCGCCGACTGTGCCAGGCAAGACGATCCTGGTTGTCTCAGAGCGTGGCTTCGGCAAGCGGACCGAGCTGGATGAATACCGCATCCAGACCCGCGCTGGCAAAGGCCTCATCACATACAAGCCATCCGAAAAAACCGGCAGCCTGGCTGGCATTGCCCTGGTCGATGACACCAACGACCTCATCCTGGTCAGCGATACGGGCATCATCATCCGCATGTCCGCCGCCGAGATCCCGATCCTCTCCAGAAACACCCAGGGCGTGCGCATGATGCGTACCGGTGAAGGCAAAGTCGTCGACCTCGCTGTCGTCGAGCACGAAGAACCCGGAGAAGAAGCGGCAGGCGAGAACCTGGCACCCAGCGAAGGGGAAGCAGGTGAGACCGCTGCTGCAGACCCCGAAACCGCACCCGGCGAAACCTCGCATGAGGCACCCACAGCAGAGACTCCAGAAGAGACCTGATCACCACACCTGCCCAAAGTCCGATCGGATCACACAAAAGCCTCCCCGCAACAGCTGTTACGGGGAGGCTTTTTTATGGTCCGATGCCAAGAGTGTGCCAGCCAGAATCAGCTCTGTACACAGCAGTCATCCCCTGCAATCGTTTGGATCATTTAGAACAACAAAACGACATTGCTTGTAAAGTGCACGCATTAGATTGATATAAATAGTGCGATATGCACAATGATTATGCAACAGTTTGCAGGTGTTGTACAACCTATTGACGAGTTGTGCAAATCCTTGTAACGTAAAGACACGAGCTGCAATCGTTTGTACAACAGACGAAAGACAAAGGAGGCGAGGCGAGCATGGCTACCATCCGGGATGTTGCCAAACTGGCCAATGTCGATGTCAGCACCGTCTCCAGAGCTCTGAACAACAAAGAGAACGTCAACCCAGATACCCGCAACCGAGTTATCAAAGCAGCCGAAGAACTGAACTACCAGCCCAATATCCTTGCCCGCGGTCTCAAAGAACGGAAAACCTATACGATTGCACTCCTGACGCCCAGCTTTGGCACCTCCGTCTTTTCCTCAGTTGCAGAGGGTGTCGAATCAGCCGCCAGGGAAAAGGACTACACGGTCATTATCTGCAAGACAGATGGTGACCCGGCGATCGAAGCCGCCTACATCAACAAGCTCAAGAACAGACTGGTCGATGGATTCATCAGCGCCACGACCACCACTCACAGCTACCATATCCAGTCCCTGAAATCCGAAGGCATTCCAGTTGTCCTGGCGGTCCGGACCATCGATAACACCGTTGATGCCGTCGTCCTCAACTATTTCAAGGCGGCCTATGATGCAACCGCACTCCTTCTGGACAGAGGGTGCAAAAGCATCGCCCTGATCAATGGCCCTCTGGACAGCATTCCATTTGTTGACCGCTACCGCGGCCATCTCAAGGCTTTGGCCGACCGCGGGATCCTGTGGGATGATCGCAACATCATCAATGCCGACGAGAGCAGTTTCAAGAATGGCCTGGAAGCCATGGAGCAATTATTCATGGACCAACGCAGCATTGATGGCATCCTGGCATCCACGGATGCACTTGCCATCGGAGCGATGCGAGCGATCCGCAAACACAACCTCCGTGTCCCGGAAGAGTTGAAACTCATCGACTGCACGGGCAATCCAATCACCGAAATGCTCGAAACACCCCTCTCCGTCATGGAAATGCCAGGATTCAAGATCGGTCAGCAAGCAGCACGCCGCCTGATCGAACTGATCGAAGGCACCGGAGACCCTGAACCTGTCATCACCCGTTTTGAAGCAGAATTCATTGAGCGTGAATCGACCTAGACCAGCATCGTCCCCCTTATCCCCAGATACAGCCACTGATCTCGTATCCTGAACCGAAGCAGGTGTTTACTTCGTATGTGCGCAGTACGAAGAATTCATACATCAAACCAAAACCGATAGTATGTTGACCATTACAAGGAGAAAGAACGATGACACGTAAAAAAGTTATGGATTACAAGACGATCTTCCCGGCCATCTGCGTTCCGATGCACGATGACTACAGCATTGATGAAGAAAATCTGCGTTCCTACGTCCGCTGGCTCGCATCCTTTGATGAAGTGGGCGGTCTGGTGTGCAATGGCCATACCGGTGAAATCACATCGCTGCGTCTGTCCGAACGTCGGCGTGTCGTCGAGATTGTCAAAGAAGAAGTCGGCGACCAGGTCATGATCATCTCTGGCATCAACTGCGAAGGCACGATGGAAACCCTCGAGCATGTCCGCGAGATGGAAGAAGCCGGAGCCGACGGCATCCTGCTCATGCCGCCCCACATGTGGCTGCGCTTCGGCATGCATCCCGACGCTCCCCTGCAGTATTTCAAGCGCGTCAATGATGCGACCAAGATGGGCATCATCATCCATCTCTATCCTTCGACTACCAAGGCCTTCTACCCGGTCGAGACTCTCATCGAAATGTCCAAGCTCTCCAATGTCAAAGCATTGAAAATCGGAACCCGCAACCAGCCGTTGTACGAACGCGACATCCGCATCCTGCGGGAAAAGGCTCCGGACATGGCCATCATCACCTGCCATGACGAATCCCTGCTAAGCTCCATGTTCCCTGGCGTTGACGGTGCTCTGATCGGCTTTGCCGGCTGCATCCCGGAATTCATCACCGATGCCTGGAAAGCGATGAAAGCGGAAGATTTAAAGGAAATCCGCAAATACGACAGACTGATTGCTCCGGTTTCAGAAGTCATCTATGGCATCGGCCAACCCTCTGGCGAGGCACACGCCCGCATGAAGGAAGTCCTCTTCCAGCGTGGCATTTTCAAGAGTGCCATCATGCGTGAACCGGTCCTGCCGCTGTCACAGGAAGAAAAAGACAAAGTTGCAGCTTCCTTGAAGAAGAGCAACGTTTCCCAAGTCACCCTTTAAATTCTGAGCCCTTCATCTGAAAAGTTGCATCAATCGTGAGAAATCAGGCAGGCTCGCTGAACTGGCGGGCCTGCCATAAGAACATAGGAGGCTTCACCCATGAAAAAGGCTGCTCTGATTCTCTTGTCTCTCGCATTGACCTTGGCCCTGCTTGCCGGCTGTGCTGGCAGTGCGGGTACCACCCAGGCCACGACCTCAGCTGCGGCTGCAACTAGCCAGGCTGAAACCACCCCTGCAGGCAGCCAGGCTGCTGCCTCCTATGAAAAACCGAAATTCCTCTCCATTGGAACTGCAGCCGCGGGTGGTGCCTATTATCCGATCGGAATCGCCATGGCTGACATCGTCACCAATACCATGGGCATTCAGGCAACTGCCCAGGTCACGGGCGGAGCGGTGGAAAACAATGGCCTGATCGAGGATGGCACGTTGGAAGTCGCGATCACCCAAGGTCCGATGGCCTATGCTGCGGTCAATGGCACAGCACCTTATGAGTCGAAGCTACCCAAAGTGACAGCCTTGTTCACCGGCTTGTCCAAAGGTATTTTCCATGTGGTGACCCTCGAAAGCACCGGGATCAAAACTATGGCTGACCTCAAAGGCAAACGCGTGGTCATGGGGCCGGCCGGTGGCGGTGCGATCAAGATGGCATCGGATGTCTGGGCAGAATTCGGATTCACGATTGATGATGTCAAGGCGACCTACATCTCCTATGCGGATGGCATGTCCGCATTGTCTGACGGAAAAGCAGATGCAGTCGTCGTTCAGTCGGCAGCACCCGCATCCGCCATCACAGAATTGACCGTGACACGCAAAGATGCGGTCATCCTGGAAATCGACGCCGAGACCATGAAAAAAATCACGGCAAAATACCCTTATTACTCCGAAGGTACCATTGCCAAAGACATCTATGGCAGTGCAGCCGATATTCCTGTCGTCTATTTAAGCAACATGGTTGTCTGCAGTGCCGACCTGCCTGAAGGTCTGGTGTACGATATGACTAAGGCGTTCATGGAAAATCTGGACACCATCAAACAGTCCAATCCTGCAGCCAAGGGTTTGAGCCTCGAATCTGCCGTGCAAGGCCTGCCGATTCCGCTCCATCCCGGTGCTGAGCGCTACTTCAGAGAGTCAGGTGCGTTGAAATGACTGAAACAGTCCGTGAGGAACGCTGGGTCAAACCCATCGTCAAAACCCTTTACATCGCGACGTCGCTGCTGTTTCTCTACATAGCTGCTTTCGGCAGCTTCTCCGACATGATCCAGCGGGCGCTGCTGATTGCCCTTCTGATTCCGACGATTTTCCTGACGAAAAAAATGACGTTCCGCAAACAGTCATTTGCCTGGAGCCGGGTGATCGATGTCGTGCTGGCCCTTGCTGTCGCTGCTTCCAGTGTCTACATCATGGCTGTCTGGCAAGACCGCATTCTCAAGGTAGGCAAGCCCCCATTTCTGGATATCATCATGGGGACCATCATGATCGTTTTGGTGCTTGAGGCCACTCGCCGGACGACAGGCAAATTTCTCAGCATCACCGCAATCGTCTTCATCCTCTACACGCTGTTCGGTCCATATCTCCCGGGTTTTCTCGCCCACAAAGGTGAAACCTGGTCGCGGATCGTCACGTTCATGTATGTGTCCACCGAAGGCATCTTCGGCGTTCCGATGGGTATTGCATCCAGCTACATCATCCTGTTCGTCATATTCGGTTCCTTCCTTGAAGCGTTCGGGACCGGACAATGGTTTGTCGACTTCTCGTATGCAATCACAGGCCGCTACCGTGGTGGTCCAGCTAAAACCGCCGTTCTGGCCAGTGGTCTGATGGGCATGATTTCCGGATCCTCTGCAGCCAATGTCGTGACGACCGGATCGTTTACTATCCCGTTGATGAAAAGAACCGGTTACAAAGCACATTTTGCCGCAGCAGTTGAAGCTGTAGCCTCTACAGGCGGTATGTTCACACCGCCGATCATGGGTGCTGGCGCTTTTATCATGGCCGAATACCTCGACATGCCCTATACCCAGGTCGCCCTGGCTGCCACACTGCCCGCCTTGTTGTATTATTTCTCGGTCATCATGACCGTAGATTCCGTTGCCGTAAAAAACAATCTCCACGGCTTGAGCAAAGAGGAATTACCCTCTGTCAAAAACGTTATGAAGGAACGAGGTATCTTTGTCATACCGATCCTCTTCCTGATTGGCTTGATCATGATCGGTTTCAGCCCGATCAAGGCAGCATTCTATTCCATCCTGTCGATCCTGGTCGTCGCCTTTTTCAAAAAAGAGACACGGCCAAACCGGAGCAATCTGACTGAAGCCCTGGCATCAGGAGCGGACTCTGTCCTTTCGATTGTCGCAACCTGTGCGACGGCAGGAATCATCGTGGGCGTTTTGTCCATGACAGGCTTGGGCGCCAAATTGTCCTACTCGCTGATCAGCCTGGCAGGAGGGAACCTCTATGCTGGGGCAGTCATCGCGGCCATCATCACCATCATCCTGGGTTGCGGCATGCCTCCGACAGCTGTCTACATCATCCTGGCTTCAGTTCTGGCGCCTCCGATGATCGAGATGGGGATTGCCCCGATAGCCGCCCACCTGTTTATTTTCATCTTCTCCTGCATCGGTGCGATTACTCCCCCTGTTGCGATCACCGCGTACACAGCAGCCGCGATCGGCGATGCCGATCCGAATCAAACGGGTTGGACTGCTTTCCGTTTGGGCATCGTCGCCTACATTGTCCCGTTCATTTTCATCACATCACCCGCCCTGATTCTCGTTGGGACAGGTGGAGAAATAGCGCTCGCGGCTGTCACTTCAATCATCGGTGTCTTGTCACTCGTTGCAGCATTCGAAGGCAATTTGTTCGCATTTCGCTTCAATGTCATTGCAAGAATCTGTCTGGCCATCGCGGCGCTCCTGACGTTAATTCCCGGTGCCATCTCGGACGCAGCTGGCGTCGCTTTGATCGTAGTTGCGCTGGTCATTTCTGTCGTCAGCAAGAAAAGGATGACAGTAACCTCGTTATAACGAGAGATTGTTGTCCACCTCACAGCTACTTATTTTCCAGTTCGAGATCCATAGAATAACAAAGCCCCCGGCTCATTTGAAAACCGGGGGCTTTGCTTAATCCTCTGTTTAATTGGTACAGTCCGGAACTGGGCGTTTTTTTACAGGTCCTTGACTTCGTTGATGATGGAGCGGACTGCGTTGGCAGAAGCTTTCATCAGTTCTTTTTCGTTGTCGGTCAGGTCGATTTCGAGGACTCGCTCGACACCATTCTTGGAAATGATCGAAGGAACGTTGACAACGACGTCGGATTCGCCGTATTCGCCATTGAGAACCGTACCGACCGTGCGGACCGTGCTGGCTCCCTTGAGGATCGATTCACAAATCGTGTTGACGGCGATGGCGACACCATAGAAGGTCGCACCTTTGCGCTTGATGATCTCAGCGCCGGCTTTCTTGGTGCTTTCGATGATTTCGGCTTTCTCTTCTTCGGTGAAGGTGATGCCAGCGGTGGCGCAGTACTCATCGATCTCGAGACCAGCGATGTTGGTGGCGCTCCAGGCCGGGAACTGGGAATCGCCATGTTCACCGATCATGTAGCCATGCACGTTGCGGACGTCGACGTCGAGCTTTTCGCTCAGGAGATAACGGAAACGGGCGCTGTCAAGGACGGTGCCAGAACCGATGACCATACCCTTGGGCAAGCCGGACCATTTCGAAATCATGTAGGTCATGACGTCGACCGGATTGGAGACGACCAGGATGACGCCGCCGTTGTAGTGTTTCATGATGCTTTCGGTGATCGTCTTGCCCAGAGCAACGTTTTTCTTGGCCAGGTCGAGACGGGTTTCGCCGGGCTTTCTCGGAATGCCAGCCGTGATGACAATGACATCGCAATCGGCTACATCACTGTAATCGCCAGCCTTGATTTCCATCTGGCCGAGAAACGGCAGACCGTGGTTGATGTCCATTGCTTCGCCAATCGCTTTTTCAGCATTGACATCAATAATGACGAGTTCGCTGGCCAGTTGCTTGATCGATGCAGCATACGCAATCGATGCACCAACCGAACCAGCGCCGATGATGGCAATCTTGCTTCCTGATTTCTTGGATAAATGTGACATGAGTGTTCCCCCCTAAAATCATTGACCAAAAGTTGGTCAAGCATATTGTAAAGCCCACATTTTGGGAATACAAGCGTTTACGGAAA
>JAQUEY010000197.1 GCA_028684955.1 Eubacteriales bacterium
ATGTCCGTATAGCCATCGACGTGGCAGGAAGCCCAGACCCGGCGGCGTTCACCGGTCCTGGCATTGTCCTTGTAGAAGATATCCTGCATCGTGAAACAGGTGCAGGTCGGGCAGACAAAATTGCAGCGGCCGCAGGCAATGCAGCGCTGGCTGTATTCCTCCCAGATTTTCGAGTCCATCACCTTCAGGTCGAGGTTGTCCGGTATTCTGACCGTAATGTCGTTTTGCGTGACAAAATCCGGCTGGACCGGCAAGGTCTGTTCAGCAAAGGGCCGGATGAGCTGGTCAAACCATTCGTCCTGGCAATCCAGCCAGGCCATGTCACCCTGGACATTGATGCCGGCATCGTAGTTTTCCGACCGGTTGGTCCCCATCGAGACGCAGAAACAGTTTTCAAAACTCTGACTGCAGCCCATGACGACCAGCTTGATCCGGTCGCGCAGGCGCTTATAGTAAAAGTCTTCAAAACCGTTATGGAGGTAGATCTGGTCGAGGCGTTTGAGTGAATGCAGGTCGCAGCTTCTGAGGAAAATGATCGCACCCTTGGCCTCCGGCTTGGGCACGGTCACTGTGTCCTCGGTATAATAGAACAAGGTCTCATTGATCGGCATGATCGCTTCTTTGAACGAATAATGCGATTTGTCCGAAAAGATGATCTCACGAACCGACTGAACCGGGCCATAGCGCAACCGGTCGGTATCGGAGAATGTGCCCTCACCGGCGAAGACCTTGGGCGCATAGAGAATGTACTGGTCGGACACAGCCGCCAGGGCCTGGTCCAGTTTTTCAAGACTCAATCGATAGCCCATTGTGTCAAGCCTCCTTTTTTTCCAGGGAAATCATGAAATAGGGGATTGCGAGGAAAACGGCGGCGCCCACAATATTGCCCAGCGTCACCCAGAGCAGGTTATAGCCGTAGCCGGCCAGGCTGACCGTCTGGCCAAGGGGATTGAAAAGAGCGATCGCCAGGAGAGTCATATTGGCGATGCTATGCTCAAAGCCAGACGTGATAAAGGCGAACAGGCACCAGAACACCATGACCAGCTTGGCGATCTCTTCCTTGCAGCGGAACGAGGACCAGACCGCCAGGCAGACCAGCAGATTGCATAGCAGGCCGCGGAAAAACAGCTGGCTTGCCGGCAAACCCATTTTGGTGGCGCTGACCTTGGCGATGAATTCGCCGACCGGCCCGGTCGAGAGACCCGTCAGGTAATAGATGGCAGCCAGGAGCACGGAGCCGGCCAGGTTGCCGAGGTAGGAGATCAGCAGCAGCCACAGGGCCTGACTGGTGGCTACGGTCCGTTTTAACAGGCCTGCCGTCATGACGAACACATTGCCCGTGAACAGTTCAGAGCCGGCGATGATCACCAGGCTCAGGGCAATGCCGAACGAGACTCCCATCGCCGTCTTGGTCCAGGGCGAGCCCCCGGCCGAGAGCAGGCCTCCGATTGTGAAAATCAGGATGATGCCCAGACCGACATAGATCCCGGCCAGCATCGAACCGATGAAATAGCCCGGCAAATTGGTCGTGAGCAGCTGGATCTTTTTCTTTCCTGCCGTCAGGACACTGGCAAATTCCTCAGCGAACATAAATGACCCCCTTCACAACCTGTAAAACTGTCGACAAGTTTTACCATAAACGTTTGTGGTCGAGTTGTAAGTTGCTGCAGATACGTTTTGTGACTTTGTCACAGTAGGATTTGGGTGAATATATAGATTATCGAGGTTTGAATTTGAGAGGATGTATTTTTATTCTAACAGTTTTGAAAAGAACAATCATTAAAAACACAAGTGCAAGACCTAATCCCAATCGAAACCAGGGATTGATGTATACCACTCGAATATGGTGTTCACCAGGCGGAAGTGTGATCGAGAAACCAACAGGTTCTATCCTCTTCATCTCATAGGTTTTACCATCAACGGTTGCATGTAAAAAGGGATCAAACTGGTAAATGAAGCGAATGGTTTCCTCACGAAGCGAACGAGAGACCAAAGAAATGGAATTTGCTGTCAGTTGATGGTCTGTGATGGTACTACCATCCGATTTGCTGATTATTGGCTGGGCATAATGGTCCAGAAACAGAGTTCTCAATGAATCCTGGAAAATTGGCTCAATCCCATAGGGTCGTAAAATTGTGTGATAATAGTCCGAATTGACTGATGGGACAAGATACCAGTTAACCCCACATGCACGAAGGTAGTCGACTGGGATTTCCTGTGATCGTTCCAAGATCGCAGAATGATTCAAATGAAGTGTGGAAATGGCGGTCTGATCCGGCACCATTAAATCGTAACCCGCAAAATAATCTAAACCAGTTAGTGTCGCAGCATTGAACCCTAGAGTCGGTAATACAGTGACACCCTGACCTTCCGGTAGTGAAAAAAAATACTCATCAAATCCTGAAGACAAAATCCGTCCATTGTTCAGGATATCTGATAAGGGTTCATTCAGTGGAATTACATCATTTTGTTTATAACCAAAATGCTGGAAGGGTTTGATTGCATAGATAACAGCATAATTGATCAACTGGCCAATCAGGATGGCCAAGACCACGACTGAAGAAATCCAGGCACGATGTTTTAGCTGGGGTTTCCTAGTATGCAAAGACTGCTCTAAGCGAGGTTGCTGCAAAATTTTCCGGAATACGACAGCTGCCAGGAAAACCAGATAGAAATCAAAAAATATCATGACTTTAAACGGCCATCTGAATCGATTGAGGATCGGCAACTGGTAGATAAGGAAATTGAATGTGAGGCTACTCGTCCAGCAGGCAGCGATCAGCAGGAGCACAGAAAACATCAAGCCGAGTCGAGACGAATGGGTTTTTTTGGTGCGAAAAAGGGAAGCAAGTGAGTAGACCATCCCTATGACCACCAGAAGCAAAGTCAAATACCCTGCATGTCCGAGATTTGCAAGATTGATCGTTGGATTTAAATGTACTGGATGAAGTATTTGCTGATAGTCCTGGAAAGGATAGACCAGATTTCTGAGCAGCAAGGGAAAATCGAGATACAAATCGGCAAAGTTGCCAAATGGCAAGGGGGAACTTCGCCCATAGGAGATTTGCATCAAATTCCACATCGGTAACAGCAAAGGCAGTGAAAGCAGCAAGACCGTGATGTAACTGGGAATGTATGACTTGAACAAGACAAGCAGGTTCTGTTTCATGTTCAATCGAACCCAGATGACGAGTGTTAAAAATTCAAAAATGACCGCATAGATAAAAAACTGGATATGGCCTTGATAAAACAAGAGCAATCGAACCATGATTGCCAATCCAGTCCACTGAGGTCGGGGCTGTTTGAGTTGACGAAACCCGAACGCCACCATCCAGGGCCAGTAAGCTGCCAGACCGGACACAGGTACCCAGGAATTTGAAACAAAAATCACATAGCTATTGAGTGACCAGGATATGCCGGTAAAAGCAGCTGCACCTAAGGGAAATTCAAGTTCCCTGGCTAAGAAATAACAGCCGGCAGCGCCAATCAGGATATGAATAATGACCAATACATCAATCGCCGCAAAAGGGTGGGCAAAAATCAACCGGCTTATAAATACCGAAAGGTATGCTAAAGGATAGAGGACAGCCGACTGGCCCTGGGCAAGACTTGGGATGCCCATGAATTGATGAAAATTATAGAAAGCTAATTCGCCCGCTGCCAAACTATCATAATTGTGGATGAAATAGGCCAAGAAATAATTCCGGTTGTCATCCTGTAGAAAGTAATAGGGATATGCCCATTCAGCTAACCCCAGGACCACGCTGATTCCTGTCATCATGAAACCGAAATACTTATGCACATGAAAGAATTCCAAAAGGAGTCCACTCGATTTGCCAACTTTCAAAGAGGGTGACCGAAACATGGTCATGGCTCCAATTTGTG
>JAQUEY010000004.1 GCA_028684955.1 Eubacteriales bacterium
TGATGCTGGCGCCGTTTGGCCGTGAGATCGACTACAGCCAAGCTGGAACGATTTCGTTTCTGGCCAATATCCTCTGGATTCTCCTTTTAGGCTGGGAGCTGGCTGTTACAGCGGTTGTGATCGGCCTTGTCTACTGCGTGACCATTGTCGGCATTCCTTTCGGTCTCCAGTCTTTCAAGTTTGCCCGCCTGGCCCTGATGCCGTTTGGTGCCCGGATCGTCCGGGTCTGAAATTGACGAAAGACAGACACAATGGGTTAATAAAAGAACGTGTATTTAAGTGTAAACCAGGGGGGACAACAATGTATTACAAAAATTACGGCAACACGGGCCTGAAGGTATCTGCCATCGGCATGGGCTGCATGCGCTACGATGAAGACGATGTGCGAGCTGGTCGCCTCGGACACTGTGCTGAAGTGCCCCTTTATGCCTATAGCAAAGGAATCAATTATTTCGATACAGCGCCCTTCTATTCCGAAGACAAGAGTGAAGAAATCACTGGACTGGCTTTGGGGCAGCTGCCGCGCAACAGCTTTCTGGTCTCGTCAAAAGCCAATATTGGCACCACCGGCAAAACGGTAACAGCGGATGCCTTTCGCAGACGCCTGGAGAAAACCCTGACCCGGCTCAAGGTCGACTATCTGGATTTCTACCATCTCTGGTGCTTGATGTCCCTCGAAGACTATAAAAAGCAACACGATGCCCTGTATGATTTCTTTGTGCAGGCGCAAAAAGATGGACTGATTCGCAACATTGTCTTTTCATCCCACATGCCCGGCGATGAATTGGAACTGGTCATCGCCCGCAACCAGTACCGGGGCATGCTCATTGGATACAACGCCTTGAATTACCGCTTCCGCCAAAGCGGGATCGAAGCAGCTGCCGCCAAGGGCATGGGTGTCGTTGTCATGAATCCCCTCGGTGGCGGCGTCATCCCGCAAAACCCGGATTATTTCAGGTACCTGACTGCCGGTACGGATCTCACCGTCGCCCAGGCGGCCTTGCGCTTTGTCGCGTCTCACCAGGAGATTTCCATCACGCTCAATGGCCTGACCACCAGAGAGCAGGTCGATGAAGCCTGCGCAGCGGTTGAAGGCCTTGTCGAAAAACCCGTTCGCCAGATCGTGGCTGACATGGAAGGGCAGGGCGTGGCGATGAACAACTTGTGCACAGGCTGCGGCTACTGCGACGAATGTCCGGTCGGTATTGAAATTCCCAAATACATGGATGCCTATAACCAGCAGCTCTTCGGGGGCTCGATCCTTGAACGGCTGAAATGGCACTGGTCTTTGCCCGCCGAGGGCGCAGCCATCTGCACGGCCTGCGGCAAATGTGAACGTCTGTGCACCCAGCATCTGCCGATCATTGCCCGCCTGGCTGAAATTGCGGCCATCAAAGACTGAAAACCTGTTTGGAACAGGTAAAATCGCTTGTGATTTGCGGCTATTTGTTGTATCTTTCTTCACGTTTTTGTACAATCGTGACGATGAATCGGCCGCATCCATTTGTAAAAAATCAGATAATCCAGGAGGATCTATGGCCAAAGTATTGATTATTGGAGCTGGCGGTGTCGCCAGTGTTGTTGTCCACAAATGTTGCCTCAATCCGGAGATTTTCACCGATATTTGCATCGCCAGCCGGACGAAATCCAAATGTGACGCCTTGAAGGCAGAACTGGACGGTGGCAAGACCCGGATCACAACGGCCCAGGTCGATGCCGATGATACCCAGCAGGTGATCGACCTGATCAAAGGTTACGGACCGGAATTGGTCATCAACGTCGCCTTGCCTTACCAGGACCTGACGATCATGGATGCCTGCCTGGCAACTGGCGTGCATTACCTCGACACTGCCAATTATGAACCGCTTGACACGGCCAAATTCGAATACAGCTGGCAGTGGGCCTACCGCGAACGCTTTGCCGCAGCCGGACTGACTGCGATCCTCGGCTGTGGCTTTGATCCCGGCGTAACCGGTGTTTTCACGGCTTATGCTTTGAAGCACCATTTTGACCAGATTCGCCAGATCGACATCGTCGATGCCAATGCCGGCGACCATGGCTATCCGTTTGCAACCAATTTCAATCCTGAGATCAATATCCGCGAGATCACGGCCAATGGCCGCTATTTCGAAAATGGCCAATGGATTGAAACAGCTCCTCTGTCGGTCAAGACCTCCTACGACTTGCCTGAAATCGGACCCAAGAACATCTATCTGCTCTACCATGAAGAACTCGAATCCCTGGCCGCCAATATCCCGGGCGTCGAGAAAATCCGTTTCTGGATGACCTTCTCAGACAATTACCTGACCCACCTCAAGGTGCTCGAAAACGTCGGCATGACCTCGATTGAACCCGTGATGTTCGAAGGCCGCCCGATCGTCCCGCTGCAGTTCCTGAAGGCACTGCTGCCGGATCCAGCCTCGCTTGGTCCGCGCACCAAAGGCAAGACCAACATCGGTGTCATTGTCCAGGGGACCAAGGATGGCCAGCCCAAAACCTACTATGTCTACAATGTTTGCGACCACCAGGCCTGCTACCGTGAGGTCAAGTCCCAGGCCATCTCCTATACGACCGGTGTCCCGGCTGTGGTCGGTGCAATCATGCTCCTGAAAGGTTTGTGGAAGAAACCCGGCGTCTATAACGTCGAAGAGTTTGATCCGGATCCGTTCATGGCCGAACTGGGCCCGCAAGGCTTGCCCTGGGTCGAAGATTTCAGCCCGGTCCTTCTGGACTGAAAGAGGACATCATGCCAATCGATTTTCACTCGGTCCCCACGCCTTGTTATGTCGTCGATGAAAAGCTGCTGGAAAGAAATCTGAAGATTCTGGACTCGGTCCAGCAGCGCACCGGCTGCAAAATCCTCCTGGCCCTCAAAGGATTCTCGATGTTTGCCACATTCCCGCTGGTCGGGCGCTACTTGCAGGGTATCACAGCCAGTTCCCTGCATGAGGCGCGCCTGGGCCGGGAAGAGATGGACAAGGAAGTCCATATCTTCGCCCCTGCCTACATCGAAGAGGATTTTGACGAAATTTTGAGCCTGGTGGACCATGTTGTGTTCAATTCTTTCAACCAGCTGGCCAAATACAAAGACCGGGTCAAGCAATCCGGTCGCCCGATCGAGATCGGCGTCCGGGTCAATCCGGAATACTCGGAAATTGCCACGGACCTGTACAACCCCTGCGCCCCCTACTCGCGTCTGGGCATCACCCGGGCCAATTTCCGGCCAGAAGAGATGGAGGGCGTGGATGGTATTCATTTCCATACGCTCTGCGAACAGAATTCGGACGCCCTGGCCCACACCCTGCCAGTGTTCGAGGAGAAATTCGGCCCCTTTCTCAAAGGTTTGAAATGGATCAATTTTGGTGGCGGTCACCACATCACCCGGCCTGACTATGACATTGAGTCGCTGATCCGTTCGATCACCACTATCCAGGACAAGTACCAGGTGCAGGTTTATCTCGAGCCTGGCGAAGCCATTGCCCTGAACACGGGTTATTTGGTGACATCGGTCCTGGATATCATCGAAAATGGCAAGCAGCTGGCGATCCTGGATACATCAGCAGCCTGCCATATGCCGGATGTCCTGGAAATGCCCTACCGGCCGATGATCATCGGTTCTGGAGAAGGTGGGGAGAAGCCGTACACATACCGCCTCGGTGGTCCGACCTGCCTGGCGGGCGATGTGATCGGCGACTATTCCTTCGACGCGCCCCTTTCGCCCGGAGACCGTCTGGTTTTCACGGACATGGCCCATTACACCATGGTCAAGAACAACACCTTCAATGGCATCGGTTTACCATCGATCGCACTGTCTGATTTATCCGGCCAGTTGCGTGTGATCAAACGCTTTGGCTACGACGACTTTAAAGGCCGTCTATCCTGATTCGGCAGGGAGAAAGGAGTACCCGGCATGGACGCGATTGAATGCATCCTGAAACGGCGCAGCATCCGGCGTTACCAACCAGAACCGCTGGCTGAAGGGGACCTCGAGCGGATCATCGAACTGGCTTCCTGGGCTCCCAGCTGGGCCAACAGCCAGTGTGTCCGCTACATCGCCATCACGGGTTCAAGAAAAGCTCAGCTGGCTGAATTTCTCGGACAGGGTAGCAAGGCCATTGCAGTCAGCCAGGCGCCTGTAGTCCTTGCCGTCTGTGCGATCCACGGCAAATCCGGCGTCCTGCCAGGCCGGCCAGATAACGACAAAGGCGATGCCTGGACCTACTTTGACTGCGGTGGTGCGGTCCAGACGCTCTGCTTAGCTGCTTTTGCCCTTGGTTATGGCACGTTACAGATCGGTGCTTTTGACTATCTAGGGGCGGCGCACCTGCTTGAGATTCCAGCTGACATGGAACTGGTCGAACTGGTTGCAGTTGGCCATGCCGACATCGACCCTGCTGCGCCGGCCCGGCTGACCGTTGCGGAACTACTGGACCACAGGGATTAAATCTGAATTCACGTTTGAATACACTGGGAAAGAGGAATCGAGCATGATCAAGACACCTGAACAGATGACCCATGAAATCAAGGCCCAGATGCGCGGCGGTACCGGGGAAGTGGAGATCCTCCACCTGTTCGACCCTGCAGAACTGACCGGCAAATCACGCTTTGTCGCCAAAGTGACGTTGCAGCAAGGCTGTTCGATTGGATTTCATGAACATGGCCAGGAAGAAGAGATCTATTACATTCTCGAAGGCGAAGGTGTCTTCAACGAAAACGGCCAGGAAACGATCATCTTTCCCGGCACGGCTACGCTGACAGGTAATGGAGCTAGCCACAGCATCCGCAATGACAAGGCGGAGCCGCTGGTTCTTCTGGCCATTATCCTGCTTTTTGCCTGAAATCAGACGCGAATGTGCGGTCGGTACTACATCGAAGTCGAATCAGACCTGGTCGAGATCAGGAAAATCCTGTCTGACCTGAATGAGCGCTTCGCAGAACGTCCGGCTCTTGACCGTCTGAAATCAGGGGAGATTTTCCCGACTGACATTGTCCCTGTGATCCGGCCCTGGGAAACCCAGGAAGGAATCAAGCTCTTGCCCGACCTGATGCAGTGGGGATTTAGCGAACCCTATCCTTTGATCAATGCCCGGGCAGAAACGGCAGACAGCAAACCAACTTTCAGGAAATCCTTCCAGGAACACCGGGTTTTGGTCCCGGCCACTGCGTTTTTCGAATGGCAAAAGCCCGTCGAGCCCGGGCAGAAGAAGACCAAGCTGAAATTGTCCCGGCCACAAGAAGCGGTTTTCTACATGGCTGGACTCTACCGTCCCTTGGCGCCAGAGCAAAATCCCCTGCAGTTGACCGGACAATTTGTCATCCTGACAGCTGCCGCCAATGAATCCATCCGTCCAATCCATGACCGGATGCCCCTGATCGTCCCCAGCCACCTGCTCCGGCCCTTTCTGCAGGATGTCAAATTGGCCAGAGACCTGCTGCACTCGGCTGTGCTGCAACCTTTCCTGGCAGAAATCGCACATTGACACAAAGGAGTATCGCCCTTGGAATTACCAGCAGCTACGCCTCTGCCAGATAAAAGACGGCGACTCTCGACCCTCATGCGTGAAAACCGGCTGTTGCTGGGCTCATTTGCGATTCCCTTTGTGATCCTGATGGTCAGTTATTTCAGCCGCGGTGTTTTTCCGATCGGCAACCGTGACGTCCTGACGATTGACCTGTACCACCAGTATGCCCCGTTCCTCGCAGAAATGCAGGCCCGCCTGAGATCGCTGGATGGTCTGTTCTACTCCTGGTCTGGTGGACTTGGCACCAATTTCTATGCCTTGCTGGCTTATTATGTCGCCAGCCCTTTGAATGTGATTCTGGTCCTGTTTCCAGCCAGCTTGCTGACGGAAGCCATTTTCCTGATCATCCTGTTGAAAGTCGGCCTGGCCGGCGCAACATTCCATTATTTCCTGCGTGAAGTCCACCGGGAAGAAAGCCCGGTCATGATGGCCATCGCCAGCAGTTATGCCTTGTCCAGCTATGTTTTGTCCTACAGCTGGAACGTCATGTGGCTCGATGGCATCGTCCTGCTTCCCCTCATCATTCTGGGTCTTGTCCAGATCATCCGTGACCAGCGCTACCTGCTCTACCCGGTTGCTCTGGGTCTGACCTTGATTTCCAACTATTACATCGCCTTTTTCATTGTCCTGTTCACCGCTGTGTATGCCTTGGCGGCCCTGTTTTTGTACCAGGACTTGCCCAGTCCCTGGAAACTGACCGGACAGCTGCTCCGGATTTTTGCCCTGTCTGTCCTGGGCGGTACCCTGTCAGCCGTGCTGACTTGGCCAACCTATCTGTCGCTCAAGCTGACATCTGCGGCGGATGATGCATTCACTGGCAAAGTCTCGGACTATTTCGACTTGTTTGACTACATCAGCCAGCACTTCATGTTGATGAAACCGACCATCCGGGACGGCATGCCCAATCTCTATGCCGGTTTGTTTGCCCTGGCGATGTTACCCTTGTTTTTCTTTGCCCGCCAGATTTCCCACAAGGTCAAGTACCTGCATCTGGCTTTGCTTTTATTCCTGATAGCCAGTTTCAACATCAACTGGCTCAATTTTGCCTGGCATGGCTTCCACTATCCCAACCAGCTACCATACCGTAATTCCTTCGTCTATATCTTCCTGGTTCTTACAATGAGTTATCCGGCCTGGAAAAGCCGGCTCGAGTTTACCGGCAAACAGATCGGCACCGTCATCGTGACTTTGCTGATACTTTTGCTCCTGGCCCAGAAAATCAATGAGCAAGAATTGCCTGTCCAGGCGCTCTATGCGACTCTTGTCTTCCTCCTGATCTATGCGGGTGTTCTCACGCTGGACAAAGCACACCGGATCCACCCGTCAGATATGGCGATCGCTTTGCTGATCACGGTGGTCGTGGAGCTGACCGTGTATGCTCTGTTGACGATGCACACCATTGACACGACGGAATATTTGTCATCCCGGGAAGGTTACACGGCAGGGACCGAAGTGTCCCAGATCCGGGAGGAACTGGAGCGGATCGAGCGGACGGAAGAAGATTTTTACCGGGTCGAGGTGTATCCGCCGCGGACAACCAACGACGGATTCCTGTACCAGTACCGCGGCTTGTCCATTTTCGCATCGACCATGTCCACCCAGCCTGTCCAGTTTTTTGAAAAAATGGGCTTTCACAGCAACAGCATCAACAGCTACAAGTACGAAGGATCCACCTTGGTCCTGGATTCCCTGTTTGGAATCAAATACCTGGTCCGGCGCAGCAATTTCATCCATGATGAACTGCGTGAACAGATCGCCACAACCAGCGAGCTGGAGATCTACCGCAATCCGTTTGCCCTCCCCCTGGGCTATCTGGCACCGGCCGATCTCAAGAACTGGTCTGTAGCCGGCAACAACCCCCTGCAGGCTCAGAACGAGTTCCTGCTAGCCCTGGGCGGCCAACCGGACGTCCTGGTCCCGGTCAACCAGCTCACCGGACAGCAAACCAATATTGAACTGGTTCCCTTTGGAACCAATGGCTACAATTTCAACCGGCCCAGCAAGGATCAGACCTCACGGGCCCAGATCCTGATCGACAACCCTGAAGCCCGTCAAGTCTACCTCTATCTGGATGTGACAGCCAACCAGCCCGACCAGGGCTATGTCCTGGTCAATGACGAGCGGATCGATTTCAATGCCAAGCGCTCGACCCTGGTTGACTTGGGCTTCATTCCTGCCGGTGCCCGGGTGGAATTCAATCTGACATTCAAGGCCACCAGCAATGCCACAGGAACGTTCAGCCTTTACAGCAGCGCACTCGATTTATCGTCATTTGCGGCCTCGGTGGCCCGGCTCCAAAGCCAGGCCTTGGAGCTGGATGACTTTTCTGACAGCCATGTGAAAGGACACGTGACTACCCAGAGCAATGGGACCTTCTTGATGTCGATCCCCTTCGACCAGGGATGGCAGGTCAAAGTGGATGGCCAAGTTGTCGAGACCTATGCCGTGTCCGATGGCCTTCTGGCGTTTGACCTGGCAGCGGGTACGCATGAGATCGATTTGCGTTTCACACCACCCGGATTCTGGCCAGGCCTTGCTGTTTCAATGACTGCCTTGCTCGCTTTACTGGCACTGGCCTTTTTTGAACGTCGAAAATCCCGTTTCCAGCCTGAACTCAAGGCTGGTGATATGGTATAATTGTGTCATCGGTTTACTGGCCAGATTCAGTCAGACTGATATAAGTATCGAATCAACAGGAGGTATTTAGAAATGGCAGCTCCCAAGAAGTTCTTCCGTTGCAGTCACTGCGGCAATCTCGTCGGAGTCATCAATGATTCGGGCGTCCCGATGATTTGCTGCGGCGAACCCATGACCCTTCTCGTACCCAACACCTCAGACGGTGCCACTGAAAAGCATGTCCCAGTCCTGACACGCGAGGGCAATAACCTTCATGTTGCCGTGGGCAGTGTGCCGCATCCGATGACTGAGGCGCACCTGATCCAGTGGATCTATGTCAGCCAGGGTAACCGCAGCCAGCGCGTCGCCTTGTCAGCCGGATCAGAGCCTGCCGCTGATTTCATCGTCGAAGATGGCCCTGTTTCTGTCTATGAGTATTGCAACCTGCACGGCCTCTGGATTGCCGAAGGCTGATCCTTCCACCACCCCTGACCTGCAAGACCAAGCCGGCCTTCTGGCCGGCTTTTCTTGATCTTTTTGCCAGTTTCGTCTATTCTCATTTCAGTTAAAGACGAAAACAGGAGGCTTTCCGTGAAAACTCAATCCTATCTTGCAAGTTCCGACTTCATGGCCGGCAATCGTCCAGATGAATTGATCCAACAGTTTGGCAGTCCGCTCTACGTTTACAGCGAAGCTGTCTTTCGCCAGCGCTGCCGGGACATGCAGCAGCTGGTCGATTATGATCAGTTTACAGCCAATTACTCGATCAAGGCCAACAGCAACTTGCACCTTCTGGAAATTGCCAGGGAAGAGGGCATGTACGCCGATGCCATGTCGCCGGGCGAAATCCTGTTCCTCGAAAAAGCAGGGTTCAAACCTGAACAGATTTTCTTTGTGCCCAACAATGTCTCCCGTGATGAATTGCAGTTTGCCATTGACCACCTGGTTCTGACCAGCCTGGATTCCTTGTCCCAGCTGGACCTTTACGGCCAGCTCGATCCGGGTGGCCGGGTCGCGATCCGGATCAATCCAGGCGTTGGGGCTGGCCATCATGAGAAAGTTGTCACAGGTGGCAAGAAGACCAAGTTTGGCATCAGTATGGACCAGGTCGCTGAGGTCCACGAGATTCTGGAGCGCCACAACCTGCATCTGGTCGGAGTCAACCAGCACATCGGATCCTTGTTCATGGAACCACAGCCTTACCTGGAAGCGGCCCGCCATTTCCTGTCGCTGGCCGAACAGTTCCCGGAGCTCGAGCTGATCGATTTCGGTGGTGGGTTCGGCATTCCCTACCACAAGCTGGAAGGGCAGCCCCGACTGGACCTTGCGACACTGCGCCGCGAGCTGACACACTTGATTCGTGATTTTGTCGACCGATATGGTCGACCGGTTCATTTCAAAAGTGAACCTGGCCGCTATGTGGTGGCGGAAAGCGGTGTTCTGCTGGGTACGGTCCATGCAGTCAAACAAAATGATGCAACCACTTTTGTCGGCACGGATCTGGGCTTCAATATCCTGGCCCGGCCGATGGTGTATGATTCCTGGCATGACATCGAGGTCTATCACAACGGTCAGCTGGTTGAGTCTGAGGAAACCAGCCCGGTGACCGTGGTTGGCAATATCTGCGAGAGTGGCGACATCATTGCCAAGCACCGCGAGTTGCCTCACGTGGCAGAAGGTGATCTCCTCTGCGTTCTGGACGCCGGTGCCTATGGCTACTCCATGAGCTCTTCCTACAACAACCGGCCTCGCCCGGCTGAAATCCTGATCACTAAAACTGGTGAAGTTCGCCTGATCCGGCGCCGCGAAACCATTGATGACTTGTTCCGTCTTTTCGACTTCTAACCTGGAATTGAAAGGGGACCCCTTACATGAGCAAAAGAAACAACTACATCAGCTGGGATGAATATTTCATGGGCATCGCCCTGCTGTCGGCCCAGCGCAGCAAAGACCCCAGTACCCAGGTCGGTGCCTGCATTGTCAATCCCCGCAACAAGATCATTTCCGTTGGCTACAATGGCATGCCTACCGGGATCAGCGATGATGAATTCCCCTGGGTGCGCGAAGGCGCCCCGCTGGAAACCAAGTACCCCTATGTGTGTCACGCGGAGCTCAATGCTATCCTGAATAACATCGGCATCAGTCTGGAAAACTGCAAAATCTATGTTCCGCTCTTTCCCTGCAATGAATGTTGCAAGGCCATCATCCAGTCGGGAATCCGCGAAGTTATCTACATCTCGGACAAATACAAGGAAACTGATTCGGTCAAAGCATCCAAGCGCATGATGGACCGGGCAGGTGTTACCTATCGCCGCCTGCATACACCACTCGAGACATTGACCATTTCCTTCAGGGAATCCGACATCTGAGCCATCACATCTGAGCTAAGAGACCTGCCAGAACCTGCCCCGACGAGAGCCGTCCGGGCAGGTTTTTTGCTGTTCCAAGCAGCTGGTGTGCTGCATGCAAAGAAAAAGAACAAAAGTTCGGAAATCTCTTGACAGTGAAGTTTGAGCGGTTTATCATGAAACAAGACAAACCGAACATATGTTTCTGCAAGGGAGGATTTCACATGTCACTGTTGACTGGACTGTTTTTTATCGGACTTGCACTACTGGCTTTTTTCACCTATCTGACGTTGGAACAACATAACCAGGCAGAATTATCCGCATATCGCCAGCTGGTCCAGATTCAACAGGCGATCTATCCGCCTCAGGTTCCTGCCAGCATTCCCCCTCATTTATTGGAACCGTCTGGTTTTTTCTCGATTGGGACGAGCGATTCTGTTGAACTGAGCACCAGGGGTGAATCTGCTCCATCCAAAGAGCAGGCTGCCTGATCCTGCTTGTGCCGAGAGCATTGGATTTATACAAAAAAGAACCTGCTCTCTGATGAGAAGAGCAGGTTCACCAATTTGTAGGACTTTGTTGCCGCAACCGCTTCTGACCAATCTTTTCTTGTATTCTGGTAATACAAGTCAATCTATTCAGGCCAATATGCAGTTTTTAACCATGTTGGGTCTTCGAGACTAAAAGCGATCTTTAGCTCCTTTCACGAATCCCAGAGGGAGGCCGATGTGACATTCGATGCAGCGAATTTCAGATGTTACTGAAACAAAGCGGATGTTCTTCGAAGAGTCAATCGGTGCAGGGGCTGCGGCAACTTCTTGGTTAATTTCATTATACACGTGTCACTATAGAATAATGTTACATTTGTGTGAAGTTTTACGTGTTAGCTGCTGATCCATCCAGACCGATCTCAGTCGCAACGGTCCGCATGGCTTGAATGGTTGAATCCAGGACATCATCCAACGTCCAGCTTAGCATTTCTGCACCTTTTTCAATGATGGATCGATCGACACCAGCAGCGAAACTGGGTGTTTTGTATTTCTTCTTCAATGATTTCAGTTCCAGATCGAGAACACTTTTTGATGGCCTCATGAGAGCAGCTGCCATGATCAGACCGGTTAATTCATCGATGGTGTACAGGACTTTCTCCAAATCACGCTCTGGTTTGATGTCCGTGACGATACCATAGCCATGACTCATGACAGCTCGGATGAATGTGTTGTCGTATCCTTCCTCCTGCAGGATTTCGGCAGCCTTGTGACAATGCTGGTCTGGGTATTTTTCATAGTCCAGATCGTGCAGAAGACCTGCCATGCCCCACTCATCTGGGTCTGCTCCGGGGAAACGAGCAGACAGTGCCCGCATGGTTCCCTCAACAGCCAGCGCATGGCGGCGCAAGCTTTCGCTTTGATTGTAACGGGTCAATAATTCCCAAGCTTGTTCTCGTGTTTTTGCCATGGTCCGATGATCTACCTTTCTTCGTTTTCAGTTATTCTAGCCTGTCCCGGATTGGATTGACAACACTTGGCGCGATGAGGGATACTTGCACTGTTGAGGCAGCGGGTGGATCTCGCTGGACCGGGCACCTCTTGAGGGCCCATGTGTGCAAGGGGAGGCAATCTTGATTCACGAAGAATGTGGTGTCTTTGGCATCTTTGGACCGGAAGGTACAGACGCTGCTGCTGCCACCTATTATGGTCTTTTTTCACTACAGCATCGCGGCCAGGAAAGTTGTGGCATCGCGGTCAATAATCAGGGTGATGTCCATGTCTATAAGGACATGGGGTTGGTTTCTGATGTCTTTAGCCAACCTGTTCTCGATTCTCTGACAGGTAGGGCAGCGATTGGTCATGTCCGATATTCGACAACCGGACAGAGCGTCCGCGAAAATGCCCAGCCGCTCGTCACCCGGTACAGCAAGGGGACCCTGGCGATCGCTCACAATGGCAACCTTTCCAACACCCTCACGCTCCGCCAGCAACTGGAAGACCAGGGCGCCATTTTCCAGACGACGATTGATTCGGAAATCATGGCTTATTTGATAGCCCGCTATCGGTCCCAGACCGAGACCGTTGAGGAAGCTGTCGCTCTAACCATGGAACAATTGGAAGGCGCCTATTGCCTTTTAGTCTTGAGCCGAGGCAAGATGATTGCTGCACGAGACCCACTCGGTTTCAGGCCGCTTTGCATCGGCCAGCTGGGTGATGCGATCGTATTTGCCAGTGAGAGCTGTGCCCTGGACACCGTAGGAGCCACCTTCATCCGCGATGTCGAACCCGGAGAAATTGTGGTCGTCGACAAAAACGGCATGAGATCATTAAAGTCACACTGCCATGGACGGCGGCATCACTGCATTTTCGAGTACATCTATTTTGCCCGTTCTGACAGCAAACTGGACTCGGTCAGCGTCTATGAAGCCAGGCTCAGAGCTGGCCGCCTGCTGGCCGAACAATATCCAGTTGCGGCCGACATTGTCCTGGGCGTTCCGGATTCTGGACTGGATGCGGCCATGGGCTATAGCATGGCTTCGGGTATACCCCTGGTACGCGGATTCGTCAAGAACAATTATGTTGGCCGGACCTTTATCAAGCCGACACAAAGCCAGCGTGAAAACGCGGTTCGAATCAAGCTCAATCCTGTGCGCAGCAGTGTCGAGGGCAAGCGCGTGATCATGGTGGATGACTCGATCGTGCGCGGGACAACCAGTGCCCGGATTGTCCAGCTACTCAAGAAAGCCGGGGCTACCGAGGTGCACGTCCGGATCAGCGCGCCACCTTTTCTCTGGCCCTGCTATTTTGGCACGGACATCCCATCGATAGACCAGCTGACAGCGCGCCAGCATTCACTCGATGAAATC
This sequence comes from Eubacteriales bacterium, assembly GCA_028684955.1. Classification (GTDB taxonomy): domain Bacteria; phylum Bacillota; class Clostridia; order Saccharofermentanales; family UBA5734; genus UBA5734. Next base: position 13,344 of record JAQUEY010000004.1, read on the forward strand.
TGCCAGATGATCGGCGCAGATTCTCTGGGCTTTCTCAAATTGGACAGTCTGCATGAAATGATGGGTGAGAAGGAAAAGCATTACTGTGATGCCTGTTTCTCTGGGCTCTATCCCTCACTGGATCCTGCTGCGGAAAATGGACTCGTCTATGCAATGGAAGCGCGATAAGCGCCATCAGGTACGCTGATACTTCCAGGTTTCAGCCGCGTGATTGCTGGGTCAGTCTTTTCAATTCCGATACTTCCTTAGGGGTCAGATAGCGCCATTGTCCCGGTTTGAGACTGCCCAAGGTCACATGCATGATCCGGACACGGGTCAGACGGACGACCTCATATCCAAGCGCCTCACACATCCGGCGGATTTGCCGGTTCAATCCTTGCGTCAGGATGATGCGAAACGTACGGCTGGATTCCGGAATGACTTGGCAAGGCAAAGTGGTGGTGTCAAGAATCGCAACGCCCGCCATCATGGATCTGACAAAATCATCCGTGATGGGGCGATCCACTTTGACCCGGTATTCTTTTTCGTGCCGGTTACCGGCCCGGAGGATTTTGTTGACGATGGTGCCATCGTTGGTCAAAAAGATCAGGCCTTCCGAATCCCGGTCGAGACGGCCGATTGGGAAGACCCGTTTGGGAAACTTGAGAAAATCAATGATGTTGTCGCCGCGGCGCGAATCGGTCGTTGTGGTGACGCCGATCGGTTTATACAAGGCCAGATACACCAAGTCGTCATCGGGGAGCACCGGTTCGCCATTGACCCGTACTGTTTGGCCGGAAAGAACGCGACTGCCCACCTGGGCAATTGCATCGTCGAGCGTTACGTGTCCCTCAGCAATCAGGCGATCTGCTTCACGTCGGCTGCAATAGCCGGTGTCAGCCAGATATTTGTTGATCCGGATGCCGTGGATGGCTGGATCACCGGAGGATGGATTTTCTTGGTGCACCTGAAAGACTCCTGTCCGATCGTCCGCGATTTTGAAGGGGCCACCGGACAGGTCAGGCGTCATATTCCTCAGCCTGGACTTTAACAAGCTGCAAGGATCCATGCCCATCGATGCTGATCACCGGAATTTCCGGGAAGCCAGATTCGAGTTCATGGATGAAGACACTTTGGTCCGGATCGGGCGGCATTCCGACGATCACGTAATGAGTATCGTTGTTCCGGATGAAATTGGCAACTGCTTCCGGTGCGTAGTCATGGAATAATACATTCATTTCAGCGTCCAGCTGTTTGGAAATCGAAAATAGATATTCGAGGCTGTCACCAGAGAGTCCATCTTTCGCATGATGCGGCCGGACGGTGATGACTTTGAGTTCGAGATGTTCGATCGTTGCCAGCCTCTTGCCGGCGAATATCAGACGATCACACGCATCCTGATCTGTCACGCAAACCAGTACCATGATCTAATCCTTTCTCACAGGGTGGGTCGGGCCTGTGATCCCTAGTTCCCAGTCTAGAGATTGTTTGTGAATGCTTTGTGACGCCCAAACAACAATTGCGTGTCGACCGTGTTATAATAACGCAATCGAAACGATGCAGGTGAAGTATGTACCTTTCTGACCGATGGCTTGATTATGAATTGCTGGATGCTGGAGATGGCGACAAGCTGGAACGCTGGGGAGACGTGATTCTCCAGCGGCCGGATCCTCAGGCGATCTGGCCCCATGGCCACTGGCCCAAACCCGATGCCCGTTACCACAGGAGCACCTCCGGAGGTGGCCATTGGCAGATCAACCGACCGTATCCCCGCCAGTGGGTGATCCACTATCCCGGTATCCAAGCCCCTTTGTCATTCATCATTGAACCAACAGGTTTCAAACACACGGGTTTATTTCCAGAGCAGGCAGCCAACTGGGATTATTGCACCGAGCGGATTGTGACTGCGCGACTGGCAGGCCGGGAGGTCCGGATCCTGAATTTGTTTGCATACACGGGTGCTGCATCCGTGGCCTGCAGTGCCGCCGGTGCCACCGAGGTTGTCCACGTCGACGCATCCAAAGGCATGAATGCCCGCGCCAGGGAAAATCTGGCCGAGAGTGGCCTCAAAGACAAGGTGGTGCGATGTCTGGCTGATGATGTCCAGAAATTCGTCGAACGGGAAATCCGGCGCGGTCACAAATACGAGGGGATTATCATGGATCCGCCTTCGTATGGACGCGGCCCTTCCGGCGAGCTTTGGAAACTCGAAGATGCCCTGTATGACTTGATCGAGAAGGCCAGCCAACTCCTGTCGGACCAGCCATTGTTCTTCCTGGTCAATTCCTACACAACGGGGCTGGCCCCCCTGGTTTTGCGAGATATTCTCAGCCTGGTCATCCGGCCGCGTTTTGGCGGCAGGGTGGAAGCTGAGGAACTCGGTCTGCCGGCGACGATGCGGGAGCTGATCTTGCCCTGTGGCGCGACCGGACGTTGGGAACCCTGATGCAACCAGTCCCGCCTGTGGAAATCATCTATGAGGACAATCATGTTCTGGTTGTGAAAAAACCGGCTGGAATCCTGTCCCAGGCCGATGATACCGGCAATCCGGACCTTTTATCCCTGCTGAAAGCTGATATCAAGTTGCGCTACCAGAAACCCGGAGCTGTGTTTCTCGGTTTGGTTCATCGCCTGGACCAGCCGGTTGCTGGCCTGATGGTATTTGCCCGGACATCCAAAGCCGCCGCGCGCCTGTCTGAACAGGTTCGTTCCCATCAGCTGGGTAAACACTACCTTGCTGTTGTCTCTGGCTGCCCGGTTCCTGCTAGTGGCCACCTGGAAGACGACCTGGAGAAAGACCGCCAGGCCAACCGGGTGCGAGTCGTAGAAACAGGGAGAGGGCAACCTGCTTATCTGGATTATGAGGTCATTGCATCAGATCCTGGACGAAACTGTTCCCTGGTGCGCATTACCTTGGGTACTGGGCGCAGCCATCAGATCCGGGTCCAGTTTGCATCCCGGGGCTGGCCTTTGCTGGGTGACCAGCGCTATGGGCCTGACTCCCGTGACGACAAACAAAAAAGCAAGGTCCGGATGGACCTTGCCTTGTTTGCATATCGTTTGAGCTTCAAACATCCGACCCGGGATGAGTTTCTGGACTTTTCGATTCTACCGCCGGATGGACCACCCTGGTCCTATTTTCGAGCTTCTCTGGAACACTAAAGAATCACGCGTGTGACGATTTCCCCAGCTGTTTTGTAGATGCTGTTGGGCGGTACGACACCCCGGACCATGGAGAGTGGGTACACGTGGCTGGAACGGCCGACGATGGATCCGGGATTCAGGACGCTGTTGCAGCCGATTTCCACTCGATCGCCCAGCAACGCGCCAAATTTCTTCAGGCCAGTTTCGATTTTCTCCTCTCCGATCCGGACGGTGACCGGGGATTTGTCTGACTTGACGTTGGAAGTGATCGACCCTGCCCCCATATGAGCCTTGAAGCCAAGTACGGAATCCCCGACATAATTATAATGCGGGACTTGGACCTGGTTCATCAGAATCACGTTTTTCAGCTCGGTGGAATTACCGACAACGCAGCCCTCGCCAATGAGTGCGTTCCCGCGGATGTAGGCGCAATGGCGGACTTCGGTTTCATGGCCGATGATCAGAGGGCCGTTCAGGGCCGCAGAAGGTGCAATCAAAGCAGTTTTGGCTACCCAGATGGTTTCGGCAATCTGCTCATATTCTGTTTTTGGCAGCTTGGCACCCAGTTCAATGATCATGGCTTTGATCTTGGGCAGGATTTCCCATGGGTATTCAAGCGATTCCAGCCAGACAGCAGCCAGGGTCTGTTTCAGGTCAAACAGGTTTTTGACCTGCAGTTCAGATTCTTTCATGAAGTGACCTCCGTTTCGTCGGTTGAATCAAGTGATGCAACACTATCTGGATTTTACCAGAAACAGATGTCAAGAGAAATGAAAAACCGCCAGAGCTCAAATGCTCCAGCGGTCTTGGTCTGGTCGAGGTGAAGGGATTTGAACCCCCGACATCCTGCTCCCAAAGCAGGCGCGCTAGCCAGCTGCGCTACACCTCGATCTGGTTTGACCTTGATCACTATAACAAATCATGTTCCAGTTTGCAATTACTCGCGGCAATCAGATTTTACATGGTTATAATTGAAAGTGACCAGCTGATTTGTGACAATCAACTGATCCACAAAATATAGGTGGGGGAATAGGATGATGGGCAAGAAAATTGGATTACTGACCAGTGGCGGCGATTGCCAGGGTTTGAATACGGCTTTGCGTGGTGTGGCCAAAGCCCTTTATGAACAAGTCAAGGGTGTTGAACTGATCGGTTTTCGCGATGGATACCGCGGCCTGATTGAAAAAGACTATAAAAACATGGTGTCTTCTGATTTTTCAGGGATTCTGACGGTGGGTGGGACTATCCTCGGGACTTCGCGCCAGCCTTTCAAGCAGCTCCAGGAGCCTTCCGATCCACAAAAGCCAGATGGTCCGACCCGGCAGGAAGCCATGATGGCCACTTATAAAGCACTGAAACTTGATGGCCTGGTCATCCTGGGCGGCAATGGCACCCACAAAACAGCCCATGCCTTGTCCCAGGCGGGACTCAACATCCTCACTTTGCCCAAGACGATCGACAATGATCTCTGGGGTACGGATGTCACCTTTGGTTTCCAGAGCGCTGTGGATATTGCAACTCTGGTGATCGACAGCATCCACACCACGGCTACTTCGCACGGGCGGGTGTTTATCATTGAACTGATGGGCCACCGGGCAGGCTGGCTGACCTTGCACGCAGGGGTTGCCGGAGGCGCAGATGTCATCCTGATCCCGGAGATCCCCTATAGCATTGATTCGATCGCCCGTTCGCTCAAACAGCGTGAAGCGCAGCACAAGCGGTTTTCGATCATCGCTCTGGCTGAAGGCGCTCTGACGCAAGAGGAGGCCAGCTTGTCGAAAAAAGAGCTGCGGAAGATCAGGGAACTGGAATCCTATCCGTCTGCTGCCTATCGCCTGGCCCATGACCTGGGCGAGAAAACGGGCCAGGAAATCCGTGTGACTGTCCCAGGCCATTTCCAGCGTGGCGGACAACCAGTTGCTTTTGACCGTGTGCTGGCCACTACCCTCGGAACCGCTGCGGCTGATTTTGTCCGTGATAACCGGTATGGTTGCATGGTTGGCCTGGTCAACAACCAGACTGTGGCTGTTCCCCTGGAAGAAGTGGCCGGCAAACTGAAAAAAGTGCCCGAAGATTCAATCATCATCCGTTCTGCCCGGGCGATCGGCACGTGTTTCGGCGACGATTGAATGATGTAGACCGAGTGAGTGCAGGAGTTGACTGATGGCGAAGAAACGAACGATTGCGGCCCTGGATGTGGGTTCACATGAAATCACCCTCAAGATTGCCCAGCTGGATCGCACGGGATTGCCGCTCGAGCTGGAGACGGTCCGGCAAACCCTGGCGATCGGCACGGATACCTACCGGACCGGTGAGATCAGTGATGAGACGGCAAGAGAGCTGGTCTCAGTCATCGAGCGCATGGCAGAAAAAATCCGCGAGTACAAAGTGAACCAAGTTCTGGCAGTCGCCACCAGTGCCATCCGCGAAGCTCGCAACCGGCAAGTGGTCCTGGACCAGATTGACCGGATCTTCCGGCATCCGATCCAGGTCCTGAGCAATGCCCAGGAACGGTATTTCCACAACCTGGCAACCATTGCCCATTGGCCACAGTTTGCTGACCAGATCAAAGAAGGGACCTTGGTGCTTGATTTGGGATCAGGATCCATCCAAGTCACTGTCTATGACAAAGGAACATTCTTGTTCAGCCAGAACATGCGCCTGGGGGCTTTACGCATCCGCGAGCTGCTCGCTGACCTTGAACGCCGGACCGCGGATTTTGGCCGCCTCATGGAAGACTACATCTCGACGGATCTGGAAAACTACCGGGCCTTGGAGCCCAAGGGGACAACCTATAAAAACTTGATTGTCCTCGGTGCGGACACCTGCTACATGAAACTGCTGGCCGGACTTGCCCCTGACCAACCTGCCAGTCTGTCATCTGGCCAGATTGAATCCATTTACCGCAAGCTGCTGGCCATAAGCCCCGCAGAGCTTTCCATGGATTATGACATTCCCGGTGAGCATGCTTCGCTGCTGCTGCCAGCCGCAATCCTGGTCCAGAAATTCATCGATTTTTCTGGCGTCAAGAGCATCAGCATGCCAGTGGCATCTTTATCCGATGGTCTGCTGGTCGATCTGGTCCGCCAGCATGGCCACATCGTGCTCAGCCATGATCCAGACGGAGACATCCTGCATGCAGCCCGCCAGATGATGCGGCGCTATCAGAGCAACAAACGCCATGTCCAATATGTGGAACAAGCTGCCGCCAGGATTTTTGATGCGACCCGCCGTTTGCACCGCCTGGGCACCAGGCATCGCCTGCTTTTGCAACTGGCCTCGCTATTGCATGACACCGGCAAATTTGTCAACATGAACCACCATAAGATCCGCTCTTACCACATCATCCTGTCGACTGAAATCATCGGTCTCAGCGATGAAGAACAGCGTCAGGTGGCCTGGGTGGCCCGCTTCTACAGTGGTGTGGTCAGCTCTTCAGAACCTGGATTTGAGGAGCTCGGCCCCAAGGCACAGCTGGAGGTGCTCAAGCTGGCGGCGATCCTGCGCCTTGCAGACTCACTCGACGCCAGCCATCGTCAGGCGGTCACGATCGAAAACATCATTATGGACGAAGACACTCTGATCCTTGGCATCACCTCTCCGGAAGACTTGACCCTGGTCCAATGGAGTTTTGAACACAAATCCCCGTTGTTCCGCAGCGTTTTCGGAATCACACCCCGGATCAAGGTCAGGAGGAAGTAAGCCCATGAAGAAAGACAAAAGCGCACCCATCCAACTCTCCCATTACATCAACCGTGAATTGAGCTGGCTCGAATTCAATGACCGGGTGCTGGAAGAAGCTCGTGACAAACACAATCCTTTGCTGGAGCGGTTCAAGTTCTTGGCCATCACCGCATCCAACCTGGATGAATTTTTCATGGTGCGGGTCGCGTCACTCAAGGATCTGGTCAATGCCCGTTATGACCAGCCTGATCCAGCCGGGTTGACACCTGAAAACCAGCTGGCAGCAATTTCCGAACGGACCCACCAGATGGTCAGCCGCCAGTATTCGACCCTGAACCGGTCTTTGCTGCCTGCACTGGCCAACCAGAACGTCCGGCTCTTGACGCCGGGGGAGTTGAGCAGTGAACAGAAAACTGCGGCTCTCGACTATTTTAAAACGACGGTTTTCCCGATCTTGACGCCCATGGCAGTGGATGCAGCCCGCCCGTTCCCTCTGCTGGCCAACCGGTCCTTGAACTTGATCGTGAAAATCACCGGCAATACGCGGACTGGCATTGTGGCCAATCTGGATGCTTCCGGTGAGGAGCAAGCTTTTGATTTCGCTTTGATCCAGATTCCCACGGTGATCCCGCGCCTGTTTGAATTGCCCAGCACCACTGGCAAAGACTTGATCTTGCTCGAAGACATTGTCCGGATGCATCTGGACCATTTGTTCACGGGTGTGTCCTATGGGGAGGCATCGTGTTTCCGCATCATGCGCAATGCTGATTTTGATTTGGAAGAAGAAGATGCGGCTGACCTTCTGAAAGCCATCGAAAAACAGCTCAAACTGCGCCAGTGGGGCCAGGTCATCCGCCTGGAGGCTGAGGATTCGATTGACGATGAGCTTTTGTCAGTCTTGACTCGCTCCCTGTCCATCCATGAACCGGATATCTTCCTGATCAATGGTCCCCTGGACCTGACCTTCCTGTTCAGGCTCCATCAATTACCTCTCGATCCGAGCCTGCGCTTTCCAGCTTACGAATCACAGCCGATCGCCCAGCTGCAAACGGATGATTTGTTTGCCGCCATCCGCCAGTCCGATGTCATGCTGCATCACCCTTATGAGGCCTTTGACCCTGTCATCGAACTGGTTCGCCAGGCTGCAGAAGATCCGGCTGTTCTGGCCATCAAGCAGACCTTGTACCGGGTCAGTGGCGAATCGCCCATTGTCCGTCACTTGGCGTCCGCGGCAGAAAAGGGCAAGCAAGTGCTGGTCCTGGTTGAACTCAAAGCCCGTTTTGATGAGGAAAACAACATTCAGTGGGCCCGGCGCCTTGAGCAAGCAGGGTGCCACGTGATCTATGGTCTGGTCGGCTTGAAAACTCACAGCAAAATCACCTTGATCGTGCGGCGCGATGACGATCGGATCCGCCGCTACATTCATCTGGGCACCGGCAATTACAACGACATCACTGCCGGAATCTATACCGACTTGGGTCTCATAACATGCAACGAGGGCATTGGTGCCGATGCCACTGAATTTTTCAACATGCTCTCAGGCTATTCTGCGCCCATGTCGTGGCGTAAGCTGATCATGGCGCCATTCTGGTTGCGGACCAGCTTGACCCGCCGGATTGAACGGGAAAAGAACCATGCACTCCAAGGCAAGCCCGCCCGGATCATTGCCAAACTCAATTCACTGGTCGACCCGGACCTGATCGCGAGTCTGTACGAGGCTTCGCAGGCCGGCGTCCAAATCGATCTGATCGTCCGCGGGATTTGCTGTCTCAAACCAGCAGTCCCGGGCCTTTCCGAGACGATCACCGTGCGCAGCATCGTCGGCCGCTTTCTCGAGCATAGCCGGATCTACTATTTTGCCAATGACAATGCTCCGGAATTGTTCTTGTCCAGTGCCGACTGGATGCCAAGAAACCTGGACCGGCGGGTGGAGCTGATGTTCCCGATCGAAGATGAGGCTGCGTGGGAAAAGGTCATGGCTGTCCTGGAAACGCAGCTGTCCGATACCGAACGCAGCTGGCTGATGGGACCGGACGGGCAGTATACGCGTGTAGACCGACGTGGTAAAATGCATCTGGACTGCCAGCAACACTTTTGCGACCAGGCTATCCTGGTCGCAAAGCAAGTCAAGACTTACCTGTCTGACCAGGTTCTGGTTCCAGTCCAGCGCTAGACTCCTCAGGGCTATCAAAGCCTTGCAGATTCTTATCCCTGGAGGTGTGCCATGCCTGAGACGATTGCCATCGTTGACTTGGGTTCGAACACGACCCGGCTCAATGTCTATTCCGTCCGGAAAAAGGGCGAGCCAGAGCTCGTGGCAGAAGCCAAGCGTAAGGTTCGACTGGGCGAGGACATGGGGGATGACAAACTCCTGATCAATCCCGCCGCGACCAACAGGGCCATGGAAGCCATGGCTGATTTTGCCCAGATCCTCGCAAAATACCCAGGCACGCGAACCCTTGCCGTTGCCACGGAAGCCATGCGCCGGGCCAGGAATGGCAAAGCACTGGCTGAGTTGATCGAGCAGACAACGGGCATCCCGGTCCGGATCATCACGGGCGACGAGGAAGCGTATTTTGATTTTCTGGCCGTCCGGCACACCATGGGCCTGGATGACGCCCTGATCATTGATACCGGCGGTGGCAGTTGCGAACTGATCCTGATGCGCGGCAAAACCTGCGTCGAGAAGACCAGCCTGCCGATCGGATCTGTGGTTTTGTCAGAAAAATTCACGGACAAAGGAGATATGAGCGCAGCCGCCATTTTCCGGCTGTTCAACCACGTCCATGCCCGGCTGTCCCAGATCGACTGGCTGGAACAGGCGCGCGGTCTGCCCGTGATCACGGTCGGCGGCAACCACAGGGCTGCCGGCAAGATCTGGAAGAACAACCTGGATGATGATGCCCCTCTGCATGGTTACGCCATCACGCGCGAGAACCTCAACAGCCTCTACATTGATTTGCTGGACGCAGACAACAACCGACGCCAGGCCATGCTCGGCAAGAACAAAGACCGATCCGACATCATCTCAGCTGGCTTGTCGCCTTTGATCCAGACCATCCGGATACTAGGCTCCAAGACCATTTATTTCTGCGAAACGGGCTTGCGCGATGGAGTCCTGTACGATACCTTATACACCTGACGAGGAGGACTTTTCCATGAATTTCCGCCAAGCCATTATCGATGGCCTCGCCCCTTTGACCCAGCTGCCGGTACAGGCGATCGGTGACTTGCTTGAAATTCCGCCCCAGCCCCAGATGGGTGACTACGCGTTCCCTTGCTTCACCTTGGCCAAAACTTTGCGCAAGGCCCCTCCTGCGATCGCCTCTGATCTGGCGGGAAGGCTGGGCCAGTCGCTGTCTTTTATCGATCGGATCGAGACCAGCGGCGGCTATTTGAATTTTTTCATCGATCGCGCCACCTTGGTGAGCCAGACCGTGCGCGACACGATTTGTGCCGGTGACCAGCTCGGTCTCTCTGATCTGGGCAAGGGCCAGACCATCCTGGTCGAATTTTCGTCCCCCAATATTGCCAAGCCCTTTCATGTAGGTCATGCCTTCACCACCATCCTGGGCAATGCTCTGGCCCGGTTCTACCAGCATCTGGGATATACCACCATCCGGATGAACCACCTGGGTGACTATGGCACCCAGTTTGGCAAGCTGATCGTGGCCTTCAAGCTCTGGGGCAACGAAGCCGCCTTGAACGAACACCCGATCCAGGAACTTCTGCGGATTTATGTCAAATTCCACGACGAAGCCAAAGAACAGCCAGAACTGGAGACAAAGGCCCGTGACCAGTTCAGACGCCTCGAAGCCGGCGAGCCCGAACAAATCGCCCTCTGGCAGCGCTTCCGCGACCTGAGCCTGCTGGAATTCGAACGCGTCTACCAGCGCCTGGGTGTGTCGTTTGACAATTACAACGGTGAAAGTTTCTATTCCGACCAGATCCCGGCCGTCGTGGACTGGCTCAAGCAAAAAGAGCTGCTCGAGGACAGTGAGGGGGCCCAGGTCGTCCGCCTGGACGAAAAGAACTTGCCGCCCTGCATCATCCTGAAATCAGACGGTACGACGATCTATGCGTCGCGTGACATCGCGGCCGTCCTGTACCGGGACAGAACCTACCATTTTTCCAAGAATATCTATGTGGTCGGCACGCCGCAAGCGTTGCATTTCCGCCAGGTTTTTGCCGTCCTTGAGAAGGCTGGCTTTGAAAAAGCCAGCGAGTGTATCCATGTAGGATTCGGCCTGGTCAAATTTGCCGATCGCAAACTGTCCACCCGCAGCGGAGACGTGATCTTGCTGGAGGACTTGCTCTCGGAAAGTGTCGAAAAGACCCTCGAGATCATCCAGAAGAATGCTGCCCTGCGCCACCCGGACATGACCGATCTTGACATGCGGCAGATCGCCGAGAAAATCGGTATCGGCGCCGTTGTCTTCACCTTCCTCAAGAACAGCCGTGAGCGCGACATCGTCTTTTCCTGGGAGGAAATGCTGGATTTCGAGGGAGACTCAGCCCCTTATGTCCTCTACACCTATGCCCGTGCCCGCAGCATCCTGCGCAAGGCCGAGCAGGAAGGTGCAGCATACCAGAACTGTCCGGACGAGTCTTTGCGCCTTTTGGCTTCAGATGACGAGTTCGCTCTGGCCAAGCTCTTGGAGAGCTTCGGTCCGACTCTGGAAAAGGCCGTCAGTGTCCATGAGCCCTTCATGCTGGTCCGCCTGATCACCAGCCTGGCCCGAGTCTTCAACAAATATTATCATCATGAGTCCATCCTCAAAACCCAGGATCCCAATTTGCGTGCGGCTCGCCTGGCGCTGGTCGATGCGGTCAGCATCGGGATCCGGACCGGCCTGGACCTTTTGGGCATTTCAGCCGTTGAACGGATGTAAGCATCCATGATCCCGCCGTCAGATTCAGTCAGTAAAGACAGCCTTTCTGCCGGTCTGCCCAGCCACTACCAGCGGCCTGACCTCAAGCTGATCCTCGAGCAGATCCGGCGTGCCCGGCTGCGCGTGCGCCTGGCCATGAGTGCACCCTCCGCGTGCCGGGCCAGCCAGGAACTGATGGCATGCTGGCAGGATTATGTCCATGGCAAGACCCTGGCCAGCCTGCTCCACGAGCAAAAATCCAGTGATCCCCAGCGTGCCCTCGAACTGGCATTCTACCTTCATGCAGACGGCCTGGTCAAAGCCAGCCTGGCCCAGGCTTTCAAAGCGATCCAGGATTGTCGTTTCCGGGAAGACATCCTGCCCCTGATCCGGCCATTCCACTTGGAAACAGCCCTGTTCTGGGCGGAGCTTTCCAGCGAGCGCATCCAGCCCGAATGCGAGGCCGAGGCCACCAAGATCCGCGAACTTTCCGACTGGCTGGCCCAGAGCCGGATTTTCTGTCTGGGGCAGCGCTGGCCGGTGGCCGCCTTGCCAGCCTTGCTGGAGTCTCCCCAGCGGTCGATCCGCCGCGCGACATTCCGTGGCATCCAGGATTTCATTCGCACCCACGAGGACTGGCTCAATCTTCAGATCGGCGATCTCCTTGATTTGCGCAGCCAGATGGTCAGGAAATTACGATTATCCCGTCCGTTCGAGCTGACCCGCCATCTGGCCGGCCTGAGCGGTGTGACAGAAGACCAGTTTCTGCTGTTCAAGAACCATGTCCAGCATTATTTTGTCCCGATGGGGCAGGAAATCAGACGCTTGCAACGCAAGCGCCTGAGTCTTGAACTGCTGTCCGAACACGATTTGTTTTGTTTCTTGCCGGATGGACACCCCGTGCCAACCATCAGCAGAGAGATCCAGTTCCAGGCCATCACCCGGGTCCTGACTCATCTGTTGCAGCAAGATCCAGACAGCCTGGCCCTGGATGGGTCTTGCCTGGAACGCCCCGTTACTGATTTCCAGCTGGGTCCGGACATGTATGGCGAGACCACCGCTTGCCTGTTGAGTCCCCATGGTCCTGTGTACTGGCGCCTGCCGCATCATGGCACCATGACGGATATCGGCCATCACCTTTATGCCTTCGGACCTTTGCTGGCATCACTGGCTGACCAGGCAATTGCCCGTGAGACGGGCAGTGATGCAGCTCCTGTTTTGCCGGATGTCGCTCGCTCCACCCTTCAAGCGTATCTGACTGAGCTGGTCGCCCAGCCGAATCTTGGGGAATTGATCCAGGAGAAAGAACTCCACCATCTGTTGCGCCTGACCCAGTTGTCGGAAACGCTCGTTTTCCTGACCTTGATGGCTGATTTTTCGCTCCAGATCCATCAGGAGAATCTCAAGGATCCGCACGAACGGTCGCGTCTCTGGCTGGAGCTGGAACAGCTGTACTTGCCTGATCTGACCCACGAAGACTGGCCCTATCTTGCTGCAGGCGGTCTGCAGCATCTCGCGCATGAGGCATGGCTCAAACCTGGCTATTCCATGGCCCGGGCGCTAGGGTTGTTTGCTGCGCTGGCCATCTGGCAAAAAAACCGCAGGTTCCCCGACCAATTATGCCAGGACTGGACCCGGATGATCGGATTGGGTAATGGGTTGCCCTTTGACCAGTTGCTTGTACGGTTCACTCCGTCGATGCCTTGGGATGAAGCTGCCTTCAAGCGGGTTGCTTTTGCCGTCAGTGCAGAATTGAGTTTGTGACATGCGCCTGCCTGAAAAATTTCAAGCTGAAATGGACCGCTTGTGGTCTGAATACGCCCCAGAGGGGAGTTTGACAGACTTCCTGGCCGTCCATGACCAATCATCGGCGTCAGGACTGAGGGCCAATTTGCTCAAGACGACGCCAACAGAGCTGAAAAGGCTGCTTTCGGATCTGGTGCAGGACACTGTCCCCTGGTCCGACTCCGGATTCTATACCCGTGAAAAAACCAGTCCAGGGCGACTGCCCCATTATCATGCCGGATTGTTCTATATCCAGGAACCCAGTGCCATGCTGCCGGCAGAGGCCCTGGATGTCAAACCGGGGGATATAGTCCTTGATTTGTGTGCCGCACCAGGTGGCAAATCGACCCGGCTGGCAGCTGGAATTGGACCCGGTGGATTGCTCTGGGCCAATGAAATCAATGGTGACCGGGTCAAGGCATTGTTGCGCAATCTCGAACTTGCCGGGGCTGGCCGGACCATCATCACGCAGGATACGCCCGAGCGGCTGGCCGAACGGTTGCCAGGTTTTTTCGACCGCATCCTGGTCGATGCTCCTTGCTCTGGGTCCGGCATGTTCCGGCGCGATCCCCAGGCGACAGCCAGCTGGGAACGCTACGGCCCTGCCACTTGCACGCCGGTCCAGTCTGATATCCTCGAAGCAGCAGATCGCATGCTCAAACCAGGCGGCTATCTGGTCTATTCCACGTGCTCGTTTTCCGTGTCCGAAGATGAAGCCATGATCCTGTCGTTCCAAAAACGCCATCCGTGCTACAAGATCGCGCCTATCCCGCAAAGCAGAGGATTGAGCCCCGGATTGTCCCTGGCTCCCGGCCTGGAACAGACAGTCCGGATCTGGCCCCACCTGACCCGTGGTGACGGACATTATTGTGCTCTGCTGCAAAAAAGTCTGGATGCCAAGCCTTATCAGATAAGCGCAGCTAAGCAATCTCTACCCGATGAGCAAATCCAGTCGAGCCGCAAGAAGCGCAAAAATCCGGCCCTGGAAACCAGACAGGCTGTTCTGGGTGATGGGGCCATCCAGGCATGCTTCAGGGAATGGGCACAGGCGACCTTGTCTGTAACTGGACTGGAAAAGCTGGACCAGATGGAGCAGTCTGCCTTTTACCGGATCCATCAGGATCGCTTGCATCTCATGCCGAGCCAGGCTGAAGACCTGGAGGGCCTGCACTTTGTCAAGACAGGTCTGTATCTGGGCCAGGTCCATAACCGCCGCTCGAACAACGACAGGACTAAAACCACCGGATTGCCAATCGCCCGGTCCGCGGCCAAACTCGTTTTTGAACCAGCCCATGCACTGGTACTGGCCCTGGAAGCCAATGATTTCCAGTATGCCCTGAGACTGGATGCCGCCGATCCGCTGTTGCAGAAATACTTGCGCGGAGAAACCCTGGAGTGGCCCCAATCCCTGTGGCCAGCTGCCGGCTGGACACAGGGTGCCTACGTGGCCGTTTGCCTGGAGCGGTTCCCGCTCGGATGGGCGAAGGCGCAAAACCAGGGGATGCTAAAAAACCTCTACCCGCCAGGTTGGCGGAAAATGACTTGAAAAATGGAGCAATAGGATGTCTGTTATGATCCTGGCAACAGAAAATGAAGGAAAAATTGGTGAGTTTCTCGATTTGGCCAGACACTCAGGATTTGAACTGGTCAGCATGCGGGCTGCAGGATTCACCGGCACCATCGTGGAAGATGGCCAGACCTATGAGGCTAATGCTTTGATTAAGGCGCGTGCCGTGCATCGCCAGCTGGGTGGCTTTGTCCTGGCGGATGATTCAGGTCTGTCTGTGGATGTGCTGGACGGAGCACCTGGCATTTACTCAGCGCGATTTGCCGGTGAAAACGCCACCTATCAGGACAAGATCGCCCAGTTGCATGCCTGGCTGGCTCCATACCCCCCTGAGACCTGGCAGGCCTCCTTTGTCTGTGCCATCGCCATCATCCAGCCGGATGGCAGGGAAGAGGTTGTGCGCGGTGAATGTCGCGGCATCATTGCACAGCAGGCTGCGGGGTCGAATGGGTTTGGTTACGATCCGATTTTCTTTTTACCTGACTATGGCCAGACCATGGCCCAGATCGATCCGGCTCTGAAAAACCAGATCAGCCACCGTGCCCGTGCCCTGGCTTTGGCTGCCCTGGTCTTGCCCCATGGTCTCACAGGTCCGGATCAGGTTGTCAGGACCTGATATGGATGCGGTGCTCAATCATCTGGAAAGCGCCAGTGCTGTCCGCTTGCTTGTGGTCTCAGATTCACATGGCCGCACCGATGGCATTGCAACCCTGATCCAGCAGACCGGATTGCCGGATTTGCTGATTCATCTGGGCGACCACCAGGACCCGCTGGAAGAAATCGCCTGGGAACTGGATTGCCCTGTCCTGGGGGTTGCTGGCAACTGTGATCACTGGCAGCCAGCGGCCAATTTGCCGGAAAACCGGCTGATCATCCTGGCCGGGCAGCGATTTTTCCTGACCCATGGTCACCGTTACCAAGTCAAGAGTGGTTTGAACGCTTTGATCCAGACAGCCGTGCAAGATCCTTGGCGGGCGGATTTCATTCTATTCGGCCACACCCACCAGCAAAGGATTCAGCACCTGGTCCAGGGGGACCGTCCTGTCGTCGTGATCAACCCTGGATCGGCCTATCCTGGACGCGAAGGTCCGCATGGCGTCTGGATTGACCTCGCAGAGGGAAAAATCAGGATTGATCCCTTGCCGGATTCGCAAAGGCCATGATATAGTATCCTTCACGGACGAATGTTCTCCCTAAGCGTACAACGAAAGGATGCCTGGTCGTGTCTGACAGCGAGTTTTTCCTCGTCAAAGCCGAAGTCTTGCCCGATGTGTTCAACAAGGTCATGGCGGTCAAGCGATTGCTCAGCAGTGGCAAGGCTGAATCCATCAACGTTGCCTGCAATAGGATCGGTCTTTCGCGCAGTGCCTATTACAAATACAAAGACGCGGTGCTGCCGTTTTATGAGACCTCACGCGGCCGGATGGTGACGCTGATTTTCGCGGTGGAGAATTTTCCCGGTATCCTCTCCGGGATCATCACGGTGCTGGCCAAGGAAAGGGCCAATGTCCTGACTATCAACCAGAACATCCCCATCAACGGACTGGCCGATGTGTCGATCTCGATTGAAACAGACCGGATGACTGGCAGCCTGGAGGAATTGCTTGATGAGCTGGGCAAGATCCCCGGTGTGCGTTCGTACAAAATCCTGGCTCGCGACTGAAATCACTACAACTTGGAGGACATGTCATGATCAATATTGCCATTCTGGGCTATGGTGTCGTCGGCAGTGGTGTCGGCGAAGTGATCTATATGAACCAGGCTTCGCTCGAAACCAGGACTGGGCAACGCATAGACGTCAAGAAAATCCTGGACTTGCGGGAATTCCCCCAGGATCCTTATGGCGACCGGGTTACCCGTTCAGCCGACGAGATCATGGATGATCCTGATATTTCCGTTGTGGTCGAGACAATCGGTGGCGCGTCGATCGCCTATGACCTGACCAAAAGGGCACTTCTGGCTGGCAAGCACGTGGTTACCTCGAACAAGGAACTCGTTGCCACCCACGGACCCGAGCTCATGGCCCTCGCGGATGCCAACAATGTCAGCTATCTGTTTGAGGCCAGTGTAGGCGGCGGCATCCCGATCATCCGCCCCTTGCACAAATGCCTGGCAGCCAACGTCATCCTCGAAATCTCCGGCATCCTGAACGGGACCACCAATTACATCCTGACCCGGATGGAACATGCCGGAATCGATTTTGATGCGGCACTCAAGGAAGCCCAGGAACGGGGCTATGCTGAGCAAAATCCAACTGCAGATATTGCAGGCATCGATGCCTGCCGCAAAATCGCCATCCTCGCCAGCATCGCGACTGGAGAATACATCGACAGCCGCAAAATCCACACCGAAGGCATTGCCTCAGTGACCACTGCTGACATGGCCTATGCCCGCCAGATGAACCGTAAAGTCAAGTTGCTGGGCCGGTTTTTGAGCCATGACGGTCAAACATACAACTTGATAGTGGCCCCGATGCTGGTCAGAACCACAGAGCCGCTTGCAGTGGCTGATGATGTTTTCAATGCGATCCAGGTCCGCGGCAATGCACTTGGAACAGCCATGTTCTATGGCCGCGGCGCCGGCAAGTTGCCCACGGCCAGTGCAGTTGTGGCTGACATCATCGAATGTGTCATGCACCTGGGCAAAAAGCCTCATGTCGCCTTATGGCAAGATACAGGGCGCGACAACATCCTGGCGCACAACAAGGCACCGGTCCAGGCCTTGATCCGTCTCGATCCCCAGGTTCCCCGCACTCAAGTGGAGTCGTTATTCAGTCCTTACGGCATGGACTGGCTTGAACCGGTGATCCCCGGCGAAATAGCCTGCACAGTGGGTTTCAATCCGGAAAATCCCTTGCTGGAAGGCCAGCTGGCCGACAGTCTCTCCCTATTGGGAGATTATCTGGCTGGCTGGATGCGGCTTTGCACCTGCGAAAGCACCCTGTAATTGAAAAAACCGTCCCCGCTGCACTTGACAGCCAAGGGACGGTTTTTTGATTTTTAAGGTTTGGACAGAGGAGAGGCTTTGCAGATCAGAATCTGTTGTCCATGCCACCCTGCTGACGTCTGCTGTTCTTGCGGGCCTTGCGGCAGTCCGGGCAACGAACGGGTTCGTTCTCAAAGCCCTTCTCTTTGTAGAATGCCTGTTCACCTTCGGTGAACGCGAATTCGACTCCACAGTCTTTGCATGTTAAGATTTTGTCTGGCATGTCGGAAAAACCTCCCAATTATTCTCGGATCAAGAAAGTGACAGTGGCTTTTTCTAAGAAATCAGGAGGTCAGGACCTACCCATTCTGTCCGGCTCAGGCTGTGAACAAACTTTATCCGTTGTTCGGATCATAGCATACATGTTATAATAGTTTCAAGTGTGTTTAGACAAACTGTTGGACACATTGCTGGAAAATCGCCTTTAATCTGTGCAAGATCAACCTATTCTTAGAACTACCTCGCAAGGAGTCCGCTATGAAACTGAGTGAATGTGTCGACGTCATCTCTGCCAATGTCCTGGTCACGGGTGAAGACATGGACCTGGATGTCCATGTCGCCTGTGGGGCTGACCTGATGAGTGACGTCATGGCTTTTTCCTGCTCGACCAACCAGATGATGCTGACAGGTCTGGTCAATCCGCAAACCATCCGGACTGCTGAGATGATGGATGTCAAAGTGGTCGTTTTCGTTCGCGGCAAAGTGCCAGACCGAGGCATGCTCGACCTGGCCCAGGAGAAGGGCATTTGTGTCTTGTCGACGCCACTGCCGATGTTTTCTGCCTGTGGCATCTTGTACCAGAACGGTGTCAAGGGCAAGGGGGAGTAGATGATCGAACCGGTCAAACTCGAATACAAGATCCGCGGCTCTGATTTCATCAACGCCGGTGAGGCTTCCAGCGGCACCAAGAAGGCCCTCAACCGGCTTGGTGTGTCCCCGGCAGCTGTCAAGAGGGCTGCCATTGCCATGTACGAGGCTGAGATCAATGCCGTGATTCATGCAGATGGTGGAGAAGCAGAGGTATTCATCTATTCAGACCATGTGATTATCCGGATCATCGACCAAGGTCCGGGCATTCCTGACGTCAGCCTGGCCATGCAGGAAGGCTGGTCGACAGCCCCTGACATTGCACGCGAAATGGGTTTTGGCGCTGGCATGGGCTTGCCCAATATCAAAAAGCATTCGGACGATATGTCCATCGAAACGGAGATCGGCAAAGGCACCACCGTCACGATCACCGTCCGTTTCCAAGTCTAAAGGGAATTCTCATGGCTAAACTCCATTCTGTGCGGCTGAACGAAGACAAATGTGTGGGCTGCACAAACTGCATCAAGAAATGTCCAACCGAAGCGATCCGGGTTCGTGACGGCAAGGCAAGGATTGCCGAGGAGCGCTGCATCGATTGTGGCGAATGCATCAAAGTGTGTCCCCATCATGCCAAGAGTGCTGAGATGGATACCCTGGATGCTCTGAAACCTTACCGTTACACGATTGCCCTGGCTGCTCCGTCGCTCTATGCCCAGTTCGGGACCCCGGCGACACGCCCCATGGTTCTGGCTGCCCTGCTCAATATCGGGTTCGATGATGTCTACGAAGTCGCAATCGGAGCGGAAGTGGTCACCAAGGGGACCTGCGATTACCTGCCCCTGGCCCGATCGTCTTCCAGGCTACCTCTGATATCCTCTGCCTGTCCGGCTGTTGTCCGGGTGATCCAGGAAAAATATCCCGGCCTGATTGACAACCTGGTTCCATTTGATTCTCCGATGGAGGTGACTGCAGAACTGGCCCGGCGCGATGCCCTGGCCAGGACCAACCTCAAACCACAGGAAATCGGCATCTTTTTCATCAGCCCCTGTCCGGCCAAGCGGACCGCCGTGACCAATCCGATCGGCAATCGCCTGACCCAGGTGGACGGCGTCCTGGCTATTGCCGAAGTCTACCCCCAGATCCTGGCCAAACTCGAGAAAATGAACCCGGACCAGGTGGTGGAATTCGAACAGCGGATCCTGGCTGATGCCACTGGCGTCGGCTGGGGTGCCAGCGGCGGTGAAGCCATGGGTCTCCAGACCGAAAAATACCTGGTGGTGGATGGCATCCATAATGTGATCGATATCCTCGAAGAGATCGAGAACGAGCGTCTGCGTGACATCGAATTCATTGAGGCCAACTCTTGCATGGGTGGCTGTATTGGCGGACCTCTGACGGTTGCCAACCGTTTTTCTGCCAAATCACGCATGAATCGCTACATCCAGGAAGCGCTAGTTTTTGAAGCAGAACACCAGGACTCTGTCTACAAACCGGACCGGGATGTGATCCGGCCCTGGACCGAAATGCCGCAGGCCAACAACGCCCTGACCTTGGATCCGGATATTTTCAAGGCCCTGGAAAAATACGAGCAGATGGAGAAAATCACCCACCACTTGCCAGGCCTCGATTGTGGAGCCTGTGGGGCGCCTGATTGTGCTGCTCTGGCAGAAGACATCGTACGCGGTCTGGCAGTTGAATCGGACTGCATTTTCAAACTCAAGGAACGGATCCGCTCGGTGGCCGCCCAGATGAGCGAACTGGAATTTGAAATGAACAGGCATACCAAACCAGCAGAAGGGGAACAAGAACATGGCCACACTTGATCAGGTGCGAGAAGTCCTGGGAGCTCAGATCCTGGTGGGCAACGATCTGGACCAGCGCCCAGTCGCCGGCGGCTATGCCTGTGACATGCTCAGCTGGGTGATGTCCCATGCTCAGCCGACGGATGTCTGGATGACGATTCTGAACAGCATCAATGTGATTGCCGTGGCAGTGCTGACCGACTGTGCCTGTGTCTTGCTCACAGAAGGTGTGGAACTGCCTCCCGATGTGGCCGCCCGGGCCCAGGACAAAGGTGTGGTGGTCCTTGGCACCCAAGCCTCGACATACGAGGCAAGTGCACGGCTGCATGCGTTTCTGAACCAGCACCCGTGATTGCCCACTGTGATTTTCATATCCACTCTGCCTTGTCGCCGTGTTCTGATGATGACATGTCACCAGGTCTGATTGTTGGACTGGCCAAATTGGCCGGGCTTGATTTCATTGCGATCACGGATCATCAGTCTTGTGGCAACTGTGCAGCCGCCATGGCCATTGCGCAAGCTTATGAGGGACCGGTCGTTGTGCCAGGCATGGAGATCGAGTCGAGCGAGGAAATCCACCTGCTCTGCCTGTTTCCGGATTTGCAGGCCGCCAAAGAGATGGAAGCATTGGTGCAGCAGGCAATGCTGCCTCTGAAGAATCGGCCGGAAATTTTCGGCGAGCAGTTGCTGTTCAATGAAGAGGATGAAGCAACTGGATGCGAATGGCGCCTGCTGATGCAAGCCTGCCAGCTGTCCTGTGATGAAATTGCCCGCCAGGTGCTGGCACGAGGCGGGGTCTGCATTCCGGCCCATCTGGACCGGGAGGCCAACAGCATGCTGCAAACCCTCGGTGCTGTCCCGCCGGATTTTCCCACCGATTGGATCGAATTGTCCCAACGGGCTGACCTTGACCAGTTTTTCCGGAATCATCCGGACTTGGTCCGCTACCATGTCCTGATCGATTCGGATGCCCATCACCTGGTCCAGATCGATGAGCCAGGCTGGCCGATTGATGTACAGCCCTGGTCCGATCCTGCCGAGGCCCGGTTACAGGTGCTTTCTGCCTTGCGACCTCAATTCAGGCAATGATATAATATTTTCCAGTTTCACGCTGATTGGAGAACTTATGCGCGATCTTTCGCTCCACCTGATGGACATCATCCAGAATTCCGTCAAAGCGCGGGCGACTGCGATCGAGATTGAGATTGACGCCAGGCCGCATACAGACCAGCTCGTCCTGACTGTCCGGGACAATGGCTGTGGCATGCCGCCGGACATGGTGGCCAACGTGCAGGATCCTTTTGTAACAACCAGGACAACACGCTCGGTTGGACTCGGTATTTCTTTGTTCAAGGAACTGTGCGAATTGACCGGAGGCCACCTGGAGATCGATTCCAGAGAAGGGGTCGGGACCGGTCTGGTGGCCACTTTGGGGTTGACCAGCATTGACCGCCTGCCATTGGGAGATCTGGGTGATACATTCTATATCCTGCTGTCCGCTGATCCTGGTCTGGACTATTCGCTCAAACTGACCGCCCCGGACAGGACCTTCGAGCTGGACATGACTGAAATCAGGGCAGAGATCCCTGATTTGCCTGTTGATGACCCAGCAGTCCTGAACTGGATTCGGGCGTACATCCAGGAGAACCAGTCCGCAGTTTTCAGTGGGGTGCTCGGCGAAATCGAAAGCTGATCTGGCAGGACTTGATATCCGGCCAATGACCGTCAATGAGTGACCTTGCGGACTCGACAACGGCTCCGTGAGGTTTTTTTCAAAGGAGAAGACATGAACCTGATTCTGACGCTAGAGGCCTTGAAAGTTTACAAAGTCAAACATGAACGACTGGTCCAGCTCGCTTTTGTCGTTTTGTATCTGGTCAACATCGCCCCTTATGTGCTGCCTGTGGGCGACATGGATTTTTCCGGTTTCCTGTACGCCACGGAAACATTCATCCAGGACCCTTCAAAGCCACTGCCCCTGCTGACTTCCGGCAATCTGCTCTCGCTTGGCCTGATTGCAGTCACCGGACTGGTCGATCTTCTGGCTACGATGGGTTATTCGGTTTTAATGGCCGGCGAACATGCCGGATTTTCTGGCAAAACCATGCTGCTTCGCCTCGCCAAGGGGCTTCCCGCGCTGTTGTTGACCTTGCTTTTGCTCCTGGTTCCGGTCATACTGTCGTCATTTCTTTTCATGATTCCCGTCCTGCTTCTGGTTACTAATCTCTACGTCCTGCCTGTCCTGATCCTCTCCGAAAACCGCAAACTGACTGAAGCACTGCAGGCAGCGATCCAGCTGGTCAAGGGTTTCAAAATGATGATCTTGCTGCAGATGTTTTTCCTTTCAATCATCCTCTCCCTGCCGGAAAGCCTGGTCCTTGGTTTTATGCCACAGACCCTTCTAACCTCCATCCTCGTCCCCCAGTTTTTCGTAGTGCTCCAAGTATTTGCCCAAGGTCGCCTTTTAGGCATGTTCTATCTTTTTCTTGTAAAGAAAGTTCCGGTTGTGATACCATCGAAGCCACAACTTTGAGCCTTTGGCCACGGTTGAACATCAAAAAATGGAGGTCGTCATGAACAAGAAAGAAGAAATCCTCAGTCTGTTGGAAAGCAATGCCAAGCTGTCGGCAGCAGAACTGGCCGTGATGGTAGGACGACCCGCCGCAGAAGTAGAAAAAACCATCGCCGATCTGGAAGCGAATAAAACCATTCTGGGCTACAACGCTGTCGTCAACTGGGAGAAAACCTCCTCAGCACCCGTCACGGCTTTGATCGAGGTCCGAGTCACGCCACAACGTGGCCAAGGTTTCGACCACATCGCCCAGCGCATTTTCCGCCATGACCAGGTCAAATCCTGCTATCTGATGTCGGGCGGGTTTGACCTGATGGTGATCATCGAAGACAAGAGTCTCAAGGATGTGGCCATGTTTGTCTCTGACAAAATTGCCCCGCTCGATTCAGTCCTGTCCACCCAGACTCATTTCATCCTGAAAAAATACAAGATGAACGGAACAGAATTCCACAGCAAGGATGAGGACAACCGAGAGGCGGTTGTCTTATGAATGTAGACTCCATGCTGTCTGACAAGGTCAAGGCCATTCCGCCATCAGCCATCCGGCGGTTTTTCGACTTGGCCAATGAGATGAAAGGGCAAGTGATCTCCCTCTCCATCGGCGAACCAGATTTTGTCACGCCCTGGGCGATCCGCGAGGCCGGGATCTATTCCCTGGAAACAGGCAATACCCATTATTCGCCGAACCAAGGTTTCATCGAATTGCGCGAAGCCATCAGCCATTACATGAAGCGCCGTTTCCACATCCAGTATGCGCCCAAATCTCAGGTCGTTGTCACAGTGGGTGGCAGTGAAGCCATCGACATCGCCGTGCGCGCGGTCGTCAACCCGGGTGATGAGGTCATTATCCCTGAGCCGTGTTTTGTGGCCTACAAGAATTGCGTGCTCATGGCGGGAGGTGTGCCTGTGACCATCCCGCTCCGGGCTGAAGACAATTTCGTCCTCAAGCCGGACCAGCTCCGGGCAGCTCTTTCGCCGAAGACGAAGATGATCATGCTGGGCTACCCCAACAATCCCACCGGTGCAGTCATGAGCCGGGAGCAGCTGCAGGACATCGTGGCCGTGATCCGCGATTTGCCAGTTCTGGTTTTATCTGATGAGCTCTACGCTGAGCTGACCTACGAACCAGCCAGCCATTGCTCGATCGCGGAGCTGGATGGCATGGCCGAACGGACGATCCTGATCGGCGGTTTCTCCAAGGCGTTTGCCATGACTGGCTGGCGCATCGGTTTTGCTTGCGGACCGGAGTCAATCTTAGCTGCGATGAACAAGATCCACCAGTACGTCATCATGAGCTCACCGACGACCGCCCAGGATGCGGCCATCGAAGCCCTGCGCCACAGCCATGAACACATCACGCCGATGCGAGAGGAATACAACCGCCGCCGCCGCCTGGTCGTTCATGCCTGCCGTGAGATGGGTCTTGGCTGCTTTGAACCCCTGGGGGCCTTTTATGTCTTCCCCGATATCCGCAGCACGGGCCTTTCATCGAACGAATTTTGCGAACGTTTCCTCCAGGAAGAAAAAGTTGCCATCGTTCCCGGTCATGCCTTTGGTGAATGTGGTGAAGGATTTGTCCGGATCAGCTACGCGTCTTCCCTGGAAAACATCCGTGAAGCCATGGTGCGCCTGAAACGATTTGTAGAAAGGAATTCCCCGAAATGATTGAATACGACCAGTACCGTCAAGAACTGGGCCAGTACGTGGAAAAGCTGGACCAGTTGCGGCTGGCCTTGCACATTGACCATGTCCGCGACGAAATTGCAGAGCTTGAGGCCCGGGCTCAGGAGCCAGGCTTCTGGGATGATGTCGAAAGAGCCCAGAAAATCCAGACCAAGGTCAAGCACCTGCAGAAGAAAGTCGACCGTTTCCAAGCCCTGGTCCAGGAATATGAAGACCTGGAGGTTCTGCGTGAGCTTGGTGAAGAAGCTGAAGACAAGGAAATCGCCCAGGAGATTGCTGAAAATCTCAAGAATCTGCAGCACGACTTTGAACAGATGCGACTTGAGACCCTGTTCACTGGCGAATACGATGGCAGCAATGCCATTGTCACTTTGCACGCAGGTGCAGGCGGGACCGAAGCCCAGGACTGGAATGAAATGCTGTACCGCATGTACACCCGCTGGGCTGAAGCGCACGATTTTGAAATCAAGCTGCTTGATATCCTCGATGGGGATGAGGCGGGCCTGAAAAGTGTCTCCTTCATGCTGATCGGGGACAATGCCTACGGGTACATGAAATCCGAAATGGGTGTCCATCGCCTGGTCCGGATTTCCCCCTTCGATTCGTCTGGACGTCGCCATACGTCTTTTGCCTCGGTTGAAGTCATGCCGGAGCTGGATGACTCGATCAAGATCGACATCCGGTCCGACGACCTCAAGGTTGACACCTTTCGTTCATCTGGTGCCGGTGGCCAGCACGTCAACAAGACCGAGTCCGCGATCCGCATCACCCATGTCCCGACCGGTGTGGTTGTTTCCTGCCAGACCGAACGCTCCCAGGTCCAGAACCGGGAGACTGCGATGGGCATGTTGAAAGCTAAATTATTCGCCATGGCCCGTGCGGCCCACATGGACAAGATCGAAGACTTGAAGGGCAACCAGATGGCCATCGCCTGGGGCAGCCAGATCCGCTCCTATGTGTTCTGCCCCTACACCATGGTCAAGGACCTGCGCACCGGATACGAAGTTGTGGATGTGGACAGTGTCATGGATGGCAATCTGGACGGGTTCATCAATGCCTATCTGTCCGGTCAGAAAGCAAGCAAATGAGTGACCATGCCTTGAGAAGCCCGGAAGAGCTACTGGCAGACCTGGCGGATGTCATCTTGCCCATGGGTAAAATCGCCGTTGCCAGCTCAGGAGGGGTGGACAGCACGGTTCTGCTTGTAGCGGCCGCACAGATCCTGGGTCCGGATAATGTCCTGGCTGTGACGGCACTGGCCCCCATGGTTCCAGCAGATGACCAGGCAGACGCCGGGCGTGTCGCCAGTCTGGCCCAGGTCAGGCAGTTGATTGCCCGTCTGCCGGAGTCGATACTTGATCTGGCGCCCTTTGCCGAGAATCCGCCCGACCGCTGTTATCACTGCAAGAAAATCATTTTCAACGCCTTGCAGGCCTTGGCTCGCGGTGCCGGGTTCACTGTCCTGTGTGACGGAACCAACCGTGACGATCTCAAAGACTACAGGCCCGGCCTTCAAGCGTTGCAGGAAATGAAAGTCTTGAGCCCGCTGGCGGAGGCTGGTTTTTCCAAAGCGGACGTGCGCGCCCTGGCAGCCCGGATCTGTCCGGATTTTGCCGAAAAGCCAGCCATGGCTTGCCTGGCCACACGCATTCCGACCCATACGCCCGTCACTCTGGCCGCAATGGCTCGGATCGACAAAGCCGAAACCTTGCTGCGCCAGAAAGGACTGGGCCAGGTTCGTGTGCGTGACCACGCAGGACTGGCCCGGGTTGAGCTCGAGCCAGCTTTTTTGGAGAAAGGGCTTGCCCCGGACTGGATTGTGCTGGTGCGCGACTGCCTCCTGGAGGCAGGATTTGCATTTGCCACCCTGGACCTTCAGGGTTACCGCACCGGTAGCATGAATCCAGCGGCAAAACAGACCAGACAGGAAGACTCTCAATGACAGAGCAATTTGAAGATTTGGGCTTTGCCAAGGTAGACCATTCGCGCAAAATGAGGAATGGGTTTGCCGAGGTGGTTTTTTGCGAGGGCAAGACCCCTGAGCAAACCGCTCAGATAACAACCAGCATCCTCGACCATGGTGACAATCTCCTGGCCACCCGGGCCGATCTGGAACATTTTGAAGCCATCCAGGCAGTCGCGCCGGATGCTGCCTATTCAGCCCGGGCCCGGGTGATCACAGTCCGCCGGTATCCAGTTGCCTGCATTGGAGAGGTCGCGGTCGTTTCGGCCGGGACAGCAGACCAGCCGGTGGCTGAAGAAGCTGCCCTGACTGCCGAAGCGCTGGGCTGCCAGGTCACACGCTTCTCGGATGTCGGTGTGGCTGGCCTGCACCGTCTGCTGGCAGTCATAGATGACATCCGGAAAGCCGATGTGATCATTGCTGTCGCCGGCATGGAGGGAGCTCTGGTCAGTGTTCTGGGCGGTCTGGTCGACAAACCGGTGCTGGCAGTCCCGTCAGGGATCGGGTATGGGGCCAATTTCGGCGGCGTGACCACTTTGCTGGCCATGGTCAATTCCTGCGCCAGTGGGGTTGCGGTCCACAACATCGGCAATGGCTTTGGTGCCGGATTCATGGCTGCGACCATCTGCCGTCAGATCGACCAACGCGTCCGCACCGCACTGGCTGCCCATGACGCTGAAAGGTATACATGAACATGAAACAGAAAATCCTCTACCTTGATTGTTTTTCCGGTATCAGTGGCGACATGTTCCTGGGCTCCCTGATTGATGCAGGTGTACCCTTGTCTGTTATTGAGACGGGCCTTTCGGCACTCGGCCTGGCAGGCGAATACCACCTCCATGCCGAAAAGACCAGTAAAAGCGGCATCCAGGGCACCTCTTTTTCGGTGCACCTGACTGACCACCACCACGATGACCATCACCACCACGATGACCATCACCATCATTCACATGGCCGGACCTATGCGGATATCCGGCATTTGATTGAAACTTCCCAACTGCCTGGTCCAGTACGCCAGATGGCGCTCTCGGTCTTTCTTGAAATCGGCCAGGCCGAGGCGGCTGTGCACGGAGTACCTTTGGACCAGGTCCATTTCCACGAAGTTGGTGCCATCGATTCTATCGTTGACATCGTGGGAGCTGCCATTGCGCTTGACTACCTCAAGATAGACCGGATCCAGTCATCTCCGCTCCATGATGGGTCCGGAAGTATTCTGTGCCAGCATGGCGCCATGCCGGTTCCCGTCCCAGCCGTCATGAAGATGCTGGAAAACACCGACATCCCCTTTGTGACTGGCACCAGTGACACCGAACTGGTCACCCCGACCGGGTTTTCCCTGGTCAAGACCCTGGTGTCTACGTTTGGATCCATGCCCCAGATGAAGCGTCTGGCGATTGGCTATGGGTTTGGCCAGCGGGAAATCGGCCGTCTCAATGCCCTGCGGATCATTCTGGGTGAAACGAACGAATCTGCTGCACAAGCGACCATGACTCAGCCAGAACAGGGGAGAGAGGGTCAACAGCCTGCCTCGTCTCTGCCGGGCTTTGATCCAGCTGAAATGGATCGTGTGGTCTTATTGTCCTGCCATATTGACAACACGACCGCCGAGGAACTGGGGTATCTGAGCGAACAGATGCACCAGATGAGTGTGCTCGATGTTGCTTTCAGCCCGCTCCAGATGAAAAAGAATCGACCCGGGCATTTATTGACAGTCCTTGTGCCAGAAAACCTTGAAAAAGATGCTGTCCGGCTCCTGTTCTCTCATGCAGGAACCATCGGCATCCGGCGCGAATGGATCGACCGCCATGTCATGACTCGCAGCACCCGTTCCATTCAGGTCCTGGGCCAGACCGTCCGGATCAAGACGGTGCAGTGGCAGGACATCACACGTTCTTACCCGGAATATGATGACACCGCAGATCTGGCACGGCATAACCAGATCAGTCTTGAAGCAGCCAAAGCGCTGATCAGAGAAGCCATGAACCGTCTGATTTGACGAACCAAGACCTCACTTGTTAAACTTGAATGCATTTGCAGGAGGAAATACAATGTCCAGGAACGTGCTCGTCGTCATGGGATCTGATTCAGACTTTCCTGTCATGGAAGCCTGTTTCAATACTTTACGCGAATTCGGAGTCTCTTTTGAAGCGACCGTCTGCTCAGCCCACCGTACCCCGGACCGGGCCGCTGAACTTGCCAAATCCGCTGCTGCAAAAGGCTTTGGAGTCATCATTGCTGCTGCAGGCCTGGCGGCTCATCTGCCTGGGGTCCTGGCAGCCATGACCACACTGCCTGTAATCGGGGTCCCGGTCCACGGTGGCGCCCTGAATGGTCTCGATGCTTTGTACGCCATTGTCCAGATGCCCAGTGGCATACCGGTTGCCACGGTTGCCATCGATGGGGCAGCCAATGCGGCCATTCTGGCTGTCCAGATGCTCAGCCTCGGTGATCCTGCGCTGATGGATAAATTAGCTGATCACAAAATCCGCCTGGCAAGTGCAGTGGCCCAGCGTGACCAGCGTCTCCAGGAGAAGCTGAAAAGCCTGTGACACCGTTGGGAGATCACACATGATACATGATGAATGTGGCGTATTTGCTGTCTTTGACCCTGCTGGCACGATCGAAACAGCCGCCCGGCTGACTTTTCTGGGTTTGTTTGGCCTCCAGCACCGCGGGGAAGACAGCTCTGGCATTGCTGTCAACCAGTCCGGCACTCTGATTTGCCAGCGCCGGCGCGGCCTGGTGACCGAAGGATTCGATGAGATGGCCCTTTTGGTCTTGAAAGGACATGCCAGCATTGGTCATGTCCGGTATCCTTCACCTTTGGACCAGAGCCTCGAAGCCGCCCAGCCGATGCTGATCAAATCCCGCCGGGGCCAGATTGCCCTCTCGTTTAACGGTGCGTTGACCAATGCAGCCCAGCTGCGCAGCAAGCTCCAGGAGCAAGGCGCGATCTTCCAGTCCCGGGCTGACTCAGAAATCATCCTGGCATTACTGGCCCGCCACCAAGTGCTCGAAGACAACCTGGAGCAGTCACTGCTGGCCATGCAGTCTGAGCTCGAAGGTGCCTATGCGATGGTCCTGATGACTCAAGACCGGGTCGTCGGGGTCCGGGACCCGCACGGGATCCGTCCTTTGTGCCTGGGTGAACAAAACGGTCTTTACATGCTCGCCTCTGAGAGCTGTGCGATCGATTCTGCTGGAGGGCAATTCCTGCGTGATATCAAGCCGGGTGAAATCATCAGCCTGACGACTGAGGGAGTCCTGTCCAGATTGCCTGCCCAAACGTTGCCCCGCCATTCCTGTTTGTTCGAATATGTCTATTTTGCCCGGCCAGACAGCATCCTGGATGGAACCAACGTCTTTGCCGCCCGCACAGCTGCAGGCCGCCAGCTGGCCGAAGAACAACCGTGCCCCGCCGATCTCGTGATCGGAGCTCCGGATTCCGGTCTGGCTGCCTCGATCGGATATGCGCAGGCCCTGGGCGTCTTGCACGGCAGTGGGCTCTTGAAAAACCGCTATGTCGGCCGCACGTTCTTGCACGCAGACCAGATACGACGGGAATTGCTCATTGACTTGAAATTCACAGCCCTGACTGATGCGGTCAAGGACAAATCCATCGTCCTGGTGGATGACTCGATTGTCCGCGGGACGACGACACGCCGGGTGATCAGCCTGCTGCGCAAAGCTGGTGCCAAGTCTGTCCATATGCGCGTGGCGTCGCCGCCTTTGCAGTATCCGTGCCTGTATGGCGTGGAAACACCCGGCCAGCACGACCTTTCGGCTTGCGAAATGACACTGGCACAACTGACGGAGCACATCGGTGCTGACAGCCTGCAATTCTTATCCCTGGCGGGCTTGCAAGTGGCCTGCGGCGACCCGGGAACCAGCTGTTCCGCCTGTTTCAGCGGCCACTATCCGGTTGCGCCTTCCACTGCCATTGCTGCCAGCATTCGCCACATTGACCCCCGCTGGTTTTTTGGCCATCCGGACGAAAGGTAAGCCCAAAGATGTTCAACCTGGCCGTTTTCGTTTCCGGTGGTGGAACAAATCTGCAAGCTATCCTGGACCAGATTGAGTCCGGCCTTTTACCGGGTGTGTCCATTGCCTGCGTCCTCGCTTCCAAACCAGATACCTATGCCCAGACCCGGGCGGAAAAAGCCGGGATTCCGTGCTTTGTCATCGCCCGCAAATCATTCCCGGAGCTTGCCTCCTATGACCAGGCCATTCTTGCTGCCTTGCAGCCATTTGAGGTGGATCTGGTTGTTCTGGCAGGCTTTTTGAGCCTGCTCGGACCGGGTGTGGTGTCTTGCTACAAAAACCGGATCATCAACATCCATCCAGCCCTGATCCCAGCCTTCTGTGGTCCCGGTCTGTATGGCATCAAGCCACACCAGGCTGCACTGGATTATGGCGTCAAAGTATCGGGTGCCACCGTTCACTTTGTAGATGAACACTACGATGAAGGTCCAATCATGCTGCAAAAGGCGGTTGACATCCTGGAGGGAGATACACCAGAGAGTTTGCAGCAACGGATCATGATCGAGGCGGAACAAGTCATCTTGCCCCAGGCCATTAAGCTGATCGCAGCAGGCCGGGTCCGGATTGAAGGTCGCCGCGTCCATATCAGCCCCAGCCAACCTTGAATCAACCATCCACCCGATCTTTCATGCATTTGGAGGTTACTAAAATGATGAAACGCGCCCTGCTCAGTGTCTCTGACAAGACCGGCCTGATTGAACTGGCCACACAACTGCACCAGCTTGGCATCGAGCTGCTCTCAACCGGTGGAACCGCCGCTGCGCTGGTCCGGGCCGGTATTCCCGTCATCAATGTTTCGGATGTGACGGGATTTCCGGAGTGCCTTGATGGCCGGGTCAAGACGTTGCATCCGAAAATCCACGGTGGAATCCTGGCGATCCGGGACAATCCAGAGCACATGGAAACCCTTGATCGCCTTGGCATCGAGCTGATTGACCTGATCATCATCAATCTGTACCCCTTCAAACAGACTGTGATGAAACCCGGTGCCACCGCGGAAGAATGCATTGAAAACATTGATATCGGTGGTCCGAGCATGCTGCGTGCAGCCGCCAAGAACCACCACGATGTCACAGTCCTGGTTGATCCGGCCGATTATGCCAAGGTACTGGCAGAGATCACAGCCACGGGCAACACGACACTCGACACACGCTTTGGCCTGGCCCGCAAAGTCTTCGAACACACGGCGGCTTACGATGCTTTAATTGCGCAGTACTTCCAAAGCCAGTCCGGCCCGAGCAACTCCAATGAGCAGGACCCTGCAAAATGGCCTGAGCAGCTGACTTTGACCTACGAACGGGTGAGTAGCCTGCGCTACGGTGAAAACCCACACCAGAGTGCTTCGTTTTATCGTGAAGCCCTGCCCAAGTCCGGATCACTGACCGAAGCCGAACAGTTGGGCGGCAAAGAATTGTCCTACAACAACATTGCTGACACCGATGCGGCCATAGCCCTGCTCAAGGAGTTTTCCGAGCCCACAGTCGTCGCCATCAAACATGCCAACCCCTGTGGCGTCGGCAGTGCGGACTCGTTGCTTTCCGCCTGGACGAAGGCGTACGAAGCCGACACGGTCTCGATCTTTGGTGGCATCGTGGCCCTGAACCGGCCGGTCACGGCAGATGTAGCCGATCAGATGAAAGAGATCTTTCTCGAGGTCATTGTCGCTCCCGACTACGAAGCGGATGCCCTGGAGATTCTAAGGAAAAAGAAAAACCTGCGCCTTTTAAAGTTACCCGCCGTTGCTGAACCGATTGCAGTGGGCGAACAAATGATCAAAGCTGTGTACGGAGGCATTCTGGTCCAGGACCAGGACACCCAAGTCTTGCCCGACACAGGATATACTGTTGTGACCGAAGCTCAACCATCAGATGCTGACAAGGATGATTTGCTTTTTGCCATGAAAGTGGTCAAACATGTCAAATCCAATGCAATTGTCCTGGTCAAAGACCGGCAGACCGTCGGTATTGGTCCTGGCCAGCCCAACCGGATCACATCTGCCGGTATTGCGATTGCCAATGCCAAAGACAAAGCCAAAGGATCGGTTTTGGGCTCGGATGCATTCTTCCCCTTCGCCGATACGGTCCAGGCTGCTGCCGCCGCTGGCATCGCGGCCATCATCCAGCCAGGCGGTTCGCTGCGTGACCAGGAATCGATCGACGCGTGCAATGCGGCCCACATACCGATGGCATTCACCGGTATGCGCCATTTCCGCCATTGAGCCTGTCCAGGCCAGAACCACACGAGAGCATCACCAGCAGAGGAGCACCCTTCTTGCCATGAACGTTTTGATCGTCGGCGGCGGTGGCCGTGAACATGCCATCGCCTGGAAATTCAGCCAGAGCCCCAAGATCACCCAGCTGTATTGCGCCCCTGGCAATGCCGGGATTGCAAAGCTTGCCACTTGCGTCCCGATCAAGGCAACCGATCTGGATGCAATGGTCCAGTTTGCGGTGGCAAAGGGCATCGACCTGGTCTTTGTGGCACCGGATGATCCACTGGCGCTGGGCATGGTGGATGCCCTGTTGCAGGCTGGGATCCGGGCATTTGGCCCATCGAAGGCGGCGGCCCGGATTGAGGCCAGCAAATCCTTTGCCAAAGATCTGATGCGCCGCTATCACATTCCAACTGCAGACTATGCGGTGTTTGAATCCTTAGAACCAGCCCTGTCCTACCTGTGCAGCTGCGATCTGCCGATAGTGATCAAAGCGGATGGCCTTGCCCTGGGCAAAGGCGTCATCATCGCCCAGACCCAACTGGAAGCTGAACAAGCCGTGCGCGACATGCTGGAAGGCAACGCTTTCGGCCAGGCAGGCAGCCGGGTGGTCATCGAGTCTTTCCTGACTGGACCGGAATTGACGATCCTGGCTTTTGCCGATGGCAAGACTGTCGTACCGATGGTGTCTTCTCGCGATCACAAGCGTGCCTTCGACCAGGACCAGGGACCCAATACAGGAGGCATGGGGACGATCGCCCCGGGGGCCAGTCTTTCAGAACAAGACCAGCAGCACATGATGGATACGATTTTCCAGCCCACAATCGATGCCATGGCTGCAGAAGGCTGTCCCTTTAAAGGTGTCATCTATTTTGGTCTCATGCTGACGCCCACCGGGCCGAAAGTGATCGAGTACAATGCTCGCTTTGGTGATCCGGAAGCCCAGGTTGTACTGCCGCTTCTTCAGACAGACCTTGTGGAAATCTGCGAGGCTGTTCTGGATGAACGCCTCGACCAGATCGAAGTCCGCTGGCAGGACGAGCGCAGCGCCTGCTGTGTGGTCTTGGCTTCCGGCGGTTATCCGGGAACCTACACGACGGGCCATCCGATCACAGGCCTTGAGACGGTCACTAAGAGTCTGGTTTTCCATGCAGGTACCAGGCAGGAAGGCTCACAGATCGTGACCGCCGGCGGCCGCGTCCTGGGCGTCACCGCTGTGGCCGACTCACTCGATGCTGCTATAGACCAGGCTTACCAGGATGTGGCCAGGATCCATTTCGATCAGGTCCACTATCGCAAGGATATCGGCCGGACGTGATCAAAATTGGCTTGATTGGCGGGACATTCGATCCCTTTCACAATGGACACCGCAAACTGGTCGAAGCCGTTCTGGAATCGGGCCTGGTCGACCGGGTTGTCTTGATGGTCGCTGGCCAGCAGCCACATAAAACCAAGCTGAAAGTCTCAGCAGCCGGTTATCGCTATGAAATGGCCTTGCGCGGGGTGTCAGACCTGGACATGGTTGAAGTCTCCGATTTGGAAATCAGACGCTCAGGCCGTTCTTACACGGTTGACACGCTGGCACTTCTGCGGCACGAACTATCCCCAGATGATCAAATTATCCTGGTCTACGGCTCGGATGTCCTGTTTGATCTGCCATCGTGGCGTTTCCCGGAAAAAATCCTGGCCGCAGCAGACTTGCTGATTGCTCATCGTGGCGGGATCCGGCCACAGGACGCACAGTCCCAGGCAGATCTGCTGCAGCAGCAGTTCAACGCCCGGATCCGGTTCCTGGATGCTCCGATGCTGGAACTTTCGGCAACCGAAGTCCGGGAAGCTGCAGTCAGAGGTGAGCTCGATACCGGCAAGATTCCGGAACGGGTGGCTGCCTTGATCACTCGTCATGATTTGTATGGCTACGATGATGAATTGGCTTTGGTCGAACCGGCAATCTGGCACAAGCTGTCGGATTACGAATGCCAGGTCCGGCCTTTGCTCAACCACAAACGACTGCTTCATTCGCTCAATGTCATGCGCTATGCCATGCACCTGGCTCATAAACATGGCGTGTCGGTCGAAAAAGCAGGCATTGCCGGCCTGATGCATGATTGCGCCAAATGCCTTGAAGCCCACACGGTGCTTCATTATGCCCGTCTGGCAGGTGACCCTGAATTGCTGGAACCCGCCCTGGCCCATGGTCCAGCCGGTGCCTGGCTGGCCCGGCACCAGTTCGGCATCGAAGATCCGGAGATCCTCCAGGCTATCTTCTTCCATACCACGGGAAGCTCGGATATGTCGGACCTGGACCTTCTGATCTATGTGGCCGACAAAGTCGAACCTGCCCGGACTTACCACAACCTGGAAGCCATCCGAGAGGCTGCTGAAACCGATCTGGTCCAAGCCATGCGGTTGTGCCTGGTCGAAGTCGAAGCGTTTCTCGCGCGGGAAAACAAGCCATCTCATCCCTATGCCCAGGCTGCATTGGTGAAACTGGGTATTTTGGTCCAACAACCCGAACAGACAGACAAAAATCCGCCGGGGCTAGCCCGGAAAAATAAAGGAGAGAAAAATTGACTGCATCAGATTTAGCTCAGAAAATCAAAACCATCCTGGAAGACAAGAAGGCCAAAGACATCGACGTCATCGACGTCTCGGACAAGACGATCCTGGCAGACTATTTCGTCATTGCCACGGGTACATCGACCACCCACGTCAAGGCTCTGGCGGATGAAGTCGAGTTCATGGTCAAAGAAAAAGACAACCGCCAGGTCGACCATGTCGAGGGATTCGAATCTTCACGCTGGATCCTCCTCGATTATGGCGACGTTGTCGTCCATGTCTTCCACAGCGAAGAAAGAGATTTCTACAGTCTGGAGAAACTCTGGCAGCAAAGCCGCAGCCGCGCTTGACTTGTCGTCTGAGACGGGGCCGCAAACCCTTCGGGGCGTAAGAACCGGCCAAGCTTGGTGTCGAAACCTGTCGAGTTTTGTCGTTGAAAAGAGGGTAGGGGAACCTGCCCTTTTTGCTATGCTGGTCATGAACCTGTTAGGGAGCATGAACCATGCAGACAATCGAACTGAAACGACATTCCTTTTGGATCCTGATTGGACTTTGCCTGTTCTCGCTGACTGCGGTTGCTTTTGAGATCAGGCGCGGCCAGCCTGCAGGTATCGAGATCACAGCCCACGAAAGCACGCAGGCGAGTGCGGTGGCAAGGTTGGAACCCCAGGACCAGCCGTCCGGGACACCCACGGCCCCTTCAACCGTGAGCCAGGACCTCGTCCCTGTCTATCTGGTCGGGGCTGTACAAAAGCCCGGGATCTATCTGGTTGTGCGTGGCAGCTACCTGTACGAATTGGTGGAACAAGCTGGTGGACTGAGGGAAGATGCAGCCAGGGACGAAATCAATCTGGCCCTGGCGTTGACGGGCAATTGCCACATCCGGATTCCAACTGTGTCCGAAGCAGCCGGGGATCCAGGTAAACGTACAATCCTGGTCATTACAGACCCGACAGAGACTGTGTTGATCAATATCAACAGCGCTACTGAGGAAACACTCGACCAGTTGCCTGGCATTGGTCCTGCCACGGCCAAAGCCATCCTTGACTTCAGGGAGAGAAACGGTCCGTACAAGAGCATAGAGGATTTGATGAAGGTCTCCGGCATCAAGCAGAGCCGTCTGGATGCCATCCGCGATTTGATCACAATCTCCTGATATGGACTGGATTTCCAACTGGATACAAGGGTTACTGGCATGACATCTGAATGTCAGTCATAATTTACAAATCCAGATAGATTGATTATCATAGAAAGGCCTGTCCAGATTGTCCGATAATTGGCTGGCAGGCGCGGAGGTTACCATGTCAGATTTTTCCGATGCGTCCTATCGTCACGCATTTCGCCATACCTCGTCCCACATCCTGGCCCAGGCGGTCAAACGCTTGTACCCACAGACCAGGCTGGCCATCGGGCCTGCGATTGAGTCAGGCTATTATTATGATTTTGACCGGGCCGAACCTTTTTCGCCAGAAGAACTGGGCAAGATCGAAGATGAAATGAAAAAAATCGTCAAAGCCAATTTCCCGATCGAACGATTCGAGTTGCCGCGGGAAGAAGCGAAAGCCCTGATGGCTGAGGCTGGCGAGACATACAAGGTTGAATTGATTGATGACCTGCCGGCAGACGCAACGATCAGTTTTTATCGCCAAGGTGAGTTTGTTGATTTGTGTGCTGGCCCCCATCTGTCTTCCACCGGTGAGGTCAAGGCATTCAAACTGACTCAGGTGGCAGGTGCGTACTGGCGTGGCAGCGAGAAAAACAAGATGCTGCAGCGCATCTATGGCACCAGTTTTCCAGACAAACAGCAGCTCAAGGATTACCTCGACCAGCAAGAGGAAGCAAAAAAGCGCGACCACAACAAACTGGGCCGGGAACTGGGCTACTTCACGACCGTTGATTACATAGGCCAAGGGTTGCCGATCCTGCTGCCGAAGGGCGCCCGGACGATCCAGCTCCTGCAGCGCTTCGTCGAGGACGAAGAAGAACGCCGCGGCTACCAGTTGACGAAGACCCCCTTCATGGCCAAGTCCGACCTGTACAAGATTTCCGGTCACTGGCATCACTATCGTGATGGCATGTTCATCATTGGCGATCCTGAGAAGGCTGATACGGAGGAGGTCCTGGCTTTGCGCCCGATGACCTGCCCGTTCCAGTTCCAGGCTTATCTGACCAAGACCCGCAGCTATCGCGACCTGCCGATCCGGTATGGCGAGACGTCAACCTTGTTCCGCAACGAATCATCTGGCGAAATGCACGGCCTGATCCGGGTGCGCCAGTTCACCATTTCCGAGGGCCATCTGATCTGCACCCCGGACCAGCTGGAACACGAATTCCAGGGGGCTTTGGACCTGGCCAATTTCATGCTCCAGGCTGTCGGCCTGGATGATGATGTCAGCTACCGCTTCTCGCTCTGGGATGAAAGCAACCGGGAGAAATATATTGGCTCAGCTCAGGAGTGGGAGGCTGTCCAGGGGACAATGCGCCAGATCCTCGACCGCGCGAAGATCCCCTATGTCGAGGGGGTCGGCGAGGCCGCATTCTATGGCCCGAAGCTGGACATCCAGATCCGCAATGTCTTCGGCAAGGAAGACACCTTGATCACGATCCAGATCGATTTCCAGCTGGCTGAGCGGTTTGAAATGGACTATACGGACCGGGATGGTGAAAAACACCACCCCTACATCATTCATCGCACCTCCATCGGCTGCTATGAACGGACTTTGGCCTTGCTGATTGAAAAGTATGCGGGTGCACTGCCGCTCTGGATCGCACCAGAGCAGGCCAGGATTCTGCCGATTTCCGAACGTCACCTCGATGCAGCCAAGTCTATTGCTGCGCGTCTGAGACAGGCTGGCCTGCGGGTAGAAATCGACAGCCGGGATGAGAAAATCGGCAAGAAGATCCGCGAAGCCCAGATGGACAAATTGCAGTACATGCTTGTCCTCGGGGATGCCGAGATTGAAACGGACAGCCTCGCCGTACGTTCCCGCCAGGAAGGTGACCTTGGGGTCATGAAAGTCGATGCGGTCAGCGCCAAGCTTGTCCATGAAGTCCAGACCCGCTACATAGCCCGCTGACGACCCTCTTGCCAACTTTTGCTTCTGCCGGCTTTGAAATCCCCGGATCTTGGCGAAGTTCGAAAACGCCCTTGACACTGTGGTTTTTTATCAGTAGAATAGCAAAAGTCAACGGGGTGTGGCTCAGGTGGTAGAGCGCTTGGTTCGGGACCAAGAGGCCGGAGGTTCAAGTCCTCTCACTCCGACCAGTTGTGAAAATGACCAGTTTCCAGATGGCAGTGCCAGAAGGAGCTGGTCATTTTTTATTGTGAGAACCATCAGATTTGTCATATACTGGAACAAACCACTCGTGTTTGCGCCAGACAGGAAGGATACTAAACAGCATGAGCCATGCAGATGATCTTTTTATTGCCAATTGCGAGCAGATTCTGAGCCAGGGGTACGATGAGACAGGTAACGATGTTCGTCCGCGCTGGGAGGATGGTACGCCTGCCTATACCATCAAGTCATTTGGAATTGTCAACCGGTATAACCTGGCCGAGGAATTCCCGATCCTGACGTTGCGTCCGATCAATTTCAAGGCTGCCATTGATGAGCTGCTCTGGATCTGGCAGAAAAAATCAAATCGAGTTGCTGACTTAAGCAGTCACATCTGGGACAGCTGGGCTGATTCTCAGGGGACAATCGGGAAAGCTTATGGTTACCAGCTGGCCCAAAAAGCGATCTACAAAGAGGGTGAGTTTGACCAGGTTGACCGTCTGCTCTACGATCTCAAGCACAACCCAAGCAGCAGGCGGATGCTGACCAACCTGTACAACCACCAGGACTTGCATGCCATGCAGCTGTATCCGTGTGCTTACAGCCTGACTTTGAATGTCTCTGGGAACACGCTCAACGCCATCCTCAACCAACGTTCGCAAGACATGCTTGTTGCCAATAGCTGGAACGTCACCCAGTACGCGGTTCTTGTCCACCTGTTTGCCCAGGTCAGTGGCCTGTCCGTGGGTGAACTGGTCCACGTCATCGCAGACGCCCATATCTATGACCGCCATGTGCCACTGGTCAGGGAATTGATTACCCGGTCAGCCTATCCGGCTCCGGTCCTGTCCATTAACCCCGAGATCAAAGATTTCTACCAGTTCACACTCGCCGATCTCGAACTTTCAGACTACAAGGCCGGGGAGAAAATGGTCCGGATCCCTGTGGCGGTTTGAGGGTATGGATGCGATCGTTGCCGTCGATCTGGATTGGGGCATTGGCTACCAGGATGACTTGCTGTTTCGGATCAAAGCTGATTTGAAACGGTTCAAACACATGACCCAGGGGCAGGTTGTCATCCTGGGCCGAAAAACCCTCCAGACCTTTCCCGGCGGGCGGCCGTTGCCTGAGCGGGTCAATCTGGTGGTTTCCCGAAACCCGTCCCTGGCCATTGCAGGAGCAACCGTCTGCCACAGCCGCGCAGAGGTTCTTGCAACTGTAGCATTGTATCCGGACAAACACGTCTATGTCATCGGTGGCAGTACCATCTATCGCGAGTTCCTGCAGGACTGTCAGCGTGTCTACGTGACTCGCGTCCAACACCGGCAGCAATCGGACACCTACTTTCCCGACCTCGACGCACTACCAGGCTGGGAGTGTGTTCTGTCAGAGCCCGTCCAGGAAGAAAATGGTCTCTTGTTCAATTATCTGGTC
This sequence comes from Eubacteriales bacterium, assembly GCA_028684955.1. GTDB lineage: Bacteria > Bacillota > Clostridia > Saccharofermentanales > UBA5734 > UBA5734. Next base: position 53,707 of record JAQUEY010000004.1, read on the forward strand.
TATGAACAAACACACCGGTGATGGAAGCAGCCCCACATCAGGACGCCGGGCCAGGCTGATCTGCCTGATCTTTGTCTGCCTCAGTCTTGTGGGCTGTTCTCTGCCTGCTCAATCGAATTATCCTGAGGTGCCGGTGCAGCCGGGTCGCCAGGAGACGTCACCAGGTGGTCTGTCGCAGCCTGACTCATCCGGCCAGGACGATGCAGGGACTGAACGCCCGGGCACCATCACGCTGCGTGTGGCCGGATCGTGGCCAGCGGATCAGCTCAACCTTCTGGGCCGCTTTTACGAACTCACCACAAACCAGGTCAGCACTCTGGGACATGAAGACAGCCGGGGCAACCACATCAGTCTGGATTACCTGTCTGCTTATGAATCCGATCTTCGCCTGGTCGCCGTGCCTCTGGCGCAAGTCCAAGGGGTGACTGATGAGATGGCGCGCGCATGGACAGCTGCTGGCAATTGGCCGGATCTGGTGCTGACTGATCATCATTCTGCAATCCAGGCAAACCAGCTCCTGGACCTGACACCCTACTTAGCGGACGACAAGCGGCTCTCAGCAGACAAAGTCAGCCCTGCATTGCTCTCTGCCTGTAAAACCCCACAAGGCCTGTTGTATCTCCCATGGCGCCTTTCGGTGCCGGTCTTGCTGTTTGATCCGCTAGCGGTCCCAGATGCTGCTGTCAAGTTCGATCAGGTGCTCAGCTGGCCGGAGTTTGTCGAGTATTGCCACCAGCTGGCTCTCTCCACTGAAAACCGGCTGATTCTTGCCAATCCGGAAATCCTTCTGCCGGTGTTGCCCTTTGGCCAGGACGCCCAAACAGGCTGGACAGGCTGGGATGGCAGCAGATTTGATTTCACCAGCCGAGATTTTACGAGCACTGTCAATGCCTTGCGTCATTTGGTTTCAGATGGGGCCACCTCTGTGGACAAAACCATCAGCTACCCTGAGTATCAGGCTGCGACACAAGCCCTGCTGCAAGACCGAAAGGTAGCCTATCGGGCCATGGATTCCGGCCAGCTGGCTACCCTGACTGGCAGCAGATCCGCTGTGCAGGTCATCCCGCTGCCCAGGACAGTCGATGTGACAAGCCCCTATCCTGTGAACGTCAAGGCTCTTGCTGTCAGCAAATCTACGGGCCAGCCTGACCTGGCCAGCCAAGTTGCGGCTTTTTTAGCAGCAGATCCTGACGCGCTGTATTTGCAAAACCGTCTTGAACCACAACCAGGCTTTTTCCCGATCATCCGGGACAGGGAAGTCTGGTCGGTTTTCCTCGAGCAGACCCCTGGTCGAACCGGAGCCCTGGAGCAGTTGCCAGACCTGCTGGAAAGACCTGCTCCTGGCGGATCGTTTGCATCTGATGCCTGGCCCGCTCTGCAGCAGGAACTTGCCGGTCCATCAGCCTATCGCTTGCTCGCTGAAACAGCGATTGATCCGGTCACGCAAAGCCTGCAGCAGCTCTGGGATGAGAAGGATGGGTGAGACATGAGCAGTCTGACGCGCAAAGAAGAAAGAAATGACCAGACCTGCTATGATGCCATCCTGACGTTTGCAGCTGGTGCACTTCACATCCAGAGCAACAAAAACGCCATCATCAGGATCCATTTCCTGGCCCCTGACTTTCCTGGCGCCGGCCGGCCGGGTCGCCAGATGGTCGTGGATGATGCACCGCCTGTGCTCGTGGAGGCCTGCCAGCAATTGCGGGCGTATTTTTCCGGTCAGTTGCAGCAATTCACCCTACCGATCGAAATCCAGACGGGCAGTCTGTTCCAGCGCCAAGTCTGGGAGCAGCTGCGCCAGATTCCCTTTGGTGCGACCTGGTCCTATGAAGATCTGGCCTTTAGGATTGCCAAGCCTGGCCAGGTGCCGCACCAGCTGGCCAGGGCAGTGGGGGCAGCCTGTGCCGCCAATCCTGTACCGGTGATGATCCCTTGCCATCGGGTGATAGGCAAAAATGGCCGTCTGGTAGGATTTGCCGGAGGAATCAACTTGAAAGCCTATCTGCTCAATCATGAAATGCTGGGCATCTGAAAGCGAGGTACCATGGATCAAAATCCTGATTTGAAAAACAAAACTGAGCGGACTGCTCCAACCAAGGTGGAGCTGAATCCTGCGACCTTGCTGGCACCGGTTCCGGTTGTTCTTTTGTCCTGTCAAGGGCTGCCCGGTGAAGGCTGCGACCAGCCCAATCTGATCACAGTCGCCTGGACTGGCACAATCAATTCCGAACCCCCCATGGTGTCTGTTTCCATCCGGCCATCCCGTTATTCCCATGCCCAGATCAGCCAGAGCCGCGAATTTGTGATCAATCTCGTTGACGAAAAGCTGCTTTGGGCGACAGATTTTTGTGGTGTCAAATCTGGCCGGGACTTGGACAAATTTGCTGCCTGCCATCTTAAGGCAGTCAAAGCCAGCCAGATGGCCCACGCACCAGCCGTCGCCCAAAGCCCTCTGACGCTATCCTGCCAGGTGGAGCAAATCCTGCCCCTCGGTTCACACGACTTGTTTCTGGCCCGTGTGACAGCCGTTGAAGTGAGTCCAGGCTTGCTCGATCATGACAATCGCTTGCGCATTGACAAAGCACGGCTGGTGGCCTATGCCCATGGCAATTATTACGCCCTGGGCAAGCTGCTGGGATTTTTTGGCTATTCCATTGCCCGGCCCAGCGTACTGGCCAAGCGGATGCCCCAGGTAAAACAAGAAGCGAAAGTCAAAGTAATACCGGAGAGAAACAGAAGGCCCCGGAAACTGGGCACAGGAGGCAGTAAAAGCCGTTCCAACGACCAGTAAGGTAAAGTCGCCAATTGCATTCGAAGGCTTTCAGATAGCATCAAAAAGGGCTGCCTGTCGTTGATGACAGTGCAGCCCTTTGCAGGGTTTTGTGGCGTCTGAGAGTAGTCTTACTTCTTCTCGACGAGGACTTTCTTGAGCTTGGCGAAGCGGGGCAGACCATCCTCGATGGCGATCTTCGATTCACCCTGGATCAGGGGCAGGGCATACTCGATGAATTTTTCGTTGACAAAGTTGCCTTCGTCATTGATCCATTCTTTCGGGACGACCTTTTCGGTGTTAGCGACCTCGTTCAGGGGGATCAGTTTGATTTCGCACTTGTACTCACCCTGTTCCGGACGCTGGAAGCCAACCATGAAATCAGTCATGCCGTCAACTGCAATACGGACTGCAGTCTGGCCGGAGAGGAAGGACTCTTCGACGTCGTTCTTGGAGGCCAGGTGAGCGGCACAGCGCTGCATCAAAGACAGCTCGATACCACGGACCTTGCAGCCCATTTTCTCCTTGAGGTAGTTGGCCAGGACAGCAGCGGTGCCGCCCATCTGCTTATGGCCGAAAGCGTCAACGGAGACTTCACCGACCAACTCGGGGATGTACTTGCCTTCCTTGGTTTTGACGCCTTCGGAGACACAGACGATGACTTTCTTGTCTTTCTCGTAAATCTTCTTGACATCAATCAGCATCTGGTCGAGGTCAAAATCGACTTCCGGCAGGTAGATCAGGTCCGGGCCGTGGCCTTTTTCAGCAGCCAGGGCAGAGGCGGCTGTCAGCCAGCCGGCGTTGCGGCCCATGATTTCGATCACTGTGATCATGCCTGTGTCATAGACGCGGGCGTCGAGGTAGACTTCCATGACGGTGGTGGCGATGTATTTGGCTGCAGAAGCGAAACCGGGGCAATGGTCGGTGCCGAACAGGTCATTGTCGATGGTCTTGGGCACACCGATGACGCGGCATTCGTAGCCGGACTTGGCGATGAATTTGGAGATTTTGTTGCAGGTATCCATCGAGTCGTTGCCGCCATTGTAGAAGAAATAGCGGATGTTGTATTTCTTGAAGACCTCGAGAATGCGCTTGTAGTCGGTATCGTCGACTTCTGGCTTGGCCAGCTTGTAACGGCAGGAACCAAGGGCAGAGGAGGGGGTCGTCTTCAACAGTTCGAGCTCGGCTGGATCTTCCTGGCCGATATCATAGAATTTCTCGTTCAGGATGCCCACGATGCCATTAGCCGCACCGTAGACCTTCTCGATCACGCCGGTCTGCTTGAGGGCTTCTGTAAAGACACCTGCAGCACTGGCGTTGATGACCGAAGTCGGGCCGCCGGACTGGCCAAAAATCGCATTACCAATCAGTTTGCTCATGAAAAATCCTCCTGTAATTCCCGGAATCCTTCCGGAACATCAAATACCGAAACTATCTTACCATGCAAGGCCCAGTGGGACAAGATAAACGTTGTCAGGCAGTCTTAAAACACCTCAGAGTGATCTGGCTGCGAGGTATTCGTCGCGCAAAAGGCCAAACACCAGCATGTCGCGAAACTCACCAGAGCGACGCACGTGGCGGCGCAAGATGCCTTC
>JAQUEY010000042.1 GCA_028684955.1 Eubacteriales bacterium
CCGACTGCCAGAGTGCCGAAGACACCATTGGCCAAGTGGACCGAGAGAGCACCGACCGGATCGTCCAGTTTTTTGCGGTCAAAGAACATGACGGCCAGGACGACGATCACGCCGCCAATGGCGCCGATCACAATCGAGCTGGGGATACTGATAAAGGCGCAACTGGCCGTGACTGCGACCAGGCCGGCCAGCAGGCCGTTGATGCTCATGCCGAGGTCCGGTTTGCCCATGAGGATCCAGGCGGTGATGGTCGAAGTCAGGATGCCAGCGATGCCGGCGGTGTTGGTGGTCATCAGGATATGGGAGATGGCCCCGGGATCAGCGGCCATGGTCGAACCAGGATTGAAGCCAAACCAGCCGAGCCAGAGGACAAATGCGCCGATGGTAGCCAGCGGGAGGCTGTGGCCGGGAATGGCATTGACTTTTTTACCGGGGCCGTATTTGCCAAAGCGTGGTCCGAGAACGATGATTCCAGCCAGAGCAGCCCAGCCACCGACCGAGTGAACGACCGTTGATCCGGCAAAATCCCAGAAACCGAGGCTCGCCAGGAAACCGCCGCCCCAGATCCAGTGGCCAACGACCGGGTAGATGAACAAAGTCAGGATGAACGAGAACAGGATGAACGAGAGGTATTTGATCCGTTCTGCTACCGCACCGGAAACAATGGTGGCCGCAGTGCCGCAAAAGACCAGCTGGAAGAAGAATTTGGCCCAGAAGGGCACGCCAGCCCAGGCAATCGAGCCATACACGCCTTGGTAAGCATCTCCGACATTCGGTGAGTTGTCCGCACCGGAGGCCATGAAAATGCCCTTGAGGCCGATGAAGGGATTGCCATCACCGAACATCAGGCCCCAGCCGACAAGGAGAAAACCAAGCGATGCAACCGCGAAAACGACAAAGTTTTTCGAAAGAATGTTGACAGTGTTTTTCGAGCGGGCAAATCCGCTCTCGACGAGCGCAAAGCCCAAGTTCATGAAAAAGACCAGCATGGCTGCGAGCAGGACCCAGATGGTATCCAGCACAAGTTTGGTGTCCATTATACCCCTCCAAAATAGTGTTTGCTTTTTTAAACAAGAAAGGCGCCAAGTCGATATGACTTGAACGCCCTTGTTCAAAAAAATTGGCGTCCAAACCCCGCGGGAGTCCGAAACGCCATTGTCCGTATGAATATTCAGTTGACACAAGAGTAGCACGCAAGTTTCTGTTTTGCAAGATGAAATAATGAATATTTCATAAAATTAGAAATATCCAGCAAAATGTTAGTAATATAACCTGAATATCACTGAATAAAAAGTGAAAGTTGCATAGTTCTCTGATATAAACACCGTCCAGCATCGAATTTCATCCGGTGGACAGGATCAGTGGTGCACAACAGAACAGACCCCGTTGACAGACTTCCAGCATTTTTGTTGACAAAGGGGAGGACGGTCTCTAAAATACCTATATTCTTTCGTGCTTGCCTGATGCTTCGGGCAAGCTTTTTCCAGATAGTTGGAGGATCATCCCAGATGGCCATGATTTTTGAACAGGAATCGCGCACATTCAGTGAATATCTGCTGATTCCGAATTTGACGACCCGTCTGTGTACCCCAGACCGGGTCGACATGACGACCGGTATTGTCAAATACCGTAAAGGTGTGGAAACCTGCCCACTCCGGATCAATCTACCCGTGACATCGGCTGTCATGCAAGCTGTTTCTGACTCCGGCCTGGCCATCGCCCTGGCCCGCACGGGCGGTCTTTCGTTCATTTTTGGCTCGCAGTCGATCGCCAGCCAGGCAGAAATGGTCCGCCGGGTCAAGAAATACAAAGCCGGCCTGGTCCAGAGTGACAGCAACATCGGCCCAGACTCGACGCTGTCCGATGTACTCGCTGTCAAGGCCCGCACAGGCCATTCGACCGTAGCCGTGACGGATGATGGCACTGCCAATGGCCGCTTGATCGGTATTGTCACCAGCCGCGACTACCGCATGACCCGCACGCCGACCGATACTCCAGTCAAATCCTTCATGACCCCACTGGATCACCTCGTGACTGGCAGGGAGGGTATTTCACTCAGTGAGGCTAATGACATCATCTGGGAGCACAAGATCAACCAGCTGCCGATCCTCTCCGAAGATGGCCGCCTGGTCGGCATGGTTTTCCGCAAGGACTACGATGATCACAAAGAAAACCCCGACGAACTGCTCGACAACCAAAAACGCCTGATGGTCGGTGCCGGCATTAACTCACGCGACTACACCGAACGGGTACCTGCCCTGGTCGAGGCAGGTGCGGATATTCTGGTCATCGACTCCTCGGACGGTTTTTCACAATATCAGGCTGAGACCTTGCAGTGGATCAAACAACACAATCCAGAGATCAAAGTCGGTGCCGGCAATGTGGTCGACGAAGAGGGCTTCCGCTATCTGGTCGAGGCTGGCGCGGATTTTGTCAAAGTCGGCATTGGTGGCGGTTCGATCTGCATCACCCGCGAACAAAAAGGCATTGGTCGCGGACAGGCATCAGCCGTGCTCGAGGTTGCCAAGGCTCGTGACGCCTATTTTGCCGAAACGGGTATCTACGTCCCAATCTGCTCGGACGGCGGCATCGTCTATGACTATCACATGACCCTGGCCCTGGCCATGGGCGCCGATTTCATCATGCTCGGCCGCTACTTCGCCCGTTTTGACGAAAGTCCAACCCGCAAATTGCTGGTCAACGGCACTTACGTCAAGGAATACTGGGGCGAGGGCTCCAATCGGGCCCGCAACTGGCAGCGCTATGACGATGGTGGCGAAGCCGGAAAGATGGCGTTTGAAGAAGGCGTGGATTCCTATGTCCCATACGCCGGCAAACTCAAGGACAACCTCGATGTCTCAATGGCCAAGGTCCGTGCCACCATGTGCGCCTGCGGATCTGTCTCGATCGAAGAACTGCAGCAGAAGGCACGCCTGGTCGTGGTCTCGGCCACCAGCATCGTCGAGGGCGGCGCCCATGATGTCATCCAGAAAGAAAGCGAACGCCACGGCTAAACCCGGGCATTCCTGTCCCCGACGGTCAGGCCTGCGTGAAAAAGTCATGGCCAGCGCTTGACGGACCTGATATACTATTGCTCTGATATGCGAAAGGAGTGTCGCTCATGGTAGAAAAAGTCTTTGAAATGACTTATGACGGCATCAAGAAACTCCAGGATGAACTGGATAACCGTAAAACGACAGTTGCTGCTGAGATTGCCGAACGTTTAAAAGAAGCTCGCGCCCTCGGTGATCTTTCAGAAAACTCAGAATACGATGACGCCAAGGAAGCCCAGGCTGAAAATGAAGTCCGCATCATGGAGATTGAGGCCATCCTGAAAAATGCCCGCCTGATCGAGGATGACGAGATCAGCCGGACCAAGGTCACCCTCGGGGCCCAGATCACGATCCGTGATGAGGAGACCCGCGAGGAGATGGAATACATCCTCGTTGGTGCCAAGGAAGAAGACATCTTCAGCAACAAGATTTCCAGTGACTCACCGGTTGGCGCTGCGATCATCGGCAAGAAGAAAGGCCAGATCGTGGATGTCCATACGCCAGCAGGCATTTTGCGCTACAAGATCGTCAAGATCGACAAACCGTCCTGAGCCGCCAGCGGTTCAGGAAGCTGTTTGCCTTCTAAAGCAAGCACCGGACCGCGAGAACAAGCGAGCTCGGTGCTTTTCTTTTGCACTTGAAAGGGGTACTGACAGACCATGCAGGAAGACAAGACAACCATCAACACAAACCCGGAGGCCGGGCTGCCTTTGACCGAAAGCGAGATGAACGAGCAGATGCGGGTCCGTCTTGGCAAGCTCAGGGAGCTCGCAGCAGCCGGTAAGGATCCGTTTGCAGAAGTGACTTTCCCGGTCACGTGCCATACCAGCGATATCCTGGATCATTTCGAAGCGATGGAAGGCCAGCCGGTCACGGTGGCCGGCCGCGTGATGAGCAAGCGCGGCATGGGCAAGGTCAGCTTCTGCGACCTGGTCGACCGGCGCGGCCGGATCCAGCTTTTCACCAAAATCGACGAGATCGGCGAAGAGGCCTATGCCGAATGGCAGAAACTGGACATTGGTGACCTGGTCGGCATCCATGGCGTGGCCTTCCGTACCCAGCGTGGTGAAATTTCCATCAAAACCCACAGCTACAAACTGCTGGCCAAATCCCTGCGCCCGCTGCCGGAAAAATACCACGGTCTCAAGGACATGGACACGCGCTATCGTCAGCGCTACCTCGACCTGATCGTCAATCCAGAGGTCAAAACCAACTTCGAAAAACGCAGCAAGATTATCCGGACGCTCAGAAGCCAGCTCGATGGCCTGGATTTCATCGAGGTCGAGACCCCGATCCTCAACAACATTCCCGGCGGTGCGACTGCCCGGCCGTTCGTCACCCACCACAATGCCCTCGACATCGACCTGTTCCTGCGCATCGCACCGGAATTGTACCTCAAGCGCCTGATCGTCGGCGGTTTTGAGCGCGTCTACGAGATCGGCCGCACCTTTAGAAACGAAGGCATGTCGATCAAGCACAATCCGGAATTCACCTTGCTCGAGGTCTACCAGGCATACACTGATTACAAGGGCATGATGGAACTGACCGAGAACCTGATTGCTGAGTGCGCACTGGCCGTCAATGGCACGACCCAGGTCGTCTACCAAGGTCAGGAAATCGACTTGACCCCGCCCTTCAGGCGCCTGACCATGAACGATGCCATTCTCGAATATTCAGGTGTCGATTTTTCAACTGTCCTCGACCGTGAAGCCGCCGCCCGCCTGGCCATCGAACGTGACTTGGCCGAATACAAACCTGGCATGAGCCGGGGCGACATCATGAACCTGTTCTTCGAGACTTTCTGCGAAGACAAGCTGATCCAGCCAACCTTCATCATTGACTACCCGCTCGAGATTTCACCACTGACCAAGAAGAAGCCCGGCCATCCCGAACTGACCGAGCGTTTTGAGCTCTTCATCAATGGACGTGAGCACGCCAATGCCTATTCCGAGCTCAATGACCCGCTTGACCAGCGCGAACGCTTCGCCATGCAGCTGGAGAAACGTGAAGCGGGCGACGAAGAGGCCAACCTGATCGATGAGGATTTCTGCCAGTCACTCGAATATGGCATGCCACCGACGGGTGGACTTGGTATTGGCATCGACCGCCTGGTCATGCTGTTGACCGATTCCTTCTCGATCCGGGATATCCTGCTGTTCCCGACGATGAAACCGATCAAGTGAGTTTTTAAATGCACGAGCAAGATGCAAAACTGTCCCCGCAAACTGGATCCGGACCTGGGATGTCGGCTTTGATCCGGCAGGAGGCGCTGGCCATCCTTGATCTGGGACCAGCAGCCGCCAAGGAGCAGATCGAGAAACGCTACGAGCTTCTGGTCCGGCGTTACCGCCATGCCACGGATCCGGTCGCCAAGGAGAACTTGGCCCGGATCAATGCTGCCTATGCCACCTTGAATCCCAAGCCTACCCCTGTGGCCTGGCAGAACCAGCCGGGCCAGCGGCTTGTCCTCGGCAAGTCTTGGGCCTACTGGAAAAATTGGTTCTACTACACGCGCTGGACCCTCCTGGCAGCAGGGGCCGGCCTGGCTTTTGTGATCTACCTGATCATAACCATGGTGACCAATCAACCGGCGGATTTCAAGATCCTGCTGGTGGGTGAATACGGCCTGGTTGATGAAACCTTGTCGCAAGACGACCTTTTTGACCAGTTTGAAGCCTCGGTGGTCGAGGTGCTGCAACCGATGGATCCGGAAATCAAAAAAGCCAGTCTGGACTGGATCCAGCTGGGTTATGAAGCAGATGGCAGCCTGAAAGAGACGGTTGATGTCCAGTTCCAGCAGGCCAACCTCATGAAAGCGCTGGCACAGCTGAGTTCTGAGGATTTCGATGTCATCCTCCTGAGCCGCGGCGCCTATGCCAACTATGCTGCTCAGACAGATTTTACCGACCTGTCACCTTTACTGGAACAGCTGTCTGTAAGTCTGTTGCCAGACACTCTGGACCAGGTGCAGGTTCTGACCCATCATCCGGCAGAATCGGCAGAAACTGCTATCACCGGGCTGGATGTGACCGCGTTGGACCCGCTCAACCAGCTATCCCTTGAGGGTGAACCACTGGTGGTCACCATCGGACCGCGCAGCCAGCAAACAGATCTGGCTGTCGCATGGCTCCTGGACTGGCTTGGCTGATACATGGCTCCGCGGTGAGGCCCTCGTCGTGACCTGCCAATCTGATTTGCCGGGGTTTCAACGATCCTTGTCTGGTTCGAGGTCGACCAGCTGGTAGAGCGACTGGATCTCATCGGGTGCTAATTCACGCCATTGACCCGGGGCCAGCCCAGGATCGAGTGCCAGGCTGCCGACTGAGTGGCGATGCAGCCGGGTGACAGTCCGTCCGGTCGCCAGCATCATGCGCTTGACCTGGTGGAATTTTCCCTCGTGAATGGTGAGGCTGGCAGCGTGGCTGGTATGGATTTCGAGCTTGGCGGGCTGGCAATGGAGGCCATCCGGCAAGATCAGGCCGTGCGCAAAGAGCTCTGGATCAACTGCCGTGAAGGCAGCCCCTTCGACAGTCAGCTCATATTTTTTCCAGACTTCCCAGTGTGGACTGGCCAGACGATGCCCCAGGGTTCCGTCAGTGGTCAGGATTAAAAGTCCGGTCGTATCCCGATCGAGCCGGCCAACGGGAAAAAGACCGCGCTGCCAGAGTTGTTCCGGGACCAGGCTGGCGATGGTCGGCAGATGCTTGTCATCCAGCGCTGTCACAAGGCCCGCGGGCTTGTGGAGCATGAGATGGATCTGGTGGCGCACCAGGATGCTCTGGCCTTTGACACAGACCACATCCGTCTGTTCCGGCTGGATGCGATACCCCGGATCCCGCACAATCTGCCCTGAAATCGTCACCTGTCCCTTTTTTACCAGATCCCGGACTTCGCTTCGTGAGCCCAGGCCAGCATTGGCCAGACAGCGATCAAGTCGCATCGATTCCATGTTTTTCACCCCACTTTAGTGTTACAATGGTCGTATCGGTTATTTTTGTCAAGGAGGACCAACCCCATACATGGCAGCTAACATCATCAACCTCGAAAAGGACATGCCAACTGTTGAAGCCGCCTTGATGCGCCTGCGTCTGGAATTATCAACGCTGCGCCGCACTGGAATTGCCACAATCAAAATCATCCACGGATATGGTTCGTCTGGCACCGGCGGGGCCATCCGCACTGCGACCCGCCAGTTTTTGAGCGAGCAGCTCAAGGAGGGCAAGATCAAGGCCTACTGTGCCGGCGAGGCATTCAGCCCTTTCGAGAATTCCGGCCGCAACATCGTCCATCTGGCTCCTTCCCTGCGCAAAGATACCGACTGGGGCACCCGCAATGATGGTGTGACCCTCGTTGTGTTGCGTTAACTCTGCCTGCCGTCTTGGGGATGGCAGATCGATTTTACCTTTTCCTTACATAATCATAATCTGAACCTAAACCCCGGTTGTTATCATCGAAGAAAAGGCTTTTAAATAGATGACGCCGGTGTTTTCATTTCCGGCAGGGAGAATGCCAGCAATGGACCGGAATTCTGCACACACCATCGTTTCTACTCGCAACCTGGATTTGCACTATGGAACCTTCCAGGCGTTGAAGCAAATAACCCTGGACATACCCGAACGGAGAATCACAGCCCTGATCGGCCCTTCAGGCTGCGGCAAGTCCACCTTCCTGAAAACGATCAACCGCATGAATGACCTGGTGGCTGGAGTCCAGATCACCGGTGATGTTTTTGTGGATGGAGACAATATTTACTCGCCAGAATCAGACGTCAATCTGCTGCGCAAAAAAGTCGGCATGGTGTTCCAGAAACCCAATCCGTTCCCGATGTCGATCTATGACAACATTGCCTATGGTCCCCGGATTCATGGACTCACCAATCGTCGGGAACTGGACGAGGTCGTCGAGAAGAGCCTCAAGGATGCTGCCCTCTGGACTGAGGTCAAAGACCGCCTGAAGAAGAGCGCACTCGGTTTATCCGGCGGCCAGCAGCAACGTTTGTGTATTGCCCGTGCTCTGGCGGTCGAGCCGGAGATCCTCCTGATGGATGAGTCAACCAGCGCCCTCGATCCCGCTTCCACAGCCAAGATCGAAGACCTGATGACTGAACTGAAGGCAGACTACACCATCATCATCGTGACCCATAACATGCAGCAGGCTGCCCGGATCAGCGACCGGACCGCATTTTTCATGTTAGGCGAAGTCATCGAATATAATGATACCAATGGCATTTTCAACAATCCCCAGAACAAGAAGACAGAAGACTACGTCACCGGCCGGTTTGGCTGATCAGGAGGCATGACGACCCATGGTCCGTATTGAATTTGAAAAAGAATTGTCCAATTTGCATCAGGAAATCATCCGGATGGGTGCCCATGTCGAGCAGTCGATCAATGAAGCTGTCCAAGCTTTGACCGATCTCGATTCCGATCGAGCGGAGAAGGTCATTGCCAACGATGATGTCATCGACGAGATGGAACGCCAGATCGACCGCAGCTGCGTTGAGATCATCGCCCGCCAGCAGCCGGTTGCCCGCGACTTGCGCGACTTGACTTCGACTCTGAAACTGATCACGGATCTGGAGCGGATTGCTGACCATGCCAGTGACATCAGTGAGCGGATCATCGCGATCAATGCCCTGCCCAACCGGATTGTCATCCCGCACGATATCATCACGATCGCAGATGTCTCCAAGCAGATGCTGCGAGGCGCGCTGGATGCGTATGTCACCCGCAACGAAAGCGCAGCCAGCGAGGTCATCCGGATGGACGACCGGGTCGATGAGCTCTACAGCAAACTCAAGAAATACCTGATCCATTTGATGTCAGTGGATTCGGAGAATGTCGAACAGCTGGTTGAGCTGCTCATGATTTGCAAATATTTCGAACGGATTTCAGACCATGCCCAGAATGTCGCTGAATGGGTGCTGTTTTTCATCAAGGGCCGGCACATGAACTACAATGACTGAGGAATTGACACGGCCCATTGTCGTTCTCGTTGAGGACGATGCCGGAATTGCTGAAATGATCGAATTCAATCTGCAAAACGAAGGCTATGCCACACGCAGTTATCGCGATGGTAAAAGTCTTTTTGCCGATCTGGGCAATGTCCAGCCAGTGGCTTTGTTCATTTTGGACCTGATGCTGCCGGACATGGACGGCTTTGAGATTTGCGCCCGCCTGCGCCGGTCTGAAGACATGGACTGGATTCCGATCCTGATGCTGACGGCCCGGAGTGCCGAGTCAGACAAGGTGCGTGGCCTGGAGGCCGGCGCTGATGATTACCTGACCAAGCCCTTTGGCATCCGGGAGTTTCTGGCCCGTGTCCAAGCCCTGATCCGCCGCTACAGAAAGCTTAGCTCACTGCGGGATCCTGAGCAGCGCGAGCATCTGGCAGCGGAGTCTGAACCGCGCCCCACGGTCGTGACGACGGCCGAACGCATCAGCAGCGGTCCCATCCTCCTTGATGATACACGCCATCGGGTCTACCGGGACGGGCAAGAGCTCGAAATGACCCACCGCGAATACGAATTGCTCAAATTCCTCATGCTCCATCGCGGGGTGGCTTACAGCCGTGACGATCTGCTCAATTATGTCTGGGGCTATGAGTACTCCGGCGAAACTCGGACCGTTGATGTCCACATCCGGCAGCTCCGGCGTAAAATTGAAGAAGATGACGCCAACCCGCAGCTGATTGAGACCGTGCGCGGGCGGGGTTACCGTTTCCGCGAAGACTGAGGTAAGACATGCTCAGAAGGATATATGTCCTGATCCTGGCTGTTGTGGTGGTTGCGATTGTCGCATCCGGTGCATCAGCTTTTTTTGTGATCAAATCCTACCATAGCCAGGTCAGCCAGGAATATCTGCTCAATGCTGCCCGGCTGATTGAGCAGCGCCTGCTTGCAGGTGATCCTCAAGAACAGGCGGCAGCGGACATCAGCTCTGTGTTCCAGCGCGATGGTGAAGCCATCCGAGTCACGCTCATCCACACCGATGGCACAGTTGTTTATGACAATTTCAGTGACAGCACGCAAATGGAGAATCACCTCTACCGGCCGGAAATCAAGGCTGCCTTGCAGAGCCAGGAGGCGGGTTTTGCCAGTCGCACCAGTGAAACCTTGGGCCAGGCGATGCTCTATCTGGCCATCTTTGATCCTGAACTGAATCTGGTGGTCCGGACGTCCATTTCCTATGATATAGAGCGTTCGGGCTACCTGAGCCTGCTGACGACCCTTCTGATTGTGGCAGGTCTTTCCCTGGTTGCCCTGCTTGTGATTGGCTACCTGGCCTTGCGCCAGATTACGCGGCCACTTGTTGAACTCAAACAGGCTGCCAACCAGGTCCAGCAGGGGGATTACCAGATTCGGGTCGGATCCTTGCTTGATGACAAAAGTGAGCTGACCGATCTCGGCAACGCCTTCAATGCCATGGCCAGACAGCTGTCCCAGACCATCCAGGCTTTGGAGGAACGCAACACGCGCCTGGATGTGATCCTCAATTCACTGGTGGTCCCGCTGATCGTAGCCGCGCGGTCGCATGATGTGATTTTCGTCAACCGGACTGCCCAGGATTTGTTTGACCGGCATTTGGATCCGGAACAGGCCCGTTTCCCACTGGTTTTGGTGACCCATCATGCCCAGACCGAGGTTCTGATCGACCAGTGTCTCCAGAACAACAGCCCTGTCAGCCGGGAATTGACCATTACCACGGTGCGTGGACCCCGCGATTACCAAGTGACTGCATCGCCCATCCGCTACACCAACCAGGATCACGTGATCCTGACCTTTCTTGACATCAGCCAGAGCCGCCAGATGCAGCGCCTCAGGAGTGAGTTTGTCGCCAATGTCACCCACGAGCTCAAAACGCCCCTGACCTCGATCCGCGGCTTTATCGAGACCTTGCGCCATGGTGCTATCGACAAGCCGGCCGTGGCCCGCCGCTTCCTCGACATCATCGACATCGAGGCCGAACGTCTGCATCAGCTGATCAGCGACATCCTGGTCCTGTCAGAAATCGAAGAGCTCAAGGAAGACAAAGACCGGCAGATGTTTGACTTGCATGCCCTGATTGATGATGTCGTTGTGCTGCTTGACGACATCGCCAGCAGCCGCAAGATCAGCATGGTGCCAGAAATCGATGAAACAGCCCAGATGGTATCGGCCAGCCCGCATCGGATCAAACAGGTCCTGATCAACCTGATCGAAAATGCGATCAAGTACAACCGCGAAGGTGGCCGGGTGGAAATCCACACCAGAAGGCTTGAAAACGGAAAACTTGAGCTTAGGGTCCGCGACACAGGGCCAGGGATCGCACCGGAAAACCAGGAGCGGATCTTTGAACGCTTCTACCGGGTCGACACCAGCCGGTCACGCGAGCTCGGCGGGACAGGCCTGGGCTTGTCCATTGTCAAACATATTGCCCAGCTCTATGGCGGAACAGCCCGGGTTGAGAGTAAAATAGGCCAGGGGGCGACGTTCATCGTCGAACTTGCGATTTAAAGCCCGGAGGCCATGATCCTATGACCAGTCCTTATGCACCCCATTCACTGCCACTCGCCTGGCAACAATTTGTCGAGCAGTGCCAGAATTGCCGCCAGTGCAGCCTGGGCCAGACCAGGAAACAGGCAGTCATCTGGCGGGGGGCCTTGGCAGCGCCCCTGATGTTCATCGGTGAAGGACCTGGTGCCGAAGAAGATGCCCGTGGCGAGCCTTTTGTGGGCGCTGCCGGCAGGCTGCTCGACCTCCTGCTGACTGCCTATGGACTCGATGAGTCGATCTATCACATTGGCAATATTGTCAAATGCCGCCCACCGGAAAACCGCGTGCCGACAGAAGAGGAAGCGCGGGCTTGCCGGCCTTTGCTGGCGCGCCAGTTCAATCTGGTCAAGCCGAAAATCATTGTCCTTTTAGGTGCGACAGCCTTCAAATATTTCACGGGCAGCACCGAAGGCATCAGCAAAGTGCGCGGCCAGTGGATCGAGAAAAATGGTTACCTGATCCTGCCGACTTTCCATCCGGCTTTCATCCTGCGCAACAATCGTGAACGGATCCGCCTCTGGGAGGATATCGGCCTTGTGCGGGGCAAACTCGAAGAGCTGGGTTATCTGCCCAATCTCGTCTGCCAGCCCGAGATGCCGACTGCACGTCGCTGAGGGAAGGTTTATCCAGGCAGTACTTGGGATGATGGGCAGGAACAACGATTGTTCAGCCTGTATTCATCTAACCGTCACATGCCTGGACTATCCTTGTGCATAGAAGGCAGGAGGTCGTGTATTCATGAGCCGTTTATTGATTGTCGATGACGAAGAGAAAATCCGCCAGCTGCTGCGCAAATATGCGGAGTTTGATGGCCACCAGGTCGTGGAAGCAGCGGACGGCATGGCGGCAGTCCGGCTCTGCCGCGAACAGGATTTCGATGCCATTGTCATGGACGTGATGATGCCTGAGTTGGATGGGTTTTCTGCCTGCCGGGAAATTTTCAAAATCAAGCGCATCCCCGTACTCATGTTATCGGCCCGGGGTGAAGAATATGACAAGATCCATGGCTTCGAACTGGGAATCGATGACTATGTCGTCAAACCCTTTTCACCCAAAGAAGTCATGTTGCGCCTGGAGGTCCTGATCCGCAGGAACCAGAAGCCGGAGGGGAATTCCCTCGAACACGAGATCCTTGAGTTTGACGGACTGACAGTCGACTTCACTGGCCGCATCGTCAGCATCGATGGCCAGGTGGTTGACCTGTCCCCCAAGGAATACGAACTGCTGTTCTATCTGGTTCGCAACCGCGGCATCGCCCTGACTCGAGAGAAACTGATCAGTGAGGTCTGGGGTTATGATTTTTTCGGTGACGACCGGACGCTGGACACCCACATCAAATTACTGCGCAACAGCCTGGGTGACTATCGCCGCTTCATTGTGACGCTGCGCGGTGTGGGGTACCGTTTTGAGGCCTGACTGGAAAAAATTTCACGTGCGCCGGCCAGGGATCAAATGGTCCCTGTTTGCCTCATTCCTGACCTTTTCCCTCATCCTGGTGGCTTTGCTCTGGATGTTCCAGGTTGTATTGCTCGACCGATTCTACCGGGCTGTCAAAACTGCCCAGATCCGCCGGGTTGCGGCTACCGTTGCTGATAACATTAACCACAGTGAACTTGATACTTTGATCGACCGGATTGCCGAGCAAGGTGACCTGAGCATCCGGATTTTTACAGTGTCGGGCAATGACCTGGCCTCGATCGAAATCGGTCCGGCGAGCCTGATCAACCACCTGGCTCTGTCGGACTTGTACACCCTCTATGATAAAACCGTCGCGGCCGGAGGCGAATACCTGGAGTTTTACAACCGGGACTCATTCGACAACGACCACTATGATGACCGCAAATTTGTCGGCAATGTCCCGCCCCCGACGGACAACCAGCTGACATCCCTGATCTTTTGCCGCCAGGTGACCCTGGATAATGGCACATCAGCGGTGATCCTCTTGAACACGATGCTGTCCCCGGTCACGGCCACCGTGGACACGCTGCGCATCCAGCTGATTTATGTTTCGCTGATCCTGATCATCTTGTCCCTTGGCCTGGCCTTGCTTTTATCGCGCCGGATTGCCCGCCCGATCGTCCAGATCAATGAGCAGTCCAAGCAAATGGCAGGTGGTGACTATTCAGTCCGGTTTGCCGCCGGAGATTACCGGGAAATCGGCGAACTGGCTGATACACTCAATCAGACCGTGGTCGAACTGGGCCGCGTCGAAGCCCTGCGCCGCGAACTGATCGCCAACATTTCCCATGATTTGCGTACGCCCCTGACCATGATCCGTGGCTATGCCGAAGTCATGCGCGACCTGCCCGGCGAAAACAGTCCGGAAAACGTCCAGGTCATCATCGATGAATCCAATCGCCTGACCAGCCTGGTGAACAGCATCCTCGACCTGTCCAAACTTCAGTCCGGAGCCAGCCAGTTTGAACCGACTGACTACGATTTGACCGACTCGATCCGCGACATCATCGCCCGGGTCGGTAAACTGACTGAGGCTGAGGGCTACCAGATCACGTATGCAGCCAAGGAGCAGGCTGTGGTCCATGCCGATACAGCCCGGATCGAGCAGGTCCTGTACAATTTCCTGACCAATGCCATCCATTACGCCGGCCCGGACCATCAGATCGAAGTCCGGCAGACGGTTCGCGCTGGCTGGGTGCGGATCGAAGTGGCCGACCACGGAGAAGGCATCCCGGAAGACCAGCTGCAACACATTTGGGAACGCTACTACAAATCAGACAAGCTCCATCGCCGCGCTGTTGTGGGCAATGGCCTCGGCCTGTCGATCGTCAAGAACATCCTCGAGCAACACGGTGCCCGCTTTGGCGTCGACTCGAGACCAGGGGAGGGAAGCACCTTCTGGTTCGAGCTGCCTATCTTAGGGAGCGCATAGATCCAGAATCTGACCTAAAATCGTGGTATATGATATATAAGTACTGATAAGTCAAAATATTATGATTTATTGGCATTTAATGTTCTCTGCCGTGGTATAATAGACATAATCAGTCCTGATTCCGTGAGGTAGCCATGAAACGAAAAGCGATGCAACAATTGGTTGACTGGTATCAAGACCCTGTTACCAGGATGCCACTGCTTGTCCATGGAGCCAGACAAGTTGGTAAAACCCATCTCCTGAAAGAATTTGGCCAGACTTATTTTGAATCCGTCGCTTATTTCAATTTTGAAACCAATTTAACGATCGGAAGTTATTTTGAATCCGACATACACCCAGCCCGGGTAATTGAGCTATTAGAAGCAAGTCTCGGCCAGCAGATTTTTCCTGGCAAGACACTTGTGATATTTGATGAAATTCAGGCCTGTGAACGGGCATTGACCGCGTTGAAATATTTCCGGGAACAGGCTCCTGAATACATCATCGCCTGCGCTGGCAGTTTGCTGGGTGTCGCCATTCACCGAGAGAAATTTTCCTTCCCGGTTGGTAATGTCCAGTCAATCTGGCTGCACCCTTTCGATTTTGAGGAATTTCTCTGGGCGACAGGCAAGGATTTACTGGCTGAAGAGATCCGGAAAAGTTATGCCGATAAGCGGCCACTTCCTGAAGCTTTGCATGTCGAGGCATTGGATGCCTATAAGCGGTACCTGATTATTGGAGGTATGCCTGCAAGCATTCGCCGTTATTTGGAGACGGGTAGCCTGAT
Organism: Eubacteriales bacterium; assembly: GCA_028684955.1. Lineage (GTDB taxonomy): Bacteria > Bacillota > Clostridia > Saccharofermentanales > UBA5734 > UBA5734. Next base: position 15,243 of record JAQUEY010000042.1, read on the forward strand.
CCCGGTGATTGATGTCCAGCACCGCATTCTGGAGGACTATGTCGCCGACATGGCAAAATATGCCTCTCATTCAGACAGTGTTAAGATCAAGGCTTGTTTTAACTCGGTACCCGTTCAGCTGGCCAAGGAAAACAGGAAATTCCAGTACAGGATCGTACAGCGGGGCGGCAGTGCTGCCTTGTTTGGCAGCTCGATCGACTGGCTGGATTTTGCCGGCATCGTACTGAAATGCCAGCGGATTGAACACGGCCTGATGCCTGTCGCTGTCTTCAGCGATCTGGCAAGTTTCAAATTATACTCAGGTGATGTCGGGCTTCTGACCGCAAAATCAGGTATTTCCCGAGAAATCATCTTGTCGCCCTTTGAAAATGAGACGATTTTCCTGGGTGCTCTGACAGAAAACTACGTCGCCCAGCAATTAATGGCTCGGGGTTATCCCCTCTATTACTGGACCAGCGGGAATCAGGCGGAAGTCGACTTTGTCATCCAGCAAGGACCTGATGTCATACCGATCGAAGTTAAATCGGGCATCCGGACCCGTTCGCGCAGTCTCAACCAGTTTGTCCAGAAATACTCACCGCCCCTATCGATCCGGATCTCGGCAAAAAACTTTGGATATGAAAACCAGATTTTTTCTCTACCTCTTTACGCTGTGTTCTGCCTGTAAAGATTCGTCCTCTGTTCACACTGTTATCACGCAGGGGTGCTAAGCTCAGGTCAATGCTTAACTTAAGCC
>JAQUEY010000043.1 GCA_028684955.1 Eubacteriales bacterium
AAGATTTCGGTTTTACCGCGGAAGATCTGAATGTCAGCACCTTGTATCGTACCTTGCGTCAGATGGAATCCCGGGGCCAGGTTGTTTCCAGCTGGTCAGAAGGGGGTCCTGGTCCCAGGCGCCGCGTTTATGAGTTGACACCTGAAGGGAAAGCCGACCTCGAGACATGGGTGCTGCGCCTTGAAATGCGCAAGGCCAGAATCGAGAAAGTGATTGAGCGATACGAACAGCAAATTGCCAACACAGTGGTTTTGCAACATCCGGAGGGAGGATGAATGATGCTTGAAATTTTTGATTTAATGACCATGCCAGTCCAGAACTACGAAAACAGGCGCGTCAATGTCTTCTATGAGACGGAACATCAGGTCTTCATCACTGAACCTGCGACGTTGGCCATGGAATCCGTTAACGGAGCCCGGCTGATGGGCATCCAGATCAAAGTTGAATAGGAGAATACCATATGGCAACCGTACTGACCATCTATGGACTACTGGGCCTCGGGCTCATTGCTTCACTGGTAAAAAGCAGAGAGAAAACAGCAGCAGCATTTAAAATTGCCGGCAAGGCACTCATGAAAACAGCGCCGAGCTTGTTGACGGTGCTTGGCATCGTGGGTTTGACGCTGGGTCTGCTGACACCAGACACAATCAGCCGTCTGGTCGGTGCTGAGGCTGGCTGGGTAGCCACCTTGACTGCCGCGGTGATCGGGGCAATAACTTTGATCCCATCGATCGTAGCTTTCCCTCTCGCCGGTTCGCTGTTGCGGGCCGGAGCCACAGTCATGACCATTTCAGCCTTCGTCACGACCTTGGTCATGGTCGGTGTGGTCACAGCTCCGATGGAAATCAAGACGTTGGGTAAAAAGTTCACACTCTTGCGCAATGGTTTGGGATTTCTAGCAGCATTATTGATAGCAGGCATCATGGGGGTCTTGCTGAAATGAAGATACTGAAAACTTATCTTGCACCGATCCTGATCGCTTTGATTTTTATTGCCTTGACAGTTGTCTGGCCTGACGCAGCCGTACGTTCGGCTCAGGTTACCTGGGATTATTTCAAGGAAATGGCCCTGATCATGCCAGCGATCTTTGTTCTGATGGGTCTGATGGAAATCTGGATCCCGAAGGATAAAATCCAACAATGGCTAGGCAAACAATCTGGATTCAGAGGGGCTGCATTGGCCTTTGTCATGGGAACACTGCCAACCGGACCCTTGTATGTCGCATTCCCAATGGCCGCGTCCCTGATTCGCAAAGGAGCCAGCATCACGAACATGATCTTGTTTCTCGGTTCGTGGGCTGCCTTGAAAATTCCCCAGCTCATGGTGGAAATCAAATTCCTGGGGCTCCCCTTTACTGCTTTGAGATTTGTCCTGACCTTGACTGCGCTGCTGATCATAGGACTGGTGATGGACAAGATCCTGCATAAAAGCCCCGACCTTGAATGGCAAAAAAGCGCGCCAGACCCTGCCAGGATGCCAGGTATAGGCATGGGTATGGGTATGAAAGCCGGCGTGAAACCTGGAATGAAACCCGACATGAAACCCGGCATGAGCACGACGGACCAGAAAGAAAAACAATCAGACAATCAAACATAAATCAACAGGTGAGATTTTGCATGGGAACTTTTTTGGACCTGAAATCTTCTTTTCTGGCACCCCTTATCAGGTGGATTACTTTGCATCCAAAAACTATGGAAGGTAAGGTATTCCGACTTGCCATGGCCATTTTTCCCTCAAAAATCAGCCAACAGTATGACAACAAATATTGACCTGAGTGCGGCAATGCTTGAACTTGCTAAACAGAAAGTTGAACAAAAAGATCAGACGCGAATCACATTTACTTGATTGAAATGAAACAGTATGCGAAGGGAGTGTTTATTCTTGGCCAGAAGCGGCAGCGAATTTCTTTTCAACACCATCGCACCCGTCTACGGTTTGTTTTTCGACTACCAGCGGCGCCAGTTCGCCCATTCCTTCCAACTGGCTGCACCTGAGCTGGATCTGTCAGAATTCAAGTCCGCTCTCGATGTCGGGTGTGGCACCGGTGCTCTGGCAGCCTATCTGTCTGACAAAGGATTATCCGTAACCGGCGCAGATCCAGCAGCCGGCATGCTCAAGATCGCAAAGAGAAAGCTCAAGGGGAAACCTATAACATTCGTTCAGGCCAATGTTCTTGAACGTCTCCCCTTTGCCGACCAGGCTTTTGACCTGTCTATCGCCTCCTTTGTCGCGCATGGTCTGCAACCCGGTGAACGAAAAAAAATGTACCGGGAGATGGGTCGGGTTTCTCGATCTAAAGTGGTTATTTATGATTACAACCAGAAACGAGCCGTCCTGACCAACGTCTTGGAATGGTTGGAACGAGGCGATTACTTCCGCTTCATCAAACAGGCGGAATCCGAGATGCGCGACTGCATGTCAGATCTCAAGCAATGCTTCTCCACCGTCAGAGTCGTCCATGTCAACCGTCAGGCTGCCCTCTACATCTGTACGCCTACTGAGAGAACTCCGTCAGATGTTTCCAATAGCGAATCGGCATCAGGTTCCGCTGCAACTGTGGATTGATCCGTTCCGTGATAGCGATTTGCCGGTGATAGGCGCGCCACATGTCCTCAAAGACATCATCACAATCCGTCCAGGACGCAAGTGCTGCCGGCACCGTGCCGGTCAAGATCCATTCCTTTTTGTTGTATAGGGCAGCGACTCCACGCCGGATATCATGGATGATCCAAGGCTGGTCAGCCAGTCGATCTGCAAAATGCGGGGCCAGAAACATCGTGATGTTGTTGTCCGGCTCGTATTTGGCATAGTAGATCCCGGCTGAAGATCGAATGAACCGGATCAGGCCGGTCATGCGATGAGTTTCCCGGGAGACACGCCGGCTCTGCTCGTGGACAGTCCGGATGATATCCTCCTGCAGATGGTCATCCACACAGGATCCGAACCTGAATCCGAGGCGCACATAGCGGTCAATCCAGTACCCTCGTTCCGGACGCTCCGTCTGGAACACATGCAGGATGTGCTCAAATGCCTGCTCGGAAATCCGGCTCCTGATCGAACGAGCGACCTTTTCCGCTGCAGCCAGATCCGTCTCGATTGTCACATGCTGGTCCAGCCAATTGACCTCCAGTCCCGGTCGGGCCAGAATCTGGTCAGGCTTCTCTTTGCGTACAGAACTCTGGTACAAGGCGGACAGCAGTCCCTCAAAACTGCCATCAAAATCATAGACCAGCATTAGAATTCACCCGAATCTACGGCGCAGGACGACACCACGGACAACACAGGCAGACTCAGATCAAACAGGGAAATCTGTCCGAGTCCAGAATCCTTGCCAGACGGGCTGTCAGCCACCAGATGAGCCCGGATCAGCTGTTCGTCCTGGCTCGCTTCGCCATAAAATTTGCCCTGGCAGGTGATGAAATGGCGAGCACGCTTCTGGACAACGCCTATCTTTTTCAAAAGGTCAAAATCCACCGTCCCTGCACGCCGGGCAGCTATGATCCGCTGGGCTGACCGCAGACCAATCCCGGGAACTCTAAGCAGCATCTCATAGGGGGCCCGGTTGATCTCTACAGGGAACTGGTCGAGATGGCGCAAGGCCCAGTCCGACTTTGGATCTACGTCGAGGCTGAGGTCAGGATGTCGATCATCGAGAATCTCCCGGGCGGAGAAGCCGTAGAAGCGCAAGAGCCAGTCTGCCTGGTAGAGCCGGTGTTCACGCCGCAGCGGCGGAGCTGTAAAAAGGGATGGCAGATTGGGATGGCTGACAGTCGGGATGTAACTCGAATAGTAGACGCGCTTGAGCTGGAAGGACTGGTAGAGCTTTTCGGATAGCTGGAGAATCTGGTGATCCCGTTCTGGAGTCGCACCGACAATCAATTGCGTCGTCTGGCCTGCCGGGACATACGCGGTGGCACCACGCACGGCCAGGCGAGTCTCGCGGGATTCGTGGATCTGATCGTGAATCTGGCCCATCGGACCCAGGATCGCCTCGCTGCTTTTTTGTGGAGCCAACGCATGCAAGGATTGAGGAGACGGTAATTCAATGTTGACACTGAGCCGGTCTGCCAGAAAACCCAGGCGAGTCGTCAATGCCGGTGACGTGCCAGGGATCACTTTGACGTGGATGTAGCCATTGAATCGGTACTCCCGGCGCAGGATCTCCAAGGCCCTGATCATCCGTTCGGTCGTCTCATCCGGCGAGCGGAAAACAGCCGAACTCAAAAACAGTCCCTCAATGTAGTTGCGCCGGTAGAAATTGATCGTGATCTCAGCGACTTCCTCAGGTGAGAGCATGGCCCGCTCGACATCGCTCGTGGCCCGGTTGATACAATAAGCGCAATCGTAGGCACAGATATTGGTCATCAGGATCTTGAGCAAAGAGATGCAACGTCCATCCGCGGACCAGCTGTGGCAAATACCTGCAGCCGCGGCATTGCCGACGCCTCCGGCCTTATTGGAACGGGTGCTGCCGCTTGACGAGCAAGAGACATCGTATTTGGCGGCATCGGCCAGAATGCGCACTTTGTTGAGAAGATCCACCTGAGTCACCACCTGTCGCCTGGAAGTTGCTATCAGCATAGCACAGATCAGCCAGAAAAGGAACATATGTTCTGAAAATTTGCATCCTCTGGTGAGATCTTGCATAATAACCCTTTGTTGTCTCGCAACAAAGGGTCCTGAATCTTCAGCATGAACCAACAGGAGGAATCTTTTGTCCACACCATCACAATCTGGCATGACTCGCCGCATGGCCCAGTCCAATCGTTTCTATTATGGCTGGGTCATCTTGATCCTATCCGGCCTGAGCTACTTTTTTTCTGCACCTGGACAGACCTATTTCACATCGACCTTCATCGATGTCTACATCCAGGAATTTGGCTGGACCCGCAGCACCATTTCCAGTATTTACTCACTGGCTACCATGACCTCCGGGTTATTGTTATTCTGGGTAGGCCGCCAGATTGATCGTTTCGGCCAGAAAACAGTCTCATTGGTCATAGCGGCCCTCCTCGGCCTGACCTGTGTCTGGCTCAGCCTGGTCAACGGATTGCCCATGCTTTTTCTGGGTTTTCTAGCCAGCCGGTATCTAGGCCAAGGCAGCATGACCCTGTTGCCCGCCACCTTGCTGCCGAACTGGTTTGCCCAGCGCCGGCCTCTGGCATTCAGCCTGATGTCTGTGGGTGGTGTCATTGGCTCGACCTTTCTGCCACCTTTGAACCGCTACCTGATCGATACCATCGGCTGGCGCCTGGTCTGGCGCATTTGGGCGATTGCCTTTGCTGTCATCTTCATACCGCTGGTTGCTGTTTTCATGCAAAATCACCCGCATGACCTGGGCCTGACAACTGCTGGTGAATACCGCCAGAATGCCAGTACAGGCGATGTCCCAGCCAAATTCCAAGATGTCCCAAGCTGGACTTTGAAAGAAGCCATCCGGACACGGGCTTATTGGGGCATGCTGTATTCGCAACTGCTCTTGCCGCTGATTGTCACTGGTCTGACCTTCCATTTCATTTCAATCATGAAAATCCGCTCCATCTCACCTGACCAGGCAGCCTACCTGATCAGCCTGTTGGCCGTGGTCAGTTTTCCAACAACCTTGTTTGCCGGCTGGATCCTGAGCAAGATTAAAATCCATCACACAGCAATGGCGATTTCCTTGTTCATGGGAGCAGCCCTGGCTGTACTACTGATGACCAAGGGCCTACCTGGCGCTGTTGTATTCACCTTGCTTCTGGGATCTGCCATGGGCCTGCAGACGGTCTGGGGCGGACTGGTTTGGCCGAATTACTTCGGCACTCGCTATCTGGGCAGCATCAGAAGTCTCGCGATGTCAGCCACTGTCCTGGGATCAGCTTTTGGTCCAATCCCGTTTGGCTTTGCCTATGACCTGACCGGGTCCTATAACATTGCCTTGACCGGCATGATTGTCCTGTCTGGTTTTGGCATCCTGGTTGCAGCAGGTTCGCCCCGTCCGGTCCATGCTGGGCGCTTCAAAAATGACGACGAGTACATCGACTGATTCACCACAACAGGCGTATAATGAAATGGTTCATGAAACGAACACCTGGGAGGTTTTGCATGGAAAAAGCGTGGTGGAAAGAAGCCGTTATTTACCAGATCTACCCCAAAAGTTTTTGTGACAGCAACGGTGACGGGATTGGCGACATACCCGGCATCATTTCCAAATTGGACTACCTGAAAAACCTCGGTGTCACAGTTCTCTGGATCAGTCCGATCTATGAAAGTCCGGATTATGACAACGGCTATGATATCTCCGATTACCAGGCGATCAAATCTGTCTTTGGCAGCCTGCAGGATTTTGATGTCTTGCTGGAAGAAGCCCACCTGCGCGGACTGAAAATCGTCATGGATCTGGTTGTGAATCACACCTCCCACTTGCATGAATGGTTTATTGAGAGCCGCAGCAGCAAAGACTCAGCCAAACGTGATTATTATATCTGGAAGCCAGGCAAAGACGGCGCTCCGCCCAATAACTGGGGGGCCTGGTTTGGTGGTTCTGCCTGGACCCTGGACGAAGAAACCGGTGAATACTACCTCAATCTCTTTTCCCCCTACCAGCCAGATCTGAATTGGGAGTGCGCGGACATGCGGCAGTCTGTGTATGCCATGATGCGCTGGTGGCTGGAACGTGGCGTCGATGGTTTCCGGATGGATGTCATCAGCTTGATTTCCAAAGATCCCGCTTTCCCGGACGGTGTTGTTGGTCCTGATGGTTTTGGCAATGCCAAACCGTATGTATCAAACGGGCCGAAGGTCCATGACTATTTGAAGGAGATGCGCCGCGAGGTCCTGTCCCATTTTGATACCATCACAGTGGGAGAAGCATCTGGCGTCACCATCGAGGAAGCCAAGCACTATGCCAATGTGGACGGCAGCGAATTGAGCATGGTCTTCCAGTTCGAGCACATGGATCTGGATGGTGGAGAGACATTCAAATGGAATCTGGACAAAATGCCCTTGCTTGGTATCAAGGACGTCATGACTAAATGGCAAGTTGAGCTAGAAGGTAAAGCCTGGAACAGCCTTTACTGGTGCAATCATGATCAGCCCCGCATCGTCTCACGGCTGGGTGACGAAGGCGACTTGCGCGAACGTTCGGCCAAGATGCTGGCGACCTGCCTGCACCTGATGAAAGGCACGCCATATGTCTATCAAGGCGAAGAACTGGGCATGACCAATGCGCGCTTCGATTCGCTTGCGGACATGAATGATTTGGAAAGCATCCATGCATTCAAGGTTTTCACGCAGAATGGCCGTTTTACGGAAAAACACATGTATGACATCATCAGTTACAAAGGACGCGACAACGCTCGCACCCCCATGCAATGGACAGCAGGTCCCAATGCTGGTTTTACAACAGGCCATCCCTGGTTGAAAGTGAATCCCAACCACACAGTCATCAACGCCCAGGACGCTATCAGCCGGCCTGACTCCGTTTATCACTATTACCGGCAACTGATCGAATTGCGCAAGCAACTGGAAGTGATCGTTTACGGCCAATACGAGCTGCTCGACCGCGAACACGAGAAAATTTTCACGTATCGGCGCTCCCTGGGTGAGCAATCTTTGCTGGTCATGTGCAATTTCACCGCCGATCCCATCACCTACGAACCAGACCTCATCCCTCCGCAGGCCACACTTTTGATTGGCAATTGCGCGGATTCCACTTTCCTTGCGAACAGGCAATTGCAACCCTATGAAGCCATTGTCCTGTCCCTTTGAGACAACTCAAACCTGTTTTTAGAAAAAGGCCCTGACAGCACGTACTGTCAGGGCCTTTTGCAGGGGTCAGGTCTGTGAATGGTTCACCGCGGTGCCAGTCTTCCTACTTGATTGATCCTTCAACCATGCCACGGACAATTTGTTTCTGGGCAAAGATGAAGAGGATGATTGCAGGCAACATCGCCATCATGGTGGAGGTCAGGATCAGATCCCATTTCTTGACATAGGATCCGACGAAATTTGCCACTGCCAATGGCAGCGTCTGGATATCACCACCGGTGCCAAGGATCAGCAGTGGTAAGAGATAATCATTCCAGACCCATATGCCGTTCAGGATGACGATCGTCACGAAAATCGGTTTGAGGATTGGCAGCACGATCTGGAAAAAGATCTGGGGCCGAGTGCAACCGTCAATGGTTGCAGCTTCTTCCAGTTCCAGTGGTATCCCTTTGATGAAGCCATGGAACATGAAAATCGAAAGCGACGATCCAAAGCCGATATACGCAAGGATCATGCCTTGATAGGTTTGAAGCAACGGGATGTGCGTGAATTCACGGATCATCCGGAAAAAGGCAACCAGGGGGAACATGACAACCTGGAATGGAATGACCATGGCGGCAACAAACATCATGAAGATGAACGTTGAGGTCTTGGTTTTTGAACGGACCAGAACCCAGCCGCCCATGGCAGCAGTCAAGGCAATCAAAGACAAGGATAGCGTCGTGATGATGATCGAGGAGATGAAAGAAGGTACATAATTGATGTTCGGGCTAGTGACAATGGTCTTGACATTGGTTAAGAGGGTGCCCCAGTTAGATGGAAATCCGATCGGATCTGCAATGATTTCCTTGGCATCCTTGGCAGAGTTCAAAACCACCATCAGGAAGGGCATCATAAACACGATGAAGAGGATGATCGTAAGGATCTCGAGGATCAGGAGGTTCAGTCGTCTCGGGCTCATTACATTTCCACCTCTTTCTTTTTATTGAAATACACTTGGATAAGTGACACGATGACCAGAACGAGGAAGAAGACAACGGCTTTGGCCTGGCCTTCAGCCATCCGGTTGCGGGTGAATGCGGTATTGTAGATATTCAGAGCCAGAAATTCCGTGGCCTTGACGACTTTACCCGCGAACTGGCCGGAAGGTCCGCCATTGGTCAAAGAGACGTTTACATCGAATTGTTTGAAAGAATTGACCAGGGTCAGGAAGGTCGAGACTGTAAACGCAGGAGCAACCAGTGGAACCAGGATGGCTCGTGTACGCTGGAGAAAATTCGCGCCATCAATCTGCGCAGCTTCCAGGAGGGATACAGGGACATTCTGGATGGCTGCGACATAGATCATCATGATATATCCGGCATATTGCCAGCTGCCGACGATGACAATGGCTGCCAGGGCAGTACTCCCTTTGCCCAGCAGGGAGCTGGTCAGTGACTCAATCCCCATAGACTCAGCAAATCCCGGGATGGCGTTGACAAAAATAAATTGCCAGACATAACCAAGAACGATGCCACCAATCAGGTTAGGCGTAAAAAATCCGGAACGGTAAAAGTTCCGGAACTTGATGTTGGATGTCACCATCATGGCCAAAGTCAGGGCAACCAGATTGATGACAATGACATTGGCCGCCGTGTAGACGGTTGTTACCAGAAACGAGTAGTGGAATTTGACATCTGAAAAGATGACTGAGAAATTCTTGAGGCCGACAAAATTGATCTTGTCCTGGATGGCTCCATTCCAGTCCGTAAGCGAAAAATACAACCCCATGAAAAATGGGATGATGACAACGAGTATGAAGGCAGTCAGCGAGGGGGCCAAAAACAATGCATTGACCAGCCTGTTATTTTGTTTCATGCCCTGGTTATTCATGCAGGTCTATCCTCCGTTTCGATGATCAGCTGACTGTGCGAAATGCAGGCGAGCGCCTGCATTTCGCGTCAGTTCAGTTAAGCAAGTTTAAATTACAGCTTAGCCAAGCAGATCTGGAACAGTTGCAACTTCGCCTTTTATGAGTTCGACAAATCCAGCCGTGTCGACAGCGCCGGAAGCCAGCTGTTCATAGATCGGGCCCAGGGTGTCCATGCCGAAACCGCTCGGCATCTTGTACTGCTGCCAGCTGTAGGTCTTGCCAGCAGAAGCCCATTCCATGATGCTCTTGGAGAGCGGAACCGCAGGGGTCAGCTTCACTGACTTGAAAGCGGGGATCATGCCGGCTGCTTCAACCATGTAAGAATGGCCAGCTTCAGTGGTGGCGATGGCATTGAGGAATTTCTTGGCTTCTTCAGCACCGGCGCTGTCGCCATTGACGACATACCAGGACGGCGGAGCAGCGAGGACGCCATCGGTGTCTTCCACGAACGGAGCGTGGGGGGCATAGGCCATTTCAAAATCGGCTTCAAGGGTCTTGAGGGTCGGATCAACCCAGTTGCCCTGGTGCAGGAAGACGGTCTTGCCGGCGGCAAAAGCCTGGGCCTGAGCGTCATAGTTGCCATTGAGCAGGACTTCCTTGTCAGCATACTGGAAGAGCATGTTGACGTACTCAGCGTACTGGGTGAGACGTGCTTCATCAACTTCACCGGCAAGCAGCTTGTCAATCACCGTGGTGTCGCCGTATGGCAGGCCTGCAGTCAGGTAGATGTTGAAGTTGTGCAGACCAGTGACCCAGGTCATGCCTGTAGCCGTGGAAGCAGCCATCGAGACAACCGCGTCGATGCCGAGGTCGGCCTTCATGCCATCCAGCTTTTCAAAAGCAGCCTTATAGGCATTGAAGTTGGTCAATGTCTTGGGATCGATGCCAGCTTTGTCGAGCAAGGCTTTGTTGTAAGCCATGCCGTAACCTTCGATGGCGACCGGGAAGCCAATGGTCTTGCCATCAACTGAATAAGCATAGTCCGTGTCAGCAGCCCAGGGCTGGTCGCCCAGATCTGCAATGATGTCTTTCCAGTCATCATATCCGGCCGGACCTTCGATGACGAAGATATCAGGCATATTGCCGGACTGGAGCTGGGCCTTGAGGTTGCCGCCGTAATCAGCGCCACCACCGGTGGTCGCGATCTCAACGGTTACGCCAGCTGTCTTGCTGTATTCAGCAGCAAAAGCTTTCAGTTGCTCGTCGATTTCGACTTTGTTGTTGGCAAGGACGATTTTCTCGACTGCCGGTGTCTCAGCGGGGGCAGCCGTGGTTTCGGCGGCAGCAGCCGTGGTCGCAGCGGGTGCAGCGGTGGTAGTCGTGGTTGTACCACAGGCTGCCAGAGATAATACGAGTGTGACAAGCAAGATGATGGACAGTACTTTTCTCATAGTTCCTCCTCTAGATGTGGCCCGGTCAAGCCGAGTCACTGCTTTTGATAGGCACAACCGATCAACAGGTGATTGCATCTGGTCGATTCGATTCTAGGTTTGCAACCGATTGCGCAAATACACTTGTATGATATCACAAAGAATCCAATAATGACATTTTGCACAAACATTAAATATTACAAATATTTACATTATATTTTACATTTTACAAAAATATAGCGGAAATAACGCTTCAATCAATTCTTCTCTTTCATGAAATATGCAAAATCTGGAATTTATGTCATTCGTATGTCACATCAATTGCTGTGACAGATTGCACAAGGTCTTGCGTGACTAGCAAACTGATAAAACGCAGATCCAGATTGAATTTTCCAAATTATGTACTGAAACATGGCAATATATTGTGTGATTTTGATAATGTGCGATTGTCTTCCAAGTCAGGGCCGTGTTTCGCCTGAAATTTCTGCATCCAGCAGATCTGCAAACTGATTGTATGTGATTGTACGATCAGCCAGTTTTTCGATCAGAGGGCTTAAGACACGGTAGCCGAATTCAGCAGGCAGACGATCATGCAGCACGCTGTAATAGTGACCTGACTCCACCCATCGGACTAGATCATTAGCGGCAGGCCGGGTGCTGGCAACCGTGCGTGGTGCATATGCTGGCAAATAGCCGGGAAGGTCGGCAAGAAGCTTGCCAGCATGGATGGCAGAAGCAAAATCAGACATGAACTGCAGAGTTGCCCCGCCTTGTTCACTGTGTTTATTCATCACCAGCCAGGCCGAAGGTGTTGCAAAGATGCCGTTTGTAGCTGGTAGAAAGGCGCCATGTGGGATAAATCCATAATGAAACTGACTGTCATTTTGCAACAGCTCAGCTTCTGGCCAATGTGTGGCTATCATGAAAGCAGTCTGGCCTGAGACAAAGGACTCCAGCTGATTGGCGTAGGATCCGTGCCCAAGTACATCTTTTTCAGCGTAGGAGAAAAGAAGATCCAGGTAACGTGAGAATTGTACAAGCCGCAGTTGTTCCACCTTGCCAGCCAGAATTCCGTTCAAGACCTGATCATTGCCATAGTCAAGCCCGCTGGCGAGATAAATGTCGAACAGGGCCATGCCGTTCGCCCAGGACATACCATTCTTTTGCGACACAGAGATGGAAAACGGCGCGATTACACCTAACTGCTTCTTGTTTTGTTCAATGATTTTCAAGGCTGATTCCCATGCATCGAAATGCGTCAGCTCTGCAGGATCGATCTTTGCGAGGGCCAGGAGGTCTCGATTGTACAGCACACCCGATACCGACAGGTCCAGCGGAAAACCAACGATCGATCCATCCGTTTGTCGCTGCAGGAACGGGCTTTCTTCCAGCCAGATTTCAGTGCCGATGTCCTGAAGGGAATCCTCGAAGAGGAGAAAGTCTTCCGTGTTTTCCAGCATGAAAAGGTCCGGAAGCTGGCTCGCTTGTCTTGCGGCCAGCACTGTATCCAGATAGTCGTCTGTTCCACTGATCAGCCTGATTTCGGCTATGATGCCATGTTCTGCCTGAAAGTCTCGTGCAAAAGCCTGCAAGGGAACATGCAGATCGATTCGATTGTGGTAGAGCACGATCGGGCCTGGTTCAGATGAGTTGTCAGGCAGCAGACTATTTTCCTGTACCTGATTCTGTTCTTGCAGGTGTGTCTGATTGGGCGAGATGTCTGGAGGAGGTGCCAGCAAGGCAATTCCAATAAAAATCAGCAGCAGCAAAATCAGAGCCAGCCCCAAAGTCCAAACTGCCCAATGGACCACAGAAGCCTGGTTGGCACGGCTATTACCTGAGTGAGGTTGGCGGCCTCGAAAGACATAGAGATCTTCTTCCCTGAATTTTTTCATGCCACCTGGTGCCACACTTTCTATCATAGTTGTCTGAGGACGATGCGTTTTCCTAAACAGGATAGCATAGATCTTTCTCTGAAAATGCCGATTCGCTGGTTACATTTCTTCCGGTGCGTATCCTCTATAATGGTAATAGTTTTTATTAACAGGAGGACCTCTACATGAAATTCAGATGCACCGTTTGTGGTTACATTGCCGAAGGCGACGCCGCCCCCGAGTTCTGCCCCCAGTGCAAGGCACCGGCCAGCAAGTTCGTTGTGGTCGAAGAAGGTGTCATGTCCTGGGCAGCCGAGCATGTCATTGGTGTGGCCAAGGGCGTTGACCAGCGCATCATCGAAGGCCTGCAGATGAACTTTGCCGGCGAATGCACCGAAGTCGGCATGTACCTGGCCATGTCCCGTGCCGCCGATCGCGAAGGCTATCCGGAAATCGCCGAAGCTTACAAGCGCATCGCTTTTGAGGAAGCAGAACACGCCGCCCGTTTCGCTGAAATGCTCGGCGAGGTTGTCAGTGCCGAATCCAAGCAGAACCTCAAGGTTCGTGTCGAAGCTGAATACGGCGCCACCCAGGGCAAGACCGACCTGGCCAAGCTGGCCAAGGAACTCGGCTACGACGCCATCCATGACGCTGTCCACGAAATGGCCCGCGATGAAGCCCGCCACGGTAAAGCTTTCAAAGGCCTGCTCGAGCGCTATTTCTAAGGTTCAATCAAAAAACAAGCACCAAAAGACACCTCGCGGCACCAGCTGCGGGGTGTCTTTTAGTCAGGCCTGTTATTCGTTTGAATAGACTGCTTTTCCATTGAAGTCTTTGCCGAACAGGGGCTTCTGTCCTGCCACCTGCTGGTCAAGCCTGGAAAGCCTTTTGACCGGTTTGAAATCTTAGTAAAGAGCAAATCAATCAACAAAACGGCCCCGGCTGAGCAGATCACTCAACCGGGGCTGTTCTAAAAAGCATCAGGATCTTGCCTGTCCAAGGTAGTTAGAGAAAAGATCGGCTGCATCAGTAGCCAGTGCGTCCACCGCGGGTTTTCCACATGACCCAGAGCGGTCCGGCCAGGCAGATGGTCGAATACGTGCCGCTGATCAGGCCTACCATCATCGGCAGGGCAAACTGCTTGATGCTGTCGATATTGAAGAAAAACGCAAAGACATAAGCGACGCCGATGGCTCCGAAGGTGGCCAGGCTGGTATTGATCGAGCGAGTCAGGGACTGGTTGATCGACAAATCGACCAGTTCGGACAACGGCATTTTACCCTTGTAAAGACGCTCATTTTCCCGGATCCGGTCGTAGACAACAATGGTGTCGTTGATCGAGAAGCCGAGGATCGTCAGGACGACAGCCACCAGCGATTCATTCAATGGGATGCGCAGGATGACGAACATGAAGAAAGCGACAAAGACGTCATGGAACAGGGCAACCAGGCCCATGACACCGGCTGAAGGTCCGGACATGCTGCGGAAACTGAACCAGACAAAGGCTACGATCAGGATCGAGGCCAGGGCGATGGCCCAGAGGCCTTTGTTCAGGAGCTCGCGCCCGATGAAAGGATCGACCAGATTGGCTGATTCCAGAGAAAAGGTGGTGTCCGGGAATGTGGTGACCAGGGCGTCCTTGAGGGCGATCTGTTCGTCCGGGGACAGGGCAGAGGATCCGGCGACATTGACGACCAGGAAGGTCTTGTTGTCACCAAGATTGGTTGTTTCCTGGATGGTCACTTCGTTCTGGATCGCAGCGGCAATCACTGACTGGGCCTGGTCGAGGTCAACCGTGCCCTCATAGGCATATTTGAGGATGCTGCCACCTTTGAAGGTGATGTCCATCTTGATTCCGAAAATAAGCGAAACCAAGATGCCGGCAATCATGAAAACAGCAGAAAGCAGGAAAAACCATCTGCGATTCTGGTAGAAACTGATCTTACGCATCGGCTGCCTCCTTCTTCTTCCCATAAAGCCACGGTTTCTGCAGAGCTTTGAACTGGCTCAGAGAGCCGATCATCAGGCGATTGGCAATAACGCCTGTCAAGCCGTTCAAAATGACGCCGACCAGAAGGGAATAACCGAACGACAGCATCGAGCCAGAGCCGAAGATCATCAGGATCACGGCAGCAATTGCCACTGTGATGTTGCCGTCCATGACAGCAGACAGAGCTTTGTGGAAGCCATTGGCCAAGGCAGATGTCAGGGAACTGCCGGCGTTGAGTTCTTCTTTGATACGCTCGGCGATGATGATGTTGGCATCCACACCCATGCCGATCGAGAGGATGATACCGGCGATACCTTGCAACGTCAGGGTCTGTTGCGGAATCGAGATCGCGAGCAGGATACCGACCATCTGGCCAAGCAAGCTGAACATCGCGACAAAGCCAGGCAAGCGGTAATAGAGCAGCATGAACAGCATGATCAGGGCCAGGGCAACCATGCCAGCCTGGGTCATGACAGAGAGGGCACCGGCACCAAGGCTGGGGCTGATCGAACTCGAGCTGATCGCCTCCAGGGCAAACGGCAGGGCACCGGCATTGATCTTCTGTGCCAGGTCGATGGCATCTTCGCTGGAGCCGATGTTGGTGATCATCGCACTGCCATCGGTGATTTTGCTGATGACGCGAGGGGATGAAATCAGGGTTTCGTCCATCAAGATCGAAATTTCACCTTGGGTGGCGACCAGTTCGCCGGTGGCGTCGGCAAAAGCCTTGGCTCCGGTGGCATCCAGTTCCAGAAGGACGATCGGGTCGGAGGTATTCGGGTCAAAAGCGGCAGTTGCCGAGGCAACCTGAGTCCCATCGAGCACTTCGGTACCGTCTGGTTTTCTAAAGGTCAGGCGAGCCATCTCGCCCAGTTCCTTGAGCGCCTCTTCCGGATTGAAATCGGTCTCGTCTGATTTCCAGGGGTAGCGGATGATGATCCGCCCGTTGTTCTTGTCGGTGGTGATTTCACGGTCCAGGATATTGAGGTTATCCATGCGCAGTT
>JAQUEY010000198.1 GCA_028684955.1 Eubacteriales bacterium
AAAATCGGCCGTGGAATACGCAGAAAAGCAGGTCGTCGTGGTGGTTTCGCCCGTCGGCAATGATAACAAAGACCATCCAGAGTATGTTTTCCACCCAGCTGCCTATGAAACGGTACTGGGTGTGGCTGCTCTGCGTGCGGATGGTGGTATTGCGACTTTTTCGCAAAGGAATGAATCTGTCAAACTGAGCGCCCCAGGAACGGATCTGAAAGTCGCCACGATCCGAGGCAGGACCGTACGGGCGTTTGGCACCTCGTATGCAGCAGCTTTTGTTGCTGGAGGGGCTGCCGCACTCAGATCTGCCTACCCATCCCTCACGCCCAGCCAAGTGAGAGCTGTTTTGATCGGCTCGGCCAAGGATATCGGAGCTCAAGGCTATGATCGAGACAGTGGCCATGGTGTCATGCAAATTGAAAAAGCGTTTGCCATGGCCCAGTTGATCGATGAAACCAACCGTGCATCAGCTGCTGAACGTCTGCGCTGGGTATCGATCCTTGCAGTCATTTTCCTTTCCCTGATTGCTATTGCGGCAAGAATCCTGATTCGACGGGCAAAAATATAGCCAAAAGCGAACGGCATCACCTTTGAAGTCAGTTCTTTTTCAGGACAGCCAGGCAACTGGGCCATGAGTTCGTGTCCATTCCAGTCCAGGAATCTGATGTTCAGGGTATTGGGTAGGCGTTCTTCAGGATGACCATTGAACTGACCGGCATCAAGTTTGCGCACGTTTGCACATATGGAAACAGGATTGCAAGTAGCCGAGGTGTCGGTCAATCCGTTAAACTAGGAATAGAGACGAGGGGGTGACTGACATGGTGCCAGCGGATCCCTATGAAACTCAAGTCGATGCGTATGAAGCCTGGTTTATCCAGAATGACCAGCTGTTTGCGACCGAGGTCGCTGCGATTCGGGAGCTGATGCCCGCCTTTCAACGCGGGATTGAGATCGGGACCGGGACGGGATTGTTTGCCCAGGCCCTGGGTCTTTCCGATGGTGTGGAACCAGCCGCGGCCATGCGCGAAAAGGCCAGGCAACGTGGCATAGCTGCCGTGGAGGGGACAGCAGAACACTGCCCCTATCGGGATGAGTCATTCGATCTGGCCCTGATGGTGACGATCGATTGCTACATCCCGGATCTGCAGCCGTCGTTTCTGGAGAGCCGGCGCATCTTGAAGCCCGGTGGACCCCTGATCATCGCCTTTATTGACCGGGCCGCTCCACTGGGATCCTTCTACGAGACCAAGAAGGCATCAGATCCCTTCTACGTGAACGCACATTTCCGCACGGCGGAAGAGATGCAGCAAGCCCTTGAACAGGCAGGGTTTGAACTTTCAGATGCGCGCCAGACTGTGTTCAGCTTGGAGAATGTGAGACAGGACATCTTGCCAGGCACTGGGCGCGGTGTTTTTGCTGTCTTGTGCGCCCATAAGTCCTCTAAACCGTAAGAATAGGCTGAGTGGCTAAAATTTCAATTGCCGGTACTGCCCTGGCGTCATGTTCAAGTGCTGCCGGAAGCTTCTGATGAAATGAGTTGCGCTATTGAATCCGCACTGGTCAGCGATATTGTCCAGGGACAGTCGTGTTTGCCTGAGCAGATGCATGGCTTGCTTGAGCCGTGCCTGGGTCAGGTATTCATGCGGCGTGGTGTCCATGTGCTTTTTAAAGAGACGCAGGAAATAAAACGGACTGAGATTGACGCTGGCAGCAATCTGATCGAGTGAAATCGAATCCTGAATGTGCAAGTTGATGAATTGGATGGCGCTTCTAATCACAGGGTCTGGGATGTGATTGGAATCGACTGGAGAAGACAGGATCTCGGCAAAAATCTGGTGGATGAGGCTCGAAGTCTGGTGTTCATCCACACGATCTTGGGCCATCATCTGGAGGATCTCGTCCATGATGGGATCAATCCTTTCAGGTCGAGCCACATCGATAATGATTCCCCGGCTGGAATAAACCAAATCGAGGTAAGCCTGGCTGGCATTGCCTGAAAAATGGAACCACTTGAACCGTCCGTTTTTCACCATCCATTAAGCTTGCGGGTATTTGCAATCGAGCAGGACAATCTGGCCTGGTCTGGCTTCGAGCTGTTCATCCCGGTAGTTCACAGCAAACAATCCATCCGTGATCAGGAAGACGATAAAGGATTCGAGATAATCACGTTGCACGCGATAGGGTGGTGCGCAGTTATAAGATCCGCCGACATGGGCGAAAAACAGATTTTTCCGGGCGAACTCGGATGGAACATGCGGATAAATTTTCGAGTCGAACAGGACTCCAGGCTCATTTTCGAACATGATTCTTACCTCGTGTTACATCCGGACACTCAGGAATTCAAATGGATTAGAAAAAGCAATAAATGCTGATAAATAGGCAATTCCGTGAAGTGACCCCATCATATAAGTGTAATACCATGATGGTACGAAGGCAAGAATAGTCAATCTATGATCAATGAGGAGAGAGTGAACATGCAGGAAATTCGAATCGGTCTCGTAGGAGCAGGCTGGATGGGCAAAGACCATTCCGTCTCGATCGCCAATGCCCTGATGCTGTTTGGCCCCGACATGGGCAAGCCCATTTATGAACTGGTCGCCGACATCAGCGAAGCGAATGCCAGACAAGCATGCGAGAAGCTTGGTTACAAGCGCTGGACGACCGACTGGATGGAATTGGTCAAAGATCCAGCTGTCGACTTGGTCGATATTTGCACCCCGAATCATCTGCATTATGCCGTTGCAAAAGCGGCCCTGGAGCACAACAAGCATATTTTCTGCGAAAAGCCGCTGAGCATCTCGGCCGCCGAATCGAAGGAATTGGCAGAGCTTGCGGCTGAGCGTCAAGTCGTCAATTATGTTGGCTTTAACAACCTGCTCAATCCGGCCACTGCCTATATCCGCAGCATGGTCCAGTCCGGTCGTCTTGGCCAGATCGTCCGTTTCACCGGAACCTATGACCAGGACATGCTCCTGGATCCCCAGCTGCCGATCACCTGGCGCCACATCAACAAATATTCCGGCAGTGGTGCATTGGGTGACCTGGGCTCTCATCTCTTCAGCATTTCCCAGGCCCTGATGGGTGACATCACATCAGTCAATGCCGTGCAACGTACAATCATCAAGGAACGCCCAAAATCGGCTGGCTCAACCGAAATGGCAAGTGTCGAGAATGATGATGTCATCCAGATCCTGGCAGAATACAAAAACGGCGCAATAGGCACGCTCGGAACGAGCCGCATCGCCACCGGCCGCAAGAATTACCTCCAGTTCGAAATCCAGGGAACGCTCGGCTCAGTCCATTACAACCTCGAGAAAATGATGGAAGTCAACGTCTACTTCAAATCTGATGATCCAGCTGACCGCGGCTATCGCACGGTTCTTCTAAATCCGCATCATGGTGGCTATGGCACTTTCTTCGGCGCCGGCGGGATCGCGATCAGCTTCAACGACATGAAAGTGCTCGAGTTCCATGAGCTATTTGCTGCCGTTCTCAAGAATGAGCCCTACCTGAGCGATTTTGAATTCGGCTACCATGTCGACCGCACGATCGCCGCCTGCATAGAATCCGCCCATACCGGCCAATGGGTCCGGATTGAAGACTGAGGAGGGTAATCATGGCAATCAAAATTGGCACATGCCCAGACTCCTGGGGTGTCTGGTTTCCCCAGGACGACCAGCAAGTCGGCTGGCAGACATGTCTTGATGAAATGGCTAAAGCTGGTTATCAAGCTCTGGAGCTGGGCCCATGGGGCCACCTGC
>JAQUEY010000199.1 GCA_028684955.1 Eubacteriales bacterium
TTGTTCAGCAGATGATAATCGGACATGATATCTAACCTTTGGCATGCTATACACCATCCTTTCTAAAGAATAGCATACCAATAAAAAGCTTTTTATTAAAGATTTAGACTTAACAAAGTACTAGATCATAAATCAGTTCCACACAGGTTGAGTATCTGTCGTCAGGATTGACTTGAGTACATTTCTGGATAATTCGTTCCAAACCACCCGATAATTCCGGATTCCAGTATCGAATCGGATAAAGATCAAACGGGGGTTCCTTGGGAGGGACTTGGCCTGTAATAAGCTGATAAAGCGAGACGCCCAGGCTGTAAATGTCTGTACGCTGGTCAATCGGACGATTATGCATCTGCTCTGGAGCCGCGTAACCCGGTGTCCCCAGATTGTCCGAAGAATTGAAGCCTTCGCCATGGTTTTCCCTTGCTACCCCAAAATCAATCAGCTTGATTTTGCCGTTGGGAGAAAGCATGACATTGGATGGTTTCATATCCCGGTAGATGATGGCTGGATTACGGGTGTGCAGGTATTCGAGAACTTCTGCAATTTGAATAGCCCAGTCGATGACATCAGCCTGCTTTTGGGGACCTGTGGCGGCCAGCAGATTACTTAAAGGTTCGCCCTCGATGTAATCCATGACAATCTGGATATTCCGTTCGTTTTCCAGAATATCCACAATCCTTGGCAAAGCAGGATGATCCAGCTTTTTCATCAAGTTTGCCTCGGCTAGTATGCTTGCGATTACAATAGATTGGTTTTTTAAAGCCTTTTTTTCAATTTCCTTGATAGCCCATTGTTTGTTTAGCCGCTGATCCATGGCTAGAAAAACTTGGGACATCCCTCCATGGCCAATTTTTTTCAAGATTTCATATTTGCTATCAATCACAGATCCAATTGTTGCCATCAGAGGATTCCCCCTGCAATCAGACTGCGATAAGCGAGTGCCGAAATATTATCTGATTCCCCGCGGGTTTTACAAAGTTGAATTAAATGACTGATACGTTCGGTCATTTCTGTTTCAGTGGGGACTGTCAGTGGGTTCAAGGCGGTCAATATCTCTTCTTCAAGCAAACAACGTCGGAAGCCATCGGTGCAAAGCAAATAGGTGGCGTCATGATCAAATGGTTCGTATAGAATTTCCGGCTGAATTTCTCCTGTTGCTCCGATACATTGCAGAAGGATATGGCTGCGACGGTCTGTTTCAGCATTGGCCGGGGAAAGGTTTCCTCGTGATACCTCAAGTGCCGCTACAGTCTGATCGTGTGTCAATTGAGTAATGCTCTGATTAACGCGATAGATCCGGGAGTCCCCAATATGCACAATCAATGCATGTTTTCGCAGTGCAACTAAGAGGAGTGAGACCGTTGTGCCCAACTGGGCTGAATGCTCGTGGCCATAAGAAATGAGTAGTTGATTTGCTTTATGTAAAACTTGAACCAGGCTTTCCTGTATGTCGTGCAAATTATCCATCTCACTGGAAACCATGGATGGTAAAGATGTTGCAAACCAATCCGCTAGTGCACGGATCATCATGGCACTAGCCAGTTCACCCTGGGTTAAACCACCCAAGCCGTCACAGACCGCAAGCAAGAAAAGGCTGCCTGCAGGACTGGTAGCATGCTGGAAAAGCAAAGAATCCTGATTGGATGTCTTTTCACGCCCCGAGTCAGACAAGGCCGAAACAATATAAGAATTTGACGCTTTATCGTCCACGATCTCATCCTTTAGTTCTGTTATAGATGCTTATGGAATGCTTTGATTTTAAATCGCAAATAAATTAAAAAGCCGGAAATACAAAATTTCCGGCCCAAAAGTCATATTTTATTAAGATTAAATAAATGGGAGTTTTAATTGTAATAATAACGAAAAATATATGTAAATATAAAGATTTGTCATTTTAAGCTGTCACGACTTATCCCCGCTCACTTATGATACGCTTTACCCTCCAGGATCCTAAACGCCCGGTAGATTTGCTCCGCCATTAATAGCCCAGCAGTGTTTGAGCCTAGAGCCACAGGCGATAGCGAGAGTTTTTCAAAAAACAGACCCCTTCCCTTTTTAGAACAACACTACTTTTTCAGCAACCTCATCGAGACGAATTCCCAATTTTTGGACCATTTGCAGAGCTGATTCTTTTGGCTGATTGGGTTTGCAAACCATAAAGTGATATTCACGATGATCATGATCAAAAGGGTGCGCTTTTGTTCCCAGAATCCTAGCCACTGGATCTTCATCTTTACTCTTCCGAAGAAGTGGCTGGGCGTTGTGGCCGGACTTTGATCTGGGCAAAGACTTGGCCTACCGGCTCACGGATGACCAGTGCGGCTCGGTCGTCCCAGTTCGTCTCTTCTTTGTTGATGATAACGAGCGCGTGTCCCCGGAAATAGTGGATCAGGGAGGCTGCTGGATAGACGAGCAAGGATGTGCCCGCCACAATCAGCAGGTCTGCCTGGAGGATTAGCTCCGCTGCTTGATCCATTTTGGTGATGTCCAGCATTTCGCCATAAAAGACTATGTCCGGCCGGACCAAGTCGCCACAGGCTATGCACCGCGGACTCTTTTCATGGCTGAGATAAAATTCCAGGCTGTACGGCTGATGGCAGTTCTGGCAATAAAAGGCATTGCCGCCGTGCAGTTCGATCACGGTCTGGCTGCCCGCCATCTGGTGCAGGCCATCGATGTTCTGGGTGACGATGGCCACGCTCTTGCCAGATTGTTCCAGATCGCTCAGTTTCAAATGGGCTGGATTGGGCCTGGCATCTGGAAAGACCAGATGCGTTTTGTGGAATTGATAGAATTCATCCGGATGACTGAGGAAATAGTCATAAGTCAACAGCTTTTCCGGCGATTCGCTAGCTTCGGAAAACAAACCTTTTGTTCCCCGGAAGTCAGGCAAACCGCTTTCGGTGGAAACGCCTGCTCCGCCAAAAAACACGATCCGGGCTGCTTGGTCAATGAGTTGCTGAAGTTGGCGGATTTTGCCTGTAGTCATGACCAGCCTCCTGTGCCAAGTCCATTTGATCTGATCTTCACACCGCTGAATTCCGTATAACTTGTGATTGTTTGCGATCAGCTGGTCGAGCGTGACGGAATCACTTATGATAAGCTTTACCTTCCAGGATCCGAAACGCTCGGTAGATTTGCTCTGCCATTAAGAGCCCAGCGGTGTTTGAGCCTAGAGCCACAGGCGAAAGCGAGAGTTTTTCAAAAAACAGACCCCTTCCCTTTTTTAACACGCCGACGTAAAAAACCAGGTGGCTGGTGCCGCTGGTCATTCTGGTCTGGATCTGGCTGGCGAGTTCGGGGGAGGTGAGGGATGGGCCGGTGCGTTCGAGGTGGATGATTTGCAGCTGGCTGTTTGAATCACCATCAGACGGAGGCTCAACGCCGGTTTTCCAGTCGAGCTGGCAACTTTGAGAGAGGCGTTTTTTGTATTCCTGGAGTCCGGCCAGGGTCGGGGCGGCGAGTTTTTTGCAGGCAAATAGCAGGGTGATTTTCAGCAAGGGGTTACCCCCCGGAATTCACCCTGCAACCGCACGTTTGACTTTTTTGCATTGAATGACCGCCGGTGATCCTGACTCAAGTCTTCTCCACAAAGGCACGCAGCATGTTCGAGCCTTCGTCTGTGAGGATGGATTCGGGGTGGAACTGCAGGCCGAAAACGGGCAGGGTCTTGTGCTGGAGGGCCATGATCAGGCCGTCTTCGCTGGTGGCCGTGACGGCGAGGCAGTCGGGCAGGGTCTCGGGATCGACCA
>JAQUEY010000200.1 GCA_028684955.1 Eubacteriales bacterium
ATCTCCTGCAAGGTCCGCTCTTTTTTACTCAAGGTCATCGTGTAACCTCTTCACTGGTTTTTAACAACGTTCGAATTTTAACTTAGTTAAAATATATGTCAGAGAGAAGCCGTTGTCAAGCGTTCAAGGGGCTCTTTATCTAATACCGTGAAAGGCAGGTCAGAACTGGATTTCTTGCAGTCGCAGCCATTGATCAGCTTGACGGTCAACCAAGCAGTGAAACGTGCACCCTGGAACGTTTATTTTCCGCCCGCAGGGCCACCCTTCGCGTGACCCCTGGCCCCGGATCGTGAAATTTCCGCTCTGGGGGCCACCCTTCGCGCCATCCCTGGCCCCGGATCGTGAAACTTCACAATTCCGGGCCATGGTGGTGTTTGACACTGATCCTGACACGAACCCCAAACCGCCTGCGGCTGTAGGATCAGCAGGGTTCCTTATCTGAACTTCCGGAAAACGACCCCGACCTGAAAATTGAAATTTCAGAAACCAGGTCGGGGTCGATTTCGTGCAACAACGAACCATCAAACCTCAGAGAGCCTGCGGCTGTAACCTTTGGCGTCACAGACCCACGAGGTGCCTGAATGTTCAGGGTGGCCCCGTATCGTGCAACTTCCGCTCTGGGGGCACCCTTCGCGCGACCCCTGGCCCCGGATCGTGCAGTTTCCGCCGAAAGGGCCACCCTTCTTCGCGCGACACCCTTGGTTTTTAATAAACATTTCACGGTAATAAGCAAAGAGCCGTTCAATGTACCTACTCTACAGCGCACGAAAAAAAGTGTATGCTTGCATTGATATGGACCGTTGGAGGCGCAAACAGTTTGATGCACCGACCGAGTTTCTACGACCAATACAAACCAGGCCTGGCGCCGGAAAATCCAGGGGATCGCCCCGAGCGCTGGCTGATTTTCAGCGACATGTTATTGCTGACACGAACGACAGATGCTGGACCAGAAATACCAGGCCCGTCGGTGCTTTCCTTTTTGACAGACAGCCCGCAAGGCCATCTCTATCTGGGCGAATACCGGGGTGAAGATTACTACTGCATTGCCATTCCCGGTGGTGCAGAAGCGCCAGCCGGGCACGCCTTCAGCCACCTGCGCGCCCTGGGCAAAGATTTCCCCTATGATCTCTTCATGCTGGCAGGCCGGGCCTCCCAGATCCTGCACTGGGACAGCCAGAGCCGTTATTGCGGCCGTTGTGGCGCGCCGACCCGGATGAAGGATGACGAGCGGGCTAAAATTTGCGATGCCTGCGGCAACCTGATTTTCCCAC
The DNA here is from genome assembly GCA_028684955.1 of Eubacteriales bacterium. GTDB lineage: Bacteria > Bacillota > Clostridia > Saccharofermentanales > UBA5734 > UBA5734. The sequence continues at coordinate 1,272 of JAQUEY010000200.1, forward strand.
GCATCTCGCCAGCGATCATCATCGCGATCATCAAGGATGACCAGATTCTGCTGGCCCACAACAAGAATTTCCGGGCTGGCATGCACAGTGTGGTAGCCGGTTTCATGGAACCTGGCGAAACATTCGAGGATACAGCCCGGCGCGAGGTTTTTGAGGAAGTCGGAATCAAAATTGACTCGATCCGGTATTTCGCAAGCCAGCCCTGGCCCTTTCCTGATTCCCTGATGATCGGCCTTTTCGGTGCCTATGAGAGTGGGGAGATCCAGGTCGACGGTGTTGAAATCGAATCAGCCGGCTGGTACCGGCGAGACAACCTGCCGGAAATTCCGGACACGACGAGTATTGCCGGCCGCATGATCCGCTGGTACCTCGACCATCCCGATCCGCTGGCGACGCTGGCGGAGCGGGATTAAGGCGGTGACTGAAACAGGCACCACACAAAAACCCCGGTGATTGCAGGTCGCAACCCCGGGGTTTTTTATTGGAATGATCAAGCAGACAGTTTTTACAGGGTGGGCAGGATAAACAAAGAACCAATCACACCCAGTGTGCCGATGATGGCAAAAACCAAGGTTGTTTTGCTGGGCATGCGGCCCTCGTTCGTAGCCGCCCGGCCGAACATGCCAAAGACAGCGGGATGGACCAGAAAGGGCATGGCAAAGATGAAAGGGATCAGGCCGGCAGCCTGGTCGCCAAACATGCTACCCTGGGTCGCTGCAAACAGGCCGAAATGGGACAGGGCTGATGAAGTGGCCATGGCCGCCGATGAAATCGGGGCCCCGGAAAAGTGCATCAGCAGGAAGCTGCCAAAAACGGCAGTCAACTGCCAGCCGAAGGCAAACAGCATCAGACCTTTGACCTCCAGGGCATCATTGCCATTGGCTTTTTTCAGGCGGCCCAGGGACAGAACCGTCAAGACGATTCCGACCAGGCCAACAGCGCCTGCCCAGCCGGCCATCAACTGGCCAGCACCGGCACTGGCGGCCAGGATCGAGAAGACAAAAACATGGCCGAAGAAAGGTACATTGATCATGATCGGGGCTCTGGCCGCAGCTTCATGGCCTAAATCGCCGGCGGTACAGGCACCGGTCAGACCAGAGTGCGACAGGGCGCCCGCCATGCCCGGTGCCAGATTGCGCACATGATTGGCCTTGCCGAGGAAAATCAGCAGGGCCAGTCCGCCGAACATCCAGAAAATCTGGCCAAAAAAGCCATAGCCGATGACCGAGTACATCTCGGTCAGCTGGAATGCCTCGAGGAATTGCGAGCCACCAACAATAAAGTTGGCGGCAAGGACAACGGGAATACCGGCGAACAGCAAGGCGCGCAAAGTCGGACCGAATTTCCAGTTGGTGAACACCATGCCGAGAGCAGCGGACAGGATCATGGCAAAAAAGATCTGTGGCAGGCCGATCAGGGGCTTGATCCAGGTGGCAATCGCCTGTGATAGCAAAAGGACCACCAGGATACCGGCCAATTCTGCTAGGCCTTTGCCGATGTAGCGGCGCTTGTCCAGGATGATGGCCTTGTAGTCGATCAGGATGACGGACCCGACCAGGCCGAGATAGGCAATCAGGGGATAAAACGATCCGAGGATGTCATCTGCCGGGTAACCCTGGATCAGCCGTTTGGTGCTTTCCAGGCCGATCAGGATGAAAAAGGCCCGGACGATGAAAACGAGTTGGGTCCGTTTGGTGCCCAGGACCATCTCTTCATCAGACGGTTTGATGATGTCTTCGATGTCAAAGGATTTTCCGGACAGGATCTTGAACAATTCCTGGCCACCGACGAAAAAGGAAGCGATCAAGGCGATGATCGTCACCTTACTCATCAGGCCGACAATCGGGAATTCCGGCAGGCCTGGCGTCGTCGTGCCGGTCTTGACCAGGACGAGTCCCATCAGCAGACCAAAAATCACAATGATCAGGATCGGAGAATAGCGGGTCCCGGCTACGACTGTCCGGGCGATGAGAACCATCGGTATGATGATCAGCAAGGTGATGAAAAAATGATTAAGCAGCTGGAGTCCGGCCATTTGGCCAAGTATCAGTTCCATGGTCAAATCCTTTCTGGTCTGGGCTCTGTTCCCTGTGTGTTTTTGTGCAATGTCTCGTGATCTGAGCAGTTTCAGATACGAGGTTAGGGAACTTTATCAGAATCTTGAGCGACTGCCTAGATAATTGAGCTGCCAAAACAGAACTTAACGAGAAAGGTTCTCAAATTTAGAACGTTCTCTGACGGATCTCAGCCTGACCCAGCAAGCGCTGGTTACGACTTCCGCGGAATTGAAGCGTCAGATCGCGTTCAGCGAGGATGAAGGGGCCGTCGATCAGAAGGTCAACCTGGCTGAGCAAGTCGCTGATGGCTGTGTCTTCCCTGGCCATCGCCACCAGCTGTTCCAGCGTATAGCCCGAGTAGGCAACGACGTCAAGCCCGGCCGCATGAACGGCGCGGGCGATGT